>JAZSGU010000041.1:0-23453 GCA_045532895.1 Acutalibacteraceae bacterium | reverse complement strand
GGGGCAGCCGATGCATTTTTGCCCCTTTTTCTTCGCTCTGTAAACATAGAGCGCGGCAAGACCGATTATTACAAGCAATATCGCAATAATAATGATATTTTCCATGGTGATTGCTCCCGAAAATTATTTGATTGCGGCTGCGCGCTTTCTTTGTTTTTTAAGCTCAAGCTCTTTTTTCAGCTTCTTTTGGGAGTTGATGCAGAGCGCGGCAAGGATTGACGCAAACGCGATAACCGCGACAAGTCCGGGCACAAAGCCTGCGCCGACTGCGCCCGTTGTGATAAGCGTACCAATCTGATAAACAAGATAGCCAACTGTGAAGCCCGTGCCGAGCTGGAAGCCGATTGCGCCCCAGAGCCATTTTGCGCTCTTCATTTCGCTGTTCATTGCGCCGATTGCCGCAAAGCAGGGGGGAGTGAAAAGATTAAACATAAGGTAAGCGAGAGCCGCAACCCTTGTGATTGCCATAACGCCCGCAACCTCAGCGCCTGCGCCCTCCATAAGGGCAAGCTCTTCGGTGTCGATAAGATTTTCAAGCCCCACAAAGCAGACTGCAAGAGTGCCGACAACGTTTTCTTTGGCGATAAAGCCCGTAACCGCCGCCGCTGCAAGCTGCCATGAAAGAACGCCGACGACGGGAATAAGCACATATGCAAAGGGTCCTGCGATGGAAGCAAGGATTGATGCGTCTGCCGATTCGGCAACCTTAAAGCTCCAGTCAAAGGTCTGCATAATCTGAACTGCTGTGTTGCAAAGAAGAATGATTGTTGCCGCTTTAACTATGTAAGCCCAGCCGCGGCTGCACATGGATTTGAATGCTCTCCAAAGGCTGGGAGCCTTGTATTCGGGCAGTTCGATGATAAAGAACGATTTTCTTGCTCTGTAGCCCGTGATTTTGTTGATAATGAGCGCGCTGAACAGAATAATAACGATGCCTGCGAAATACATAAGAGGGCCGACCCATGTTGCATCCTCAAAGAATGCGCCCGCAAAAAGAGAAATTACGGGGAGCTTTGCGCCGCAGGGCATAAACGGGGCAATCATTGCCGTTGCTCTGCGCTCGCGCTCGGTGCGGATTGTGCGGCACGCCATAACGCCGGGGATAGCACAGCCCGTGCCGATAACAAAGGGGATAACGGATTTGCCGCTCAAACCAACCTTTTTGAAGATGGGGTCAAGCACAACGGAAACACGCGCCATATAGCCGCAGTCCTCAAGCAAAGCAATGAGAAAATACATAACCATAACAAGGGGGAGAAAGCCGATAACGGCAATAACGCCGCCGACAACGCCGTCAATGAGAAGTGCATAAAGAAGCGGGTTTGCATCGGTTAAAAGCTCACCGAGAGCCGCCTGACCGCTTTCAAGCCAGCCCGTAAGAAGGTCGGCTATCCAAACACCGGGGCCTGCCTGCGAAATCCAGAAAACGGCAAACATTACAACCGCAAAAATGGGAATTCCGAGCCATTTGTTGGTAAGAACCGCGTCAATCTTATCCTGGAAATTCTTTTCCTTTGTAAGAACCTTACGGGTTTCAACGTCTGCAACAATTTTGTTAACAAAGGCAAAACGCTTTCTGTCCGCTTCGGCAACGGCTTTTTTATCCGTAAGGTCTATATCGCCCTGGTCATAGGGAGCTTTCTGACCCTTGCCGATTGCGTTAACCGCCGCGGTAACAACCTGCGCAAGTCCGTCTGCGGAGGTAGAAACCGTTTCAACAACGGGGCAGCCGAGCTTTGCCGAAAGAGCCGCCGCGTTAATCTTTGTTTCCTTTTTCTTGTTGATATCCGTTTTGTTGAGCGCAACAACAACGGGAACGCCAAGCTCCAGAAGCTGGGTTGTGAAGAACAGGCTTCTGCTCAAATTTGTTGCATCAACAATGTTGATAATCGCATCGAGCTTTTCATTTTTGACATAGGAGCTTGTGATGCTTTCTTCCGAGGTGAACGGAGACATCGAGTATGCGCCGGGCAGGTCAACCGCGATAAGCTCTTCGCCGCCGTAAAAGCTCTTTTTTATTGCATGCTCTTTTTTGTCAACGGTAACGCCTGCCCAGTTGCCGACCTTTTCGTTTCTGCCGGTAAGCGCGTTATACATCGTTGTTTTGCCGCTGTTGGGGTTGCCCGCCAAAGCAATTCTCATTTTAGGTTCCTCCCTTATATAGGATATATGCTCAATTCGGTTGGTTAGTTTGTGCTAACTCTGTTTCAAAAAAATAATCCGCTTTCGCTGACTATTTTTCATTATCCGATAATTATAGCTTCTGCAAGCTGACTGTCGATGTTATATCTGCCGTCTTTGATTGAAACAACGCAGCCGCCCTTGATATGGGAAATTACGGTTATCGGCTCGCCGCTGTAGCAGCCGAGCGAAAACAGAAAAGCATCAAGCTCTTCGTCGTCGGTTTCAATGTCGAGAATAATATATTCTTTTCCTTCTTCAGCCGAAAGTAAGTTCATAACAATCCCTGATTTCTTTAAGTTAGTCTTTGCTAATCAAGTATATATTAATGTATTTTTTTGCCTTTGTCAACTTGTTTTTTTGATTTTGTGGTTTTTAACAATGCGATTAGTTGATGCTAACAAAAATATTGTGCATTTTGCTCTCCGTGTCTGAATTTTAAGAAATTCTTAATGTTTAATTAATTGCTTTAACATAAGAAACTTGTTATAATTTGCAGGATAAAAACATACGGAGGATATTATGGCTCCTAAATACTACAGCGAAAAGAGATTTTATAATTTCAGAGAAATAATCAATTATTCCGCAGTTCGCTTTGCCAAAAAAACGGCTTTTCAGGTTAAGATTGCAGAGGGCAAATATAAGAATATAACCTATGCCGAGCTTAAGGACCTTTATTACGGTCTTTGCACAAAGTTCATCAAAATGGGCATGCTCGGCAAAAGGATTGCCGTTATCGGCGCAAACTCTTTTGAATGGGCGCTCTCTTACCTTTGCGCTTCAACCGTTGGTGTTGTTGTTCCCATTGACAAGGAACTTCAGGCAGAGGATGTTAACGATTTCCTTGCCGCTGCAGACTGCGCTGCCGTTTGCACAGACAATGCAAAAATCGCCGCGCTCAAAGGCGTTGTTACCCGCGAAATTGAATATATTTCATTCGATAATGTTGAAAGCATGGCGCGCGAAAGCTGCAACCCCGCCCTTGTTGACGATATTGAGATTGGCAAGGACGAAATGCGAATTCTTATTTTCACATCGGGCACAACGGGCAACTCCAAGGGCGTTTGCCTTTCTCAAAACAACATTTGCTCCAACATCTATTCAACCGTTCAGATGGTTAAGGTTAAAGAAAGCGATAAAACTCTTTCCGTTCTTCCGCTCCACCACACATATGAATGCACTCTGGACTTTGTTCTTTTCCTCACAAGGGGAGCAAGCATCTGCTACTGCGACGGCTTGACAAAGGTTCAGAAAAACCTTAACGAATACAGCCCGTCAATCCTCGTTGTCGTTCCCGCGCTTTTAAAGGTTCTCAACAAGAGAATCAAAAAGGCAATCGCGGCGGACTGCCCCGCAAAATATAAGGAATATTTTGAAAATGAATCCCTTGCATCGGCTTTGAGCAAGGTGCCGTTCATTATCCGCAAGGTTATCTGCGCCAAGGTGAAGAAATCTCTCGGCGGCAAGCTCCGCCTTTTCATTGTGGGCGCGGCAGAGCTTGACACCTCGCTTGTTGAGGATTTCGGCGCGCTCGGCATCCGCACCCTTCAGGGCTACGGCTTAACCGAATGCTCGCCCCTGCTTGCAGGCAACAACGATTTCCACCTCAACCCCGCCTCAACGGGCGTTGCAATCCCCGACGTTGAAATTAAGATTCATAACCCCAATGACGAGGGCGTCGGCGAAATCATCGCGAGGGGCGAAAATATCATGCTCGGCTATTTCAACGACCAAGCCGCAACCGATGAGGTGCTCCGCGACGGCTGGTTCCACACGGGCGACCTGGGCTATATGGACGAAAACGGAGACCTTTTCATAAAAGGACGCATAAAGAACGTTATCGTTACCGAAAACGGAAAAAACATTTATCCCGAAGAGCTTGAAACAAGGCTTTCCGAGTTCCCCGAAATCGGCGAAGTGCTTGTTTTCGGTGCAAAAGAAAACGGTGAATCCTTTGTTAAGGCAAAAATCCTGCCAAACCTTGATTACCTCAAAGAGAAATTCGGCAGAGCCCCCAAGGATGAGGAGATAAACTCCGCCGTTCAGGGCGCGGTTAAAAAGGTTAACAGCAAAATCCCCAAATATAAAAACATCAAAATTGTTGAGGTTCTTTCATCCGCGCTTGAAAAAACAACCACCCAGAAAATCAAGCGCTTCGGTAAGAATGTTAAATAATTTTAGAGTAAAATGATTCGAACTCCATACGGTTTTGAAAGGCATATTTCCGCCACAGCATCGTTAAAAATCTTTGAAATAACCCCGCCTTTCAATGCCGAAACTCCGAAAAGCGGCGAAAAGACTCGCTTTTGGGCAGGTTCGAATTACTCCATTCACCTTAAAATGGGCTGTAAAAAAACGATTAGTTTTTTTACAGCCCATTTAATTATTTTATATCGATTTTTCCGTGTTTTTCTTCATACTCCTCGATTGCGTCACGAATGAGAATCAGAATCTGGCTGTTAGCGGAGCGACCCTCATAGTCCGCAATAAAATGAAGCTTGTGAAGCATGTTTTCATCAATTCTTAAGGATAAACTTTTAATTGCCACATTAATCACTCCAAAATAATTTCAATATGGCTTTATTTTATGTTTGTTTTGTGCTATAATGTCATAAAAGGCGCAAAACATATCTGAAACGCGCCTAAAATGAGCCCATTTTTAATTTTCCAAATAAAAAACCGCCAACATAAAGTTGACGGTAATTGTTAAAAACGGTTTTATTTAAAAATATTTGTTTTTCTTATTGCATAGAAGAGCGGGATTCCGCCTGCAAGGCAGACGGCAAGCTCGCCTGCGCCGACTTCAAGGGCTGAAACCGCAAATAACGCAAGGCTCGGTGTCTGCGCGGGCATGAGAAAGGTTATTTCCGCTCCGATTATCAGCGCGTTAAAAATAACGGGCATAAGCAGCGAGAGGAAGGGGAAGCCCTTTATTTTTATGTTTCTCAATGCTCTTGCGCTTATTGCCGCAAGCAGGGTTGCAAGCGACCCGAAAACAATATCCCATATGCCGAACGGGCTTGAGATGTTGCCGAGAATGCACCCGATTGTTAAGCCGGGGACTGCGGCGGGGGTGAAAACCGAAAGAATTGTGAGCGCTTCGGAAAAACGGAACTGAAGGTTGCCGTAAGCGATGCCGAAAACCGCGCTCAGATAGGTTGCCGCGGCATAAATTGCCGCAATCATTGCCCCTTGGGCAAGGTGGGTAAGCTTTTTGTTGTTCATTTTTAATGCTCCTTTTGCTGCCGTGCAGCGCCTTTAGTTTTGTTCGGCACCGAGCAGGTGCCCGTCAGGAAGGTTACGAACTGACGTTATGCTCAGTATATAAAAATTTTGAAATAATAATTCATAAAATCGGGTTTGCTTCTGTTTTGCGGCGGGAGCAAGCCCCCGCCCTACAAGATTTCAGGGTAGGGGCGGATATCATCCGCCCGTTTTCATTTGTGCGGAATTTACGGGCGATTCGTGAATCGCCCCTACAATATAAAATCTTAGCAAAGCGACCCTTCATTACAAATTGCGAATTAAAAAGTAATACGATATTATTTCAAAAATCATTTTTAAAGATATTCCGCAAGAGCCTTGAGGTTTTCAACCGCAACGCTTGCTTTGATATCCGAATTTTCATATTCCTCGGGGGTGGTTACACCCGTGTAAACAAGGGCGCAGGGAATGCCGTGGTTTGCGCCGATTGCAATATCCGTTGCAAGGCGGTCACCGATAAACGCAAGCTCGCTTCTTTCGCAGCCGAGCATCCCGGTGATGTAATCAACCGTTGCGGTCATGGGCTTGCCGAGAACAACGGGTCTTTTGCCCGTGGAAGCGGCAAAAAGCTCAATCATGGAGCCTGTGTCGGGCATGTAACCGTCAGCCGTGGGGCAGTTCAAATCGGGGTGGGTTGCAAGATAAACCGCGCCGCGGTCAATATATTTAACGGCGTCCCACATTTTCTGATATGTGAGGGTTGTGTCAAAGCCGAGCACAACAACATCAGGGTCCTCGGTAACAAGGTTGATGCCCGCCTTTTCAAAATCGCCCGTTAATCTTTCGTTGCCGAGCAGAAAAACCTTTTTGCCCGCATAGTTTTTGTTAAGATAATCTGCCGCAACATGCGAAGAAATGATAACTCTGTTTTCATCAACGGGGAAGCCCATTTTCTCGAGCTTTGCACGGCATACCTCAACATTGTTGGAGGAGTTGTTGGTGAAGAAATAAAAATCCCTGCCGCTTTCGCGCGCCTTTTCAATGAATTCGGCAGAACCGTCAATAATATTTCCGTCAAGATAAAAGGTTCCGTCCATGTCAATTATAAAATATTTTGTGTTTGCAAAAATACCGCTTTTCATTAAAAAGTTCTCCTTAAAAATTTTTTGTGACTATTTGGAACATGTGCTGAAATTTCCGAAAGAATTATGTATAATGTTATTAACGCTTGGCAAAAGGGGGTCGTTCAGATATGCGTGAATACTTGGAAAATGACGAAAAAGCATTCGGCAAAGTTTTAAAAGCATACAGAAAAGCCAACAAAATAACACAGAAAAGAGTTGCCGAATATCTCGGCATTGACAGGTCCACCTATGCCAAATATGAAACAATGCGCAAGCCTGATATCGACATTGTTCTAAAGCTCTCCGCTCTCTATAACATTTCTCTTGATGAATTTATGGGCTCGTTTTTTACCGAAGATGATTCGCTGAGCATGCTGACATCAACCGCGGTTTTAGCCGCGCCGGAGGAAACAGAGTCTTTCGAGGTTACGTTAACCGAAAAGAGGCTTATCTTGCTTTACAGAAACAGCATGCGCAAAACGGAAATTATGAAAACCGCTGAAGAAATATTTTACTCGGATAACGAGCTTATCCGTGAAGTGAAAGACAAATAACGCATATTTATGCCCCCTGTTTTTAGCAGGGGGCTTTGTTTTTGTTAATTTTCTGTTGCGGCGGGAGCTTCGATTTTGCCCGTAACGTTTTTGATGTTGGCGCGTGCGCTCTGAATTTCGTTAAGGCTGTTTGCGATAGCCTCGTCGGCAGTTTTCATTATGTCCTCAATAAAGTCGCCTGCGGCAATTCTGATTTCGGCAGACCACTTGTTTGCCTTTTCGATAGCCTCGTCGGAGCGGGCTCTTGCGTCATCAATGGCTCTTTCCGCCTGCTCTGTTGCGGCGTTAACGATGTTTTCGGCCTGAGCCTTTGCGCCTGCGATTGTTGAAGCTGCTTCGTCCTGCGCTGCCTTTGCAATGGACTCTGCGGTTGCCTTTGCCTGAACAACTATCTCGCTGCTGTCAACCATGGCGGCAGCTTCAAGCTGGGCGTTTGCACGGATGATTTTTGCATCCTCGTTTGCAGCGTTGACAATCTGCTTTGCCTGCGCCTCTGCCTCGGCAACCTTATTCTTGGAATAATCCTCTGTTTTAAGAACAAGGGCTCTTACCTTATCCTCTGCGGTTGAGATAAGTGCTCTGGATTTTTCCTGTGCACCGGTTACTGCGGCAACAGCCTCGTTCTTCGCCTTAACAAGAAGGTTGTTTCTGTCGGCAACAATGGCTCTTGCCTGGGTGATTTCGTTGGGAAGGTTGAGTCTGATATCCTCAATGGCTGTTTTGATTGCCTTTGCATCAACGCCAACCTTGTTTGACAGCGGAACCTTTGAACCCGCCTCAATTATATCTTCAATCTGGTCAAGTAAGCTTTCGATGTTCATTTTGAAAACCTGTTCCTTTCTTTGATTCGTTTAATTATGTCGTCACATACCTGCGCGGGAACAAACTCGCTGATATCTCCGCCGAATTCGCAAACCTGCTTAACTACGCTGGAGGAGAGATACATGTTTTCCGCGTTTGCGGTAACAAACACGGTTTCAAGCTCGGGATTGAGCTTTTTGTTGGTCAACGCCTGCTGGAATTCATATTCAAAGTCCGAAACCGCGCGCAATCCCTTAACAACCGCGCACGCGCCCTTTTCCTTTGCATATTCCGCAAGCAGACCGCCGTGCATTTCTATTTCGATGTTATCAACGTCCGTCAGGCTGCGCTTCAAAAGCTCAACCCTTTCTTCAGCCGTAAAATAGCTGGCAGGCTTGTGATAATTCACCATCACAACAACGATAACCTTGTCAAAAAGCTTTGCCGCGCGGTGGATAATGTCGATATGACCTATTGTTACGGGGTCAAAGCTTCCGGGGCAGATTGCTGTTTTCATACAATCATTCCTTCCGATAAACGGTTACGGCAGTTTTGCTGTATTTATATTCTTTTTGGCGCACCAAATCGCCGTAGGCATCCTCAAGCTCTTCACCGAACGGATGCTCACAAACAACCAGACCGCCCTCTGCAATATGCTCACCGACCTTGGAAAGCGCTTTTTGGAGCAGACCCTTGCCGTAAGGCGGGTCAAGCAAAGCGATGTCAAAAATCTTGTCGGTCATTGTGAGAAACGCTATGGCGTCAGTCTGCGCAACCGAAGCATTTGCGATAAGCTTTGTTTTTTCGAGGTTTTCTTTAACAACCTTAACCGCGTTTTTATCCGCGTCAACAAAGGTTGCATGCTGTGCGCCCCTGCTGAGTGCCTCTATTCCGAGCTGACCTGAGCCCGCAAACAAATCAAGGATTCTGCGCCCTTCAATCTCAAACTGAATTGCGCTGAAAACAGCTTCCTTAACCTTGTCTGTTGTGGGTCTTACGTCGGTGCCTTCGAGCGTTTTGAGGGTCATGCCTCTTGCCGAACCTGTAATTACTCTCATTTAAAATCCTCCGAAGAGTATTATCAATTTATTATCGCATTAAATAGGATTGAATGTCAAGACAAAATGTTAACAAATGGAAAAATTTTGTGAAATCAATCCTCATCATGACTATTTTTACCGTGAAACGCTTCAAAAACCGCGTTGGCGGCATTTTTGTTCATTCCCTTTACCGCCACAAGCTCGTCAACGCTTGCCTGCGACACCGCTTTGACCGTTTTGAAGTGCTTCAGAAGTGCTTTGCACCTGCTTTCGCCTATGCCCTCGATTGAGGTCAGCGAAGAAGAAAGCGAGGATTTCTTTCTGCGGCTTCGATGGTATTCAACCGAATATCGGTGAACCTCCTCCTGAATGGTGGAAACAAGCGTGAATGCCGCGCGCTTTGAGGTGAGCGAAAGCTCGTCGCCCGAGCAGGCAATGGCGCGCGTTCTGTGGTGGGAATCCTTGACCATGCCGAAAAGAGGTATGTCCAGATTATATTTATCAAGCACGGGCTTTACCGCGTTAACCTGACCGCTGCCGCCGTCAAGCAAAATCAAATCAGGCAGCCTGCCGAAGCCCTCTCCGCTGTCTTTTTCTTCAAAATAGCGAAGGATTCTTCGCTCGATAACCTCCGCCATGGAGGCGTAGTCGTCCTGCCCGCTGAAGCCCTTTATTGCAAAGCGGCGGTATGATTTTTTATAGGGCACTCCGCCCTTGAAAACAACCATGCCCGCAACGTTTTCGCTGCCCGCGGTGTGGGATATATCGTAGGATTCGATAAATTCGGGTGCGGATTTAAGACCGAGCAGGGTTGCAAGCTCGTCAAGCGCGGCGGTAGCCTTGCCCGTTTTGCCAAGATATATGCCGAGCTTCTGCGCCGCGTTGGAGCGGCACATTTCAACCAGCGAATGCTGCTCTCCGCGCTGAGGGGTAACAATGGAAACCTTGCGCTTTGCAAGCGACGAAAGCCATTCGCACAGCACCTCGCTGCCGCTTACCTCGCCGTCAACGGCAATTCTGCGGGGCACGAAATCGCGGATTGAATAATAGCTTCTGATAAGCTCGTGCCTTGCTTCGGGCAGGTTTTCGGGCGTGTCGATTATGAAATGCTCCGATTCATAAAGGCGCGAATCCTTGAAGCGGATAACGGAAAGGCAAGCCTTTGAGTCCGAGCAGACAACGGCAAAAACGTCCTGCTCCTCAACGGAAGCGGCAACAACCTTTTGTTTTTCCGTAACTTTTTTAATTGCGTTTATCTTGTCGCGTATCTTTGCCGCTTTTTCAAATTCCAGATTTTCTGCCGCGGCGGTCATTTTTTCGGTTAAATCTTCGATAGCCTTGCCTGAGCCGTTGATTATGAAATCAATCGCCTGGTCAATCGCTTCGGCGTGCGCCTCGGCTGTTGTTTTGCCCGCGCAGGGTGCGGCGCACTGCCCGATGAAGTGGTTGAGGCAGGGGCGGCTCTTTTTATAATCCCTCGGAAAAACCTTTGAGCATTGGGGAAGCATGAATATTTTTTTTGCGGTGTCAATGGCGTTGGTTATGCCGTAGGAATTTGTGTAGGGTCCGATGTATTCCGCGCCGTCGTCAAGCCTCTGTTTGACGGCAAGAATATTTTTCCAGCCGTTTGACGTGATTTTGATATAGTGATAGCCCTTGTCGTCTTTTAAAAGGATATTGTATTTCGGCGAATGCTGTTTTATCAGCGAGCATTCAAGAATGAGAGCCTCAAACTCGCTGTCGCACATGATATAGTCAAAATCTTCAACGTTTTCAACCATTTTGCGCACCTTGACCGTGTGGTTATTCTGCGAGCCGAAATAGGAGCTTACCCTGTTTTTGAGCGCCTTTGCCTTGCCGACATAGATTATTTCGTTTTTCTTGTTTTTCATGAGATAGACCCCGGGGGTCAGGGGCAGGCTCATGGATTTTTTCCGCAGATAGGGCAGTCTTTCGTTCATGGGGTCACCTCCTGTTAAGTGAAAAATGAAGAGTGAAAAGTGAAGAGTTAAGGGTGGGCGTTGCCCACACCTAATTTATAATGGGTACGGGTGAAACCCGTCCGAAACTTTTCACTATTCACTTTTAACTTTTCACTTATTTATTATAACCTTATATAATATTTTTCGCAAGTGCAAAAAAATGCTTGACAATACGCTTTTCTTCTGTTAAAATAAAAAACCGCTGCAAAAGCAGCAGGATTAAAACGAATTTTTATCCTTGCCACGGATGCACCGTGGCCAAAGACCAGAAGGAGGTGCTTTAAGAATGTCAGCAAACATCAGCTACGAAACAATGATGGTATTTTCAGTTGCCAACGGTGAAGAAGCTGCACAGGCTCTTGTTGAGAAGTTCAAGGCTATGATTGAAGCTAACGGCACTCTTGAGAGCGTTGATGAGTGGGGCAAGCGCAAGCTCGCTTATCTTATCAATGACGAATCAGAGGGACTTTACGTTCTCTTCAACTATCAGGCTGCTCCCGAATTCCCCGCAGAGCTCGACCGTATTGTAAAGATTACAGACGGCGTTCTTCGCTCACTCATTGTTAAAAAGTAAGGAGGTCGCAAAATGTTAAACTGTGCCGTAATTATGGGCAGGCTTGTTGCGGACCCCGAGCTTCGCACTACACCGAACGGAATTTCCGTTACTTCATTTGCCGTTGCCGTTGACAGACGCTTCAACCGCCAGGGTGAGGATCGTCAGGCAGACTTCATTGACGTTGTTGCATGGCGCCAGACTGCGGATTTTGTTTGCAAATATTTCCGCAAGGGCTCTATGATTGCAATTCAGGGCTCACTTCAGACCAGAATGTATGAAGACAAAAACGGCAATAAGAGAAAGGCTGTTGACCTTGTTGCAGATAACGTAAGTTTCTGCGGCTCCAAGAGCGAATCAAACAGCGGCTCATCTTTTGCAAGAGATGACAGCTTCATGAGCGCACAGCCTGCTCCCTCATATTCAACCGCAGATGCGGGTGATTTTAAGGAAATTCCCGAAGACGACCTTCCGTTTTAAGGTCGCAAAAACTGAAACTGAAAAGGAGGTTTAATCCATGGCTTACGATAAGAACGACAGAAGACCCAACAAAAAGGGCCGCAGAAAGGTTTGCGCTTTCTGTGTTGATAAAGTTGAATGCATCGACTACAAGGATGTAAACAGACTCAACAAGTTCACTTCGGACAGAGCAAAGATTCTTCCCCGCCGTGTTACCGGCACTTGCGCTAAGCATCAGCGTGAGCTGACAACCGCTATCAAGCGTGCACGTCAGATTGCTCTTCTTCCCTACACAAGTGACTGATTATAAAAATTATCCCGCTGTACTTTCGGTACAGCGGGATTTTTTTGCTTATTTATCCTTTTCAATCGTTTGCAGGAATTGGTTTGCCATCGAAACAATGTCGCCTGCGCCGAGCTTTGAGGCAAGCTTGCTGATGGGCTTTAAGGGGATTTTGCCGATGGGCTTGAGCACGGGCATGTCGTTATCAATCGTGATATTGGCATGGTTTTTGACAAGCTTCTGCACCTCGGAGTTGAAAATGATATCGCCTACGCTGTCATTGAGCGAGAGCTTGTCGGGGTTTATGTCGTCGCCCGCGTTGAACCAGTTGCGAACAAAGCTTTCGCAGCCCTCAGGCAGAACATAGTCGGGATTGGGAATATCCGTTCCGTTAATTTTGATTTTGTGAGTGCACTTGCCCGATTTTGCGGTGATAACGTTTTCGCCCTCTTTGATAACCGCATCAAAAACAAAGATTTTGTCCGCGGTAAGCTCCTGCTTTTCTCCGTTCACGGTGAGGGTTACGCTTTCGCAGTTGGAATAAACCTTGATTTTCTGCGCTCCCGTGGGTCTGTCAACAAATCTTTCGCCCGCGATATGAACGAATTTTTCGTTTGACCAATGTGCCTTGTATACATAGAAAGCGTCTTTCTTAATCTTGCGGTCAAGGGTAACAAGACCCTTGTTGTTTCTGCCCCTTACTCCGCCCTCGTTGCGGATTGCGGAGCCAAAGTCAAACATGTTCCAGACATAGGAGCCCCAGAGCCAGTCGCGCTCATTGATTGCCTTGATATAATGCTCATGGTAATATGCCTGATATTCCTCGGTGTAGTCTCCCTGCACGGGTGTTGCGGAGTGGAGATTGGGCATGCCCTCCGCGCCGTATTCGGAAAGGCAGAGCTTGATGTTGGGCTTCTTTTCGTGGAAGCTGTCGAGCCATTTGTCAAGCCCGTCAACCGTCTGCATATACCAGCCGAAATAGTGGTTATAGCCGAGAATATCGGGGATTTCGTTGAGCTTTGAATTTGCTCCGACCATTGAAAGCTGGGCGGTTACGGTGGGTCGGGTTGAATCCAGCGCATGGGCGATGTTGTTAAGCTCGGTTATACCGCTGACAAGACCCGGTGCCGCGCTGTTGATTGAAACCTCATTGGCAACGCTCCAGCAATAGATTGATGGATGATTGTAATTCTGCCTGATAAGCTCTTCAAGCATGAATTTTGCCTGCTCCTGCTTTTTCTTGCTGAAATTCGAGATAACGGGGATTTCCGCCCACACAAGCAGACCCTCTTCATCGCAAAGGTCATAGAATTTTTCATCGTGCTGATAGTGAGCAAGGCGCACGGAGTTTGCACCGACCTCTTTAATAAGCTCAATATCCTCTTTATGCTCCTTGATTGTGAGCGCGTTGCCCAGACCCTCGCGGTCCTGATGCCTTGAAACGCCCTTCATTTTAACGTGATTTCCGTTAAGGAAGAAGCCTTTTTCGCTGTCAAAATAAAATTCGCGAACACCGAAACGGTCAGCGATTTCATCAATGATTTCGCCGTCTTTAACGAGCCTTGCGGTCATTGTGTAAAGATAGGGGTTTTCAACGCCGTTCCAGAATATAGGATTTTCTATAAGAAGCTTTGCGGCGTCTGTGTCTGCGGAAATTTCGGTTTTTGCAACCTCATTGCCCTCGGCATCGGTAATAACAAATTCCTTGGTCAGCCCCTTGCAGCTGCCCTCAACAAGGCTTTTTACAAAAACTCTGCCGTCTGCCTTGGGGGTGATATACATACCGCAAAGGCTCATGTCAAGCAGAGCAAAGTGCGACTGCGCAACCTCACTGATAATATTGACATCTCTGTAAATGCCGCCGTAGAATGTGAAATCCGCCATCTGGGGATAAACAAACTCGTTTTCGCTGTTGTCAACGATAATTCGGATTTTGTTTTCGTCGGGGTTGAGAAAATCCGTTATTTCAAAGCGGAACATCGAATAGCCGTTTTCGTGGCTGCCGATATAAATGCCGTTAATATAGACCTCGCAAACCGTGTTTGCCGCGCCGATTTCAAGATATACCCTGCCCTCAAAGGCGGGGATTGTTTTTTCATAAACGCATCTGCCTCTGTAATAGCTCTCCGCCGCGCCCTGACCGTCAAGCGCGTTCCATGTGTGGGGCAGAGAAATCTGTTCAATTTCGCCGTCCTTTATGAAAGACCAGCCCTTGTTGATGTTTGTTATTTTTCTCATTTTTGTCACCTTTGCTTTCCCTCGGATTTATAATCACTTCTTTATTATATCAATTATATTTTCTTTTTTCAAGAGTAGGGCGGAAGCTTGCTCCCGCCGAAAAACCAACGCTTGCATAGACGGGCGGATAATATCCGCCCCTACCCTAATTGGGGGTTACAGCGTAAGACGGGACGACACGGTTGAAAAAAGAACCTCCCGAAAATCGGGAGGTTCTGAAACCCATGCAGAAATTATGCCTTTTTCTTTGTAACAGCCTTGATTACAAGAAGTGTTGCAATCATGAGGACTGCGCCGATGGGAAGAGCAACGATTGCAAAGCCCGTATTTGCGAGAGCGCCTGCAAGGATATATGTTACGAATGAAACACCCGCAACAGTCATTGCGTAGGGAAGCTGGGTTGAAACGTGGTTAATGTGGTTGCACTGTGCGCCCGCGGATGCCATGATTGTTGTGTCCGAAATGGGTGAGCAGTGGTCGCCGCAAACCGCGCCTGCCATACATGCCGAAATAGCAACTATCATAAGAGGATTGGTTGCCTCGAATACGCTGAGAACGATGGGGATAAGGATGCCGAAGGTGCCCCATGATGTGCCCGTTGCGAAAGAAAGACCGACAGCGATAAGGAAGATGATTGCGGGAAGAAGCGCCTGGAATGCGCCTGCGCTGCCTTCAACAAGCTGTGAAATATAAATCTTTGCGCCGAGGCTGTCTGTCATAGCCTTAAGAGTCCATGCGCAGGTGAGGATAAGGATAGCGGGAACCATTGCCTTGAAGCCGTCGGGCAGAGAAGCCATGATATCCTTGAAGCTGATAACTCTTCTGATAAGGAAATAAACAACGGCAAATACGATTGCGATTGCGGAGCCGATAACAAGGCCGACTGAAGCATCGGAATTAGAGAATGCATCAATAAAGCTTTCGCCGCTGAAGAAGCCGCCCGAATAAATCATGCCGATAACGCATGTAGCGATAAGAACAACAACGGGGAGAACAAGGTCGATAACCTTGCCCTTGGGGTTAGCCGCAACGTCTTCGTTTACAACTTTGTCGCCTGTTGTGAAGATGTCGCCCTTTTCAAAAGCGTTCTTTTCGTGGAGCTTCATGGGGCCGTAATCCATCTTTGCAAATGCAAGAACAACCATCATGAGAATGGTGAAAAGTGCATAGAAGTTATAGGGAATAGCCTGAACAAAAAGGCTGATGCCGCTCTCTGCGCCTGCACCTCTTGCAAAGCCGGCAACCGCTGCCGCCCATGATGAAATGGGAGCAATGATGCAAACGGGAGCTGCTGTTGCGTCAATAAGATATGAAAGCTTTGCTCTGGAAATCTTCTTTTCGTCGCATACGGGGCGCATAACCGAGCCAACCGTGAGGCAGTTGAAATAGTCGTCAATGAAGATAAGGCAGCCGAGAAGGATTGTTGCAAGCTGTGCGCCGACTCTTGACTTGATGTGCTTTGAAGCCCATCTGCCGAAAGCCGCGGAGCCGCCCGCCTTGTTCATGAGCGAAACAAGCATTCCGAGAAGAACAAGGAAGATGATGATACCCATGTTATAGCTGTCCGAAAGGCTTGCAACGAAGCCATCGAAAAGAACATGGTTGATTGCTGTTTCAAAGTTGCCGCCCGCAAAAATAAAGCCGCCTGCAACTATACCGATGATAAGCGAGGAATAAACTTCCTTGGTGATAAGAGCAAGAACGATTGCGATAATGGGGGGAACGAGTGCCCATATTGTTGCATACTTGCCTATGCTTTCGCGTACCTTTGCGATAGCTGTTTCGATGTTAGCCTTGAAGTTTGCATCGTTTGTAAGGTTGTCTGCGTAGTTGTCAACATACTCGTGAGCCGAGTCCGCGTCAGCGAGGTCGTATTCTACGATTTCGCCGTCAACGTCAACGGAAACGATTGTTGATTCTGCAGGTGCTGAAAGAAGAACTGCCGCTTCTTCCGCAGCGAATGCGCCTACGCAAAACATTGTGCCGATTAAGGCGATTGCCATAATGATTGCAAAAAATCTGTTTCTGCGTGTCATGGGATTACCTCCGTAAAAAAATAATAAGCTCCGATACACGGCTGTATATCGAAGCAAAATCAATGTTATATCAAAGATTTTTGATAGCGCTCCACAACCGTGACAGTACGCTGCATGTTTTGCAGCGTCCCAGCAAATGCAGCCTCGGGCAAGCTGACATTCACTTCGGCGAAAGCCCCTTTCATTCTCCGTGATTTCCCTGCGCAGAGAATTACTCTTAACTTTCGCACCTCTATCCCTTTGATATTAACTTAATATATATTTTTTGTCAAGAAGAAAATAAATTTGTCGTTATTATTTCCACAATTCTTTTATCTTTTCACTCAAGCCCGCCAATTCACTCATCGTCAGCCCCTCTGCGCGCACGGCGGGGGCAAAGCCGCATTCTTCAATCGCTTTTATAACAACATCTTTCGGGATTCCCGCCCCCGCGCTTATGGCGTTGGATGCGGTTTTTCTGCGCTGACCGAAGGCGGCATGCACCATTTTGAAGAACAATTCCTCGTCGGTTATCTCAATTTCGGGGGTTTTGCGGATATCCATGCGGATAACGCTGCTGTCAACCTTGGGGGCTGGCATAAACGAGCCCGCGGAAACGTCAAAAAGCTTTTGCGCCTTTGCATAGTAATCCACCGCAACGGTTACCGCGCCCGAAAGGCGGCTGCCCACGGGGGCGCAAAGCCTTTGCGCCGCTTCCTTTTGCACCATAACGGTTATCGCTTCAATCGGAAGCCTGCTTTCAAGTAATGTCATGATAACGGGCGAGGTAATGTAATACGGCAGATTTGCGCAGACGTAAACGGGCATGCCGTCAAATTTTTCTTTGATGAGCGCGGCAAGGTCGGTTTTAAGCACATCCTGATTAACTATTTCGATGTTGTCGAAATCCTTTAAGGTTTCGTCGAGAATAGGCAAAAGCTTTGTGTCAATCTCAATAACAACAACCTTTTTTGCCCTTTTTGCAAGCTCCGCTGTCAAAACGCCGAAGCCCGCGCCGATTTCGATAACGCCGCTGTTTTCGTCAATTCCGCTTTCCTCCGCCATTCGGGGGCAGACCGAGGGATTGATTATAAAATTCTGACCCAGCGACTTTGAAAAGTGAAAGCCGTGGCGGGCAAGAATATCTTTTATTGTTGAAACGTCTGTTAAATTATACATTACAGCAACCTCGTATCGTTAATTATAAGCTCAAAATCACAGCCGAGAAATTCTGCGGACTTTTTGCAAAGCACCATTCTGTCAAGGAAAATCTCAAAATATTCCATAACGGGGCACACAAGAGTGTCAATTTTAAGGGTCAGGCAAATCATGCGCTTTTCGCGGTCAACATCAAGCTTTGAGCTGAAAACGGCGTAATTCACTCTGTCATGAATATCGTCATGCACGGTCTTTTTGTTGCGCACTCTCGATGTGCGCACGTCGCTTTTGTCGGCAAGAATAAGCGCGGCGGCAAGCGGAGTTACCGCGGCGGCGGTTTTTTCGTCGTGATGGCCGATGGCGGTTGTTATTTTTATCACCTCGGCAACGGGGAAATTTCTTGCCCTTAAAAGCTCAAACGCAAGGAACGCGCCGCTTTGCGCGTGGTCACAGCGGTTAACGGCATTGCCGATATCGTGCATCAGACCCGCAATTTTTGCAAGCTCGCACTCTCTTTCGTCATATCCGAGCGAAGCCAGAACGCGGCTTGCATCCTCGCCCGTTTTAACTGCGTGCGCCATTCCGTGCTCGGTGTAGCCTATTGCGCCCAAAACATTGTTAGCCGCCTCGACATAAGCAACAATCTCGCTGTCTTTTCTCAAATTTTCATAGCTTAACAAAAAACACACGACCTTTTTATCAAATATTGTTCAGACTTCCGTTGATTTTTTTTGAAATTGTAATTATAATAACATGGTAAGTTAAAACAGAAGTGAAAAATTAAAAGTGAAGAGTGAAAAGTTTCGGGCGGGCTCTGCCCCTTAACTTTTCATTTTTCACTGTTCACTTAACATTCGGAGGGATATATTATGTCAATTCTTGTTACAGGCGGCGCGGGATTTATCGGCTCGCATACCTGCGTGGAGCTTCTCAGCGCGGGATACGATACTATTATACTCGATAATCTTTGCAACAGCAAGAGCGAAAGTGTAAAACGTATTAAAGAAATCACGGGTAAGGATGTTAAATTCTATGAATGCGATATCCGTGACCGTGAGGGTCTTGACAAAATTTTTGCGGAAAACAAAATTGACGCGGTTATTCATTTTGCGGGTCTTAAGGCTGTCGGCGAAAGCTGCTCAATGCCTCTTGAATATTATGACAACAACATCGGCGGCACGGTTATCCTTTGCGAAGCAATGAAAGCTGCAGGCTGCAAGAAAATTGTTTTCAGCTCGTCCGCAACGGTATACGGCAGCGAAAACCCCTCCCCCCTCAAAGAGGACATGCCCGAGGGCAAAACAACCAACCCCTACGGCACAACAAAGCTTTACATAGAAAGAATTCTCAAGGACCTTTATGCTTCCGATAACGAATGGAGCATCTCTCTTCTCCGCTACTTTAACCCCATCGGCGCACACAAGAGCGGCAAAATCGGCGAGGACCCCAACGGAATCCCCAACAACCTTGTGCCCTATATTGCTCAGGTTGCCATCGGCAGAAGAGAATTCCTCAACGTTTACGGTGACGATTATGACACCCCCGACGGCACGGGTGTGCGCGACTATATCCACGTTGTTGACCTTGCACTCGGCCACATCAAGGCGGTTGAAAAGGTGCTCGGCGAAAACGGCTGCTTCACCTATAACCTCGGCACAGGCAACGGCTACAGCGTTCTTGACGTTGTGAAAGCATTTGAAAAAGCAAGCGGCAGACCCGTTAAATATGTTATCGCTCCGCGCAGACCCGGCGACATTGCAACCTGCTATTCCGACCCCTCAAAGGCAAAGGAAGAGCTTGGCTGGGTTGCAGCAAGGGGAATCGACGAAATGTGCGAGGATTCATGGCGCTGGCAGTCGCAGAATCCCAACGGCTTCGGTGAATAAGCAATGAAAAATTATATCTGGGATTTTGACGGCATGCTGTTTGACAGCTATCCCCACATAACCTCGGCTTTCATCAAAACGCTTGAAGAATTCGGCAAAACCGCCGATTATGACGAGGCAAAGGCTTTGCTTGAAATAACCTTTGCCCATGCGTTTGAGCATTATGACGTAAGCGATGAAGAAAGGGCGGTTTTCCGCGAGCATGAGCATAATTATGCTCTGCGCCCGATTGCATTGCCGTTTGAAAATACATACAGAACGCTTGAAACGCTGTTTAATGACGGCAAAAAGCACTTTTTATATACCCACAGAGGCAGAGAATCCTCTCAGCATTATCTTGAGGAGCACGGAATGAGCAAATTTTTCACCGCATTTGTGGATTCCTCAATGAACTTCCCCTCAAAGCCCGCCCCCGACGCGGTTGAGTGGATATGCAAAACATACAATCTTGACAAAAGCGAAACGGTTATGATAGGCGACAGAGAGATTGACGTTTTGTCGGGCAAAAACGCAGGCACCTACGGCTGCCTTTTCACGAAAAAAGAAAATATTGACACCGCCGCGGATTTTGTTGTCCGTGATATATCGGAAATTTTGGATATTTAGGAGGCATAATAATGAGAGCAGTTATAACAGTTATAGGCAAGGACATGGTCGGCATTCTTGCGAAAATTTCAACCGAATGCTGCAACCACAACATAAACGTTCTTGAAGTTACTCAGTCCATTCTTCAGGACATGTTTGCGATGATAATGATGGTTGACATCTCAAAATCCGATATTCCGTTCACCGAATTTTCGGATATGCTTAATAAAATCGGCGGCGACATGGGTCTTTCAATCCATGCCATGCACGAAGATATTTTTAATGCAATGCATACTATCTGAGGTGACTGACTATGCTTAATGCAAGAGATATTCTTGAAACAATAACCATGATTCAGGACGAGCATCTTGATGTTCGTACAATCACGATGGGCATTTCACTCCTTGACTGCTGCCACAGCGACGTTGACGTTATGTGCCAAAGGGTATATGACAAAATCACGCGCTATGCAAAAGACCTTGTTTCAACCGGCGAGCAGATTGAAAAGGAGTTCGGCATTCCCATCATCAACAAAAGAATTTCCGTTACCCCCGCGGCAATGATTCTTGCTTCATGCGAGGATAAAGACGCCGTTAAGCTTGCAAAAACGCTTGAAAAGGCGGCGGTTGCCTGCGGAGTTAACTTCCTGGGCGGTTTTTCCGCGCTTGTTCAAAAGGGCTTCGGCCCCGGCGACAGAGAGCTTATCGAGGCTATTCCCGAAGCTTTGAGCGTGACCGACCACATCTGCTCCTCCGTCAACATCGGCTCAACAAAAACGGGCATCAACATGGATGCCGTTGCAATGATGGGTCATGTTGTCAGAAATAGCGCGGAGCTGACTGCGGACAGGGATTGCATCGGACCCGCAAAGCTCGTTGTTTTCTGCAACGCTCCCGAGGATAACCCGTTTATGGCGGGCGCATTCCACGGCGCGGGCGAGCCGGACTGCGTTATCAACGTCGGCGTTTCGGGCCCCGGAGTTGTAAGAGCCGCTCTCGCAAAGGCGGGCGACTGCGATTTGACCGAGGTTGCGGACATCATAAAGAAAACCGCTTTCAAGATTACCCGCATGGGTCAGCTTGTTGCAAGCGAGGCTTCGCGCAGGCTCGGCGTGCCCTTCGGTATTGTTGACCTTTCGCTTGCCCCCACCCCCGCAATCGGTGACTCCGTTGCACATATTCTTGAGGAAATGGGGCTTGAAGCCTGCGGCTGCCACGGCACAACGGCGGCGCTTGCCCTGCTCAACGACGCGGTTAAAAAGGGCGGCGTTATGGCTTCGTCACACGTTGGCGGTCTTTCGGGCGCATTCATCCCCGTAACAGAGGACGCAGGCATGATTGACGCGGCAAGAAGCGGAGCGCTCACCCTTAATAAGCTTGAAGCAATGACGGCGGTCTGCTCCGTCGGTCTTGACATGATTAACATTCCCGGTGACACACCCGCAGAGGTTATTTCCGCAATCATCGCAGACGAAGCGGCAATCGGCATGGTTAACTCCAAAACCACGGCTGTCAGAGTTATCCCCGCCATCGGCAAGGGCGTTGGCGAGGAACTGAGCTTCGGCGGCTTGCTCGGCAGCGGACCCGTTATGCCTCTTTCAACCTATTCCCCCGCAAAGTTCATCGCGCGCGGCGGCAGAATCCCCGCACCGATGCAGAGCCTTAAAAATTAATAAACAGACTGAGGCACACTTCGCAGGAAGCGTGCCTCTTTTTATATTCGTATTTTCCGTAACACTTTCCCCAATCTCACATAAGATGTGAATGTAAGCGGTTGAAACCCGCTTCAAAACAACAAGGGGAGGTTAGATTATGGGTTGCGGATGCAATAACAACTGGTGCCTTTTCATCATCCTCATTCTTCTCTTCTGTAACGGCGACTGCGGCAACAACGGCTGCGGCTGCGGCGTAACAACAAGAAGCAATGACTGCGGCTGCGGTTGCGGCTGCTGACGGTTCGGTTTAAACCGAAGCGAGAATATCCGCCGCTTCTCCCTGCGTTAAGCCGCCGGGGGAGGCGGTAAAATTCCGAGGAATCACGTTCTGCCAGCGCAGGGCGTGATTTTTTGCTTCCTCGGGGCTGATTTTAACGCCGCCGAGGTCTGTCAGAGAGGCAATAACCGCCTTGACCGAGTCGATATCATCTGTCATTTCAACAAAATCGGCAAATTTTTCGGGCGCAAATTCTTTGCATCGGTCAATAAACGGAGCAAAGAACGCGGCGCATGCCGTGCCGTGCGGAATGCCGTAGTTTTCGGTTAAAACATAGCCGAGCGGGTGCGGGAATGCCGTGCCGCAGGTGTTGATAACAAGCCCCGCATAAATTGAGGAGTAATAGAGCGGCTCTCGAAGCGCGGGGTCAACGCAATCCGATTTTGAAAGCTCTTTCAGGCATCGGTAAAGCTCGGGAATGCATTTTTCCGCAAAAAGGCGGATTATTCCGCAGCCCTTGGGGGTAAAGAAGCCCTCAATCGCGTGAGCAAAGGCGTCCAGAGCGGTTGAAACCGTTGATTTATAAGGAAGTGAGGCGGTGTATTTCGGGTCGCAAAACGAAACGGCGGCATAGCAGTCGGGGCCCGAAATGCTCTTTTTAACGCCCGTTTCGTCGTTGGTCAAAACAGCAACGGCTGTTACCTCGCTGCCCGTGCCCGCGGTTGTGCCGACAAGCGCAACGGGCAAAGGCGGGTTTGAATATTCTCTTTTATAAATATCGAGCGGGGCAAGGTCAGGATTTGAGGCATAAATTGCGATTGCCTTTGAGCTGTCAAGCACCGAGCCGCCGCCGACACCGAGAATGAAATCCGCGCCCGCGTCCCTTGCGGCTTCGCCCGCCCTATGGCAGGCGGAAACAAGCGGATTTTCGCCTATTTCATCAAATATTTCAAAAGCAATATTTTCGGCGGCAAGGGCGGCTTTTGCATCGCCCAGCGCGCCGCTTTTTATTGCGCCCGTTTTGCCCGTTACAATAAGGCATTTTTTGCCCAGCGCGGCAAGGGCAGAGGAGTTTTCCGTGACTGCGTTATTGCCCCACAGACATTTTGCGGGCATATATATTGAATTTGACATGATGTCACCTCGTTTTTTAGTGAAAAGTGAAAGGTGAAGAGTGAAGAGTTTAGGGTGGGCGTTGCCCACACCCGATTATAACGGGTACGGGTGAAACCCGTCCTTAACTTTTCATTTTTCACTTTTAATTCTTCACTAATTTTACCATATTTTGCGCAAATTTCAAATATAAATCGTTAAAAATGTAACAATAATTGTTGAAATGTTTCAAAATAAGGTGTATTATATTAAAATAAAGTATATTAAATTGGGTGGGTGTCGGTTGATGAAAAAAGCTGTTGCCGCTGTCGGAGTTATCCTTGCGGCGGTGCTTGCCGCGCTTCTT
>JAZSGU010000106.1:0-11365 GCA_045532895.1 Acutalibacteraceae bacterium | reverse complement strand
AGCACCGAAAAGGTCGCAGTTTTGATTCAGCGGAGTGTTTCTTTTCTGAAGGCATACTCTCGTATGGCGAAGAAAAAAACGCTTCGATGGGTCGGAAATCCGACCTTTACGGCGTATTTAGTTCGAACCATTTCACTCTATGCGCGAGTTTTGCTTGCGGGTCTTTGAAAAATCATAAATTTATCGCCGTCGCGGATAAGCGCGGCAACCACCTGCGTTATTTTTTTCATGCTATCTCCGCCTCCAAAAAATCTGTTATGATTATATCATTTGAATTGCAAAATGTCGAGAAAAAACAAAAATTTTTGTTTTCTTCATGCAATTATTTTTTATATTTCATACAAAACGCAGCAACTTTTATTGTGCAAATTACACACACATTTTTTCAATTAAATATTTAAAGTTGTTGCAATATACGATTTTGTCAAACATTGATTTCAAGCACCTAAAACGGTGTTGACTTTGAAAGGTCTTTTATATATAATATAAGGAAACTTATAGTGCATAAGTATTTTTTAAATTGCATATTCTGTCAGGAAATGCTGTTCAAAAGGAGAGATTACCATGAAAAAAATCACAATCACGGACGCAACACTCAGAGAGTGCGCACGCAGGGGCGACATCGCCCTGAGCTTTAAAGAAAAGCTCGAAATTGCGAAGCTGCTCGATAAGCTCAACGTTGATGTTATCGAAGCCGCTCCCATTACCGATGAAAAAATCGATACACTTGTTTTGCGCACTATAAGTCCCCTCCTAAAGAACAGCATCCTAGCCTGCCCCGCAGGAAGCACAGTTGAAGAAGCTGACAGAGCCATGAAAGCAATTTCAGGCACCGCCAAGCCCAGACTGATTGTTTCCCTGCCCGTTTCGGCTGTACAGATGGAATATTTCTGTCACAAAAAACCCGCTCAGATGCTTGAGCTTATCAGCACTCTGACAGCACATTGTGCATCAATCTGCGCCGACGTTGAGTTTGCCGCAGTTGATGCAACGAGAGCGGAAAAAGAATATCTTTTTGAAGCCGCAAAAGCAGCAATCAAGAGCGGCGCAAAAACAGTTACCATTTGCGACACGGCGGGTGCGCTTCTCCCCTCCGAATTCTCGGCACTTATCGAGGAGCTTTATGCCGCCGTTCCCGAAGCGAAGGAAATTGCTCTCGGCGCGGAATGCAGCAACGCTCTTGACATGGCAAACGCCTGTGTATTCGCATGCATCGGCGCGGGCGCAGAGCAGTTCAAAACCTGCATCGGCAGCGAAGCTATGACGGACCTTGAGCAGATTATGAAAGCTTTGCAGGTTAAGGGTCACACCCTTGACGTCAGCTACGGCGTTAATTCAATGGCACTCAACCACTCCGCAAAACAGATTCTCGGCATGACAAGCGAAACCCACAAAAACCTTGCCGCTTCCGAAGGTACTTCCGAATACGCAAGCACAGTTCTGCTTGATGACACCGCCGATATAACCAAGGTCAGCAACGCTATCGTTTCACTCGGCTATGAGCTTTCGGAGGACGACACAGCAAAGGTGTTTGAAGCATTCAAAAATGTTTCAGCCAAAAAGCAGGTCGGTTCAAAAGAGCTTGATGCAATCATTGCAAACATTGCTCATCAGGTGCCCCCAACATACAGGCTCCAAAGCTATGTTATCAACGCCGGCAATGTTATCTCCTCAACCGCCAACATAATCCTTGAAAAAGGCAACAGAACTCTCAAAGCAGTCTGCATGGGTGACGGTCCCATCGATGCCGCTTTCCATACGGTTGAAGAAATTATCGGTCACCACTACGAGCTTGATGATTTCCAGATTCAGTCCGTTACCGAAGGCAAAGAGGCGATGGGTGAGGCTCTTGTTAAGCTGCGCTCAAACGGCAAGCTCTATTCGGGCAAGGGCGTTTCAACCGACATTATCGGTGCAAGCATTGTTGCTTATGTCAACGCGCTCAACAAAATCGTTTATGAGGAGAAAGCAATATGAAACTGTCATTTTCAACCAACGGATGGCAGGAGCTTTCGTGGTCTGAATTTGTAAGCACTGCCAATGAGCTCGGTTTCGCCGGAATCGAAATTCACAACATTACGGACGAAAGATTCACGGGGAACGATGCTCCTTTCAATAAACAAAATTCCGCGGCAACAGTTCATAAGCTGCGCGAAAACTCGCTTTCAATTCCCTGCCTCGATACCTTCTGCAACATCGCAGACGGCACATCGGCGGATGAAAGCTACGAAGAAATCGCAACCGCAATAGAAATTGCAGCAAGAATCAGATGCCCCTATTTAAGAATCCACGCATATGCAACGGGCGAAGAAAGAAAAACAGAGGATTCAAATGTTATCTCGCTAATCGGCAGAATCATTGAAAAAGCCGAGCAGGATAATGTTGCTCTGCTTGTTGAAACCGTTGGAATTTATGCGGACACTTCAAGACTTCGCGACCTGCTCAATGTTTTTGCATGCGACCATCTTGCCGCCCTTTGGGATATCAACCACCCCTACAGAGATTTCTGTGAAGAGCCTGACACAACAATCACAAACCTTGGCGCTTACATAAAGCATGTTCATGTTAAGGACTCTGTTGTTGAGGACGGCGCAGTTAAATACCGCCTTGTAGGTGAAGGCAGCCTTCCCATTTCAACAATGCTCCGTGCTCTTGATTCGGTCAACTACGACGGCTTCCTTTCTTATGAATGTCAGCCGGAAACCATGGAGGATTTCGGCGTTGCGGATATCGTATTTCCCCATTTTGTTAATGCAATAACCGTCTACGATAACCATAAGAAATCCGAAGAGCTTCTCTATACCAGCAAAAGCGGAAACGGCAAATTTGTTTGGGAAAAATACAAGCTTATCAACAAAACCTTTTCCGAAGTGCTTGACACCATGGTTGAAAAGTTTCCTGACCAGCTTGCATATAAATACACAACGCTTGACTACACAAGAACATATTCGCAGTTCCGCGACGATGTTGACAACTGCGCACGCGCACTTATCGCTCTCGGCGTAAAGCCGGGCGACAAGGTTGCAGTATGGCTGACCAACCTGCCGCAATGGTTTATCACCTTCTGGGCGGCAACCAAAATCGGCGCTGTTCTTGTTACGGTTAACACAGCTTATAAAATCCACGAGATTGAGTATCTTCTCAGACAGTCCGATACTCACACTCTTATCACTATCGAATCATGCCTTGATTCAAACTATGCGCAGTCCATTGCGGAGCTTTGCCCCGAGCTTGAGGTTGCCGTGCCCGGCAAGCCGCTCCATTGCCGCAAACTTCCGTTCTTGCGCAATATCATAACAGTCGGCTACCGCCAGAAGGGCTGCCTCACATGGGAAGAAGCAATGGATATGGCTGTCAGAGTTCCCATTGAGGAGGTTTACCGCAGGGCTGCTGCGGTTGACTGCCACGATGTTGCAAACATGCAGTACACATCAGGCACAACCGGCTTCCCCAAGGGCGTTATGCTCACCCACTACAACATTGTTAACAACGGCAAAACCATAGGCGACAGAATGGATATGTCCACCGCCGACAGAATGATGATTCAGGTTCCGATGTTCCACTGCTTCGGCATGGTGCTTTCCATGACATCAATGATGACCCACGGCGGCACGCTCTGCCCCCTGCCCTATTTCTCGGCTAAATCGTCGCTTGCATGCGTTCATCAGGAGCATATCACATGCTTCAACGGTGTTCCCACGATGTTTATTGCGATGTTCCAGCACGAGGACTTTGCAAAGACTGATTTCTCATATATGAGAACGGGTATCATGGCAGGCGCCAACTGTCCGCCCGACCTTATGAAACGCGCCGCGGCAGAAATGAACATGACCGGGATTCTGAGTGTTTACGGCGAAACCGAAGCTTCTCCCGGCTGCACAATGGGCGAGGTTAACGAATCGCTTGAAGACAGAACCGAAACTGTCGGAAGCGCGTTCCCCAATGTTGAATGCAAGATTATCGACCCGGAAACCGGCGAAGATTTACCTGACGGCGAGAACGGCGAATTTGTTGCAAGAGGCTATAATATAATGAAAGGTTATTATAAAATGCCCAAAGCAACAGAGGCGGCAATCGATAAAGAAGGCTGGCTTCACACCGGCGATATCGCATGCAGGCGCCCCGACGGATATTATCTTATCACGGGCAGACTCAAAGATATGATTATCCGCGGCGGTGAAAACATTTATCCGCGCGAAATAGAAGAATTTATCTTCACTCATGAATATGTTCAGGATGTTCAGGTTATCGGCGTGCCCGACAAACGCTACGGCGAAGAAATCATGGCTTGCGTAATACTTAAAGAGGGCTGCAGCATGACCGAAGATGAAATGAAAGAATATATCAAATCTCACATGGCAAGGCATAAGGTGCCCCGCTATATAGAGTTTGTTGAAGATTTCCCCAAAAACGCGGCAGGCAAAATCCTCAAATACAAAATGAGAGAAGAATTTGCCAAAAAACTCGGACTTACAAAATAATCAATTTTACCGAAAGGGTGTTTAATATGTTGAATATCAAAATTGAGAGAACAACCGCTCCTAAGCAGAAGCCAGATGAAAGCAATCTCGGCTTCGGAAAAATTTTTACCGACCACATGTTTATCATGAACTACACCGAAGGTCAGGGCTGGCATGACGCAAGAATCGTTCCTTACGGCAACCTCACCCTCTCCCCCGCTTGCATGGTTTTCCACTATGGCCAGGAAATGTTTGAGGGCCTCAAGGCTTATAAAGGTGCTGACGGCGAAGTTCGTCTTTTCCGCCCCGAAATGAATGCGAAAAGAACAAACGACACCAACAAGCGTCTTTGCATCCCCGAGCTCCCCGTTGAGGATTTTGTTCAGGCAGTCAGCGAAGTTGTAAAGGTTGACAAGGATTGGATTCCCTCCGCTCCCGGCACATCGCTTTACATCCGTCCGTTCATCATCGCTACAGACGATTTCCTCGGTGTTGCTCCCTCAAAGACCTATCTCTTCATCGTTATCCTCTCTCCTTCAGGCGCTTATTATTCAAGCGGTCTTGCTCCCGTAGGCATCTGGATTGAAGACGATTATGTAAGAGCTGTTAAGGGCGGCATGGGCTTTGCAAAGACCGGCGGTAACTACGCTGCAAGCCTTGCAGCTCAGGTTAAGGCTCATGACGACGGCTATTCACAGGTTCTCTGGCTTGACGGCGTTGAGAGAAAATATATCGAAGAAGTAGGCGCAATGAACATCTTCTTCAAGATTAACGGCACAATCGTTACACCGATGCTCAACGGCAGTATCCTGCCCGGCATCACAAGGAACTCTGTTATCGAGCTTTGCAAGAGCTGGGGTCTGCCCGTTGAAGAAAGAAAGATTTCCGTTGACGAGCTTCTTGAAGCGCAGAAGAACGGCACTCTCGAAGAATGCTTCGGCACAGGCACAGCCGCTGTTATTTCACCCGTCGGCAAGCTCCGCTACAAGGACGATGTTATGACCATCAACAGCGGCGAAATCGGTGAAATCAGCCAGAAGCTTTATGACACGGTTACCGGCATTCAGGGCGGCACCGTTGAAGATAAGTTCGGCTGGGTAACAGTACTTTAATTTATGGTAGCAAAAAGAATAACAATTTTTGCGGGTCATTACGGCAGCGGCAAAACAAACATTGCGGTGAATTACGCTCTGCGCCTGCGCGAGAAATATGATAAAGTTGACATTGCCGACCTTGACATTGTTAACCCCTATTTCAGAACAAAGGACAGTGAAAAAAAACTGAAAGAAAAAGGCATTCATCTTATTTCTTCGGAATACGCCAACTCAAATGTTGATGTGCCCGCAATGCCTGCCGAGGCTTATGCAATTATCGACGACACATCAATTCATGCCGTTATCGATGTCGGCGGCGACGACCGAGGCGCACTCGCCCTCGGCAGATATACGCCCGCCATTATCGAGCAAAACGATTATGAAATGCTGCTTGTTATCAACAAATACAGACCTTTGACCCCCGACTGCGCTTCAACCGTTGAAGTTATGAGGGAGATTGAAGAGGCATGCAGAATGAATTTCACGGGAATCGTTAACAATTCCAACCTCGGCGACGAAACAACCGCAGAGGATGTGCTGAATTCGCTCGCTTATGCCGATGAAATTTCAAAGGCAAGCGGTCTGCCGATAAGAATGACCACGGTAAAAGAAGACTTATTTGATATACTCAAAGAAAAAGTTGTTAACTGCACCCCGATTAGACTTTATGTTAAGCAATCGTGGGCAAGAGTAACAGATTAAGGAGAAAGTTTTATGGCTAAAGTAACCTTTAACACAGACCTGTGCAAGGGCTGCGGTCTTTGCGTGGGAGCATGCCCCAAAAAGATTGTGGCGTTGCTCAAGGATGAAATCAACGCCAAGGGTTATCACCCCGCAGGCATAACAGACCAGTCAGCTTGCATCGGCTGCGCATTCTGCGCAACAATGTGCCCTGACTGCGTAATCACTGTTGAAAAGTAAGGAGAAAGAACAATGGCTGAAAAAGTTTTAATGAAAGGTAACGAAGCTCTTGCGGAAGCCGCTATTATGGCAGGCTGCCGCCACTACTTCGGCTACCCCATAACCCCGCAGACAGAAATCGCCGCTTATATGGCAAAAAGAATGCCTGTTATCGGCGGAACATTCCTTCAGGCTGAAAGTGAAATCGCTGCTATCAACATGATTTACGGTGCGGCAGCGGCAGGCAAAAGAGCTATGACATCAAGCTCCAGCCCCGGAATTGCGCTCAAGAGCGAAGGTATTTCATATCTTGCAGGCTCCGACCTGCCTGCTCTTATCATCAATGTTCAGAGAGGCGGCCCCGGCCTTGGCGGCATTCAGCCCTCACAGTCCGACTATTTCCAGGCAACCAAGAGCGCAGGTCACGGCGACTTCAAGCTCATCGTTCTTGCACCCGCTTCCGTTCAGGAAATGGTTAACCTCACTTTCAAGGGCTTTGACCTTGCGGATAAATACAGAATGCCCACAATGCTTCTTTCCGACGGCACAATGGGTCAGATGATGGAGCCCGTTACCCTTGACATGGGCGAAATCAAGGAATATGACAAATCCTCTTGGGCGGCATGCGGAACAAAATGCGAGCGTGAGCACAATGTTGTTAACTCGCTGTTCATCCAGCCCGAAGAACTTGAAAGATATAACTTTGAGCGTTATGAGCGTTATGCAAAGATTGAAGCAGAGGAAGTTATGTATGATGAATACATGATGGACGACGCCGAAATCTGCATCGTTGCCTACGGCGTTGCGGCAAGAGTTTCGCAGAACGCTATCGACAAGGCACGCGCTCAGGGCATCAAGGTTGGTATGATTAGACCCATCACCCTCTGGCCCTTCCCCAAGGCTGTTCTTAATGCCGCCGCAGACAAGGTTAAGGCATTCATCAGCGTTGAGCTTTCAATGGGTCAGATGATTGAGGACATTGAGCTTGCAACCCGCTGCAAGAAGCCCGTTCTTCTTTGCAACCGCGTTGGCGGCATGATTCCCACAACAGAGGATGTTCTCAATTCAATCAACAAAGCAAATTCCGTCGGAGGTGACAAATAATGATAGTTTTCGAAAAACCCAAGGCACTTGCAGATGTGCCCCTTCATTATTGCCCCGGCTGCACACACGGCATTATCCACCGCCTTGTTGCCGAGGTTATTGACGAGCTTGGAATCGAGGGCAGAACCGTTGGCGTTGCTCCGGTTGGCTGCTCCGTTTTTGCTTATAATTACTTTAACTGCGATATGATTGAAGCCGCTCACGGCAGAGCTCCCGCTGTGGCAACCGGTGTTAAGCGCTCATTGCCCGAAAACATTGTTTTCACCTATCAGGGCGACGGCGACCTCGCCGCTATCGGTACTGCAGAAACAGTTCACTCCGCGGCAAGAGGCGAAAACATCACAATTATCTTTGTTAATAACGCAATCTACGGCATGACAGGCGGTCAGATGGCTCCTACCACTCTCCCCGGTCAGGTTACACAGACCTCACCCTACGGCAGAAACCCCGAGCAGGTCGGTCTGCCCGTTAAGGTTTGCGAAATGCTTTCAAATGTTGACGGCGCAACATATCTTGAAAGAGTTGCCGTTAACAATGTTAAGAATGTTAAAAACGCAAAGAAAGCTATCAAAAAGGCTTTCCAGAATCAGCTTGAGGGCAAGGGCTTCTCGCTTGTTGAAGTTCTTTCAACCTGCCCCACAAACTGGGGTCTTAAGCCCGACAAGGCTCTTGAATGGCTTGAAGAAAACATGATTCCCTATTATCCCCTCGGCGTTTACAAGGACAAGACTGCAGAAAAGGAGGCAGAATAATTATGACACATGAAATTCTTCTTGCCGGCTTTGGCGGTCAGGGCATTCTTTTCTCGGGAAAATTCCTTGCATATGACGGACTTCTGGAGGACCGCGAAGTTAGCTGGCTCCCCTCCTACGGCCCCGAAATGAGAGGCGGCACATGTAACTGCTCCGTTATTCTCAGCGACAGCAAAATCGGCTCCCCCATTGTTTCCAACCCCAATGTTCTTGTTGCCATGAACCTGCCCTCACTTGATAAGTTTGAGGCATCAGCAGTTCCCGGCGCAAAGATTTTTGTTGACAGCTCACTCATCGAGCGCAAGGTTGCAAGAGACGATGTTGAGGTTTATTACATTCCCGCAACAAAGCTTGCATCCGACGAAAACCTGCCCGGTCTTGCCAACATGATTATGATTGGTCACATGATTAAGCATGCAGGCGTTATGCCCTATGAGAATGTTGAAGCTACAATGAAAAAGCTTGTACCCGCCAAAAAAGCAAACCTTATTGAGCTTAACAACAAGGCTGTTGAGCTTGGCTATAACTATTAATTAACTGTAAGGAGGAACCCCCATGCTTGAATTAAAAGAAATCGGCCTGAGAGTTGCTTCCCTTCGTGAAACCTGCGGTCTTTCGGCTGCGGATATGGCTGAAAAGCTTGAAATTTCCGAGGACAGCTATATTTCTTTTGAACACGGCGACTACGATTTCGCTATCAGCACGCTTAACAACATTGCACTTATTCTCGGCGTTGATATCCTTGATATCATCAGCGGCGAATCGCCCCGCCTTTCAACCTGCACGGTTGTTAAAAAAGATAAAGGTTTTGTTGTTAACCGCAATCCCGGATATGAGTTCCAGCATTTGGCATATACATTCAAATCAAAGAAAGCAGAGCCTTTCCTTGTTAAAATCGACCCTTCCGGTAACCCCCCTGTTATGGACGAACATGAGGGTCAGGAATTTGACTATGTTATTTCGGGCAGCCTTCTTCTTTATATCGGCGATATCTGCTACGAGCTGAATGAAGGAGACAGCGCATATTTTGATTCCTCAATCCCCCACGCGCACAAAAATGTGGGCGATACCCAAGCTCAATTCATCGCGCTTGTTCTTAAATAATTAATCTGTCAGGAGTCATATAATGCCCATTTACGAAAAATTCATCGGCAGGTCAAGAGATTCGTTTGTGTCTCTTAAAGACTGCCAGGAAAACTTTAAAATTACATACGAAAATTCCTTTAACTTTGCTTATGACGTTATTGACGTTTTGGGCACGGAAAAGCCAGACAAGCTTGCGCTTCTTTACGTTTCCAACATCGGCGAAGAAAAGCGTTTTACATTCGGCGACATGAAGCTGCTTTCAGACAAGGCGGCTAACTACCTTGTTTCTGAAGGTGTTAAAAAGGGTGACCCCGTTCTTCTTATCCTCAAAAGAAGCTATCTTTTCTGGATTGTCACCCTTGCACTTAACAAAATCGGCGCAATCATGGTGCCTGCATCCAACATGCTTAAGGGTAAGGACTATGTTTATCGCTGCAACAAGGCAAAAATAAAGTATGCGATAATCACAGGCGACGATAACTGCACCGAATATTTCGACGACAGAAAAGACGAATATGAAACCATTGAAAAGAAGTTTGTAACGAAACACAAACCCATTGACGGCTGGATTGACTTTGAATCGGGTTTTGACGCTGCAAGCGAAGAATGGACACGACCCACGGGTGACGCCGACACAACGGTTGATGACACAATGATAATCAACTTTTCATCGGGCACCACGGGCTACCCCAAAATCATTGCACATGACTTTAAATATCCCCTCGGTCATATCATGACGGGCGTTTTCTGGCACAGAGTTGTTGACGGCGGAATGCATTTCACCGTTTCCGACTCCGGCTGGGCAAAATCGCTTTGGGGCAAATACTACGGTCAGTGGATGGGTGAAAGCGCAAACCTTGTTTATGACTTTGACAAATTTGACGGCGCGGATATCCTTTCCAAGCTGGAAAAATACAAGGTTACAACTTTCTGCGTGCCTCCCACAATGTACAGACTCATGCTGCAAAACGATGTAAGCAAATACGACCTTTCTTCAATCACCCATTGCTGTACTGCAGGTGAAGCGCTCAATGCAGACATTTTTAACAAGTGGAAAGAGGCAACGGGTCTTGAAATTCACGAGGGCTTCGGCATGAGCGAAACCCCCGTCAGCATATGCACACTTTTTCCCTGGACAAAGCCCGTGCCAGGCGCAATCGGCTTTCCCGCCCCCGGACTTAAAGTTCACATTCTTGACGAGGACTGCAACCATTGTCAGCGCGGCACAATCGGCGAAATCTGCATTAAGGCTCCATCACCCGAAGAGCATCCCTGTGGCGTTGTTGCAAGCTATAACTTCAGCAAAGAAGACACGGCTGACGCATACAGAAACGGCTTTTTCCACACGGGCGACCTTGCCTACAGAGATGAGCAGGGCCGATTTGTTTATTTCGGCAGAAACGACGATGTTATCAAATCATCAGGCTACAGAATCGGACCTTTTGAGATTGAAAGCGTTATGCTTGAACACCCTGCCGTTCTTGAAGTTGCGGTTACAGGTGTTCCCGACCCCGTAAGAGGCTTCGTTGTTAAGGCAACAGTTGTTCTCCGACCCGGCTTTGAAGGCTCTGACGAGCTTGTTAAAGAGCTTCAGACATATGTTAAGACAAACACCGCGCCCTACAAATATCCGCGAATCGTTGAATTTGTGGACGAGCTTCCCAAAACCTTCAGCGGCAAGGTAAGACGAGTTGAAATCCGTCAGAATGACGCAAATAAATAAAAAAATAAGGAGCTGTCGATTGACAGCTCCTATTTATTTTATCTTATTCCGAAAAGCAGGTCTGCATATGAGGGATAGGGCCAGTACTCGGACGACATGGCGCATTCCGCTTCGTCAACAGCCTTTCTTATTTCAGCCATAAGAGGAATGATTATATCTTTGAAAATGTTTGCTTCTTCAACAGCGTTTGAAGCCGATTTGATGCCCGTGAGAGCATTTTCAAGATCGTTTGTTTTGTTATAAATA
>JAZSGU010000195.1:0-5448 GCA_045532895.1 Acutalibacteraceae bacterium | reverse complement strand
GAAGAAAACAACCGCAGCGTTCAATGGTTCAAGAAAAATCTTTTCAATCTTGAAGGTGACTATCCTTTTACTTTTAAAGTTGACGGTGAAGAATTTAATCCCGACGAATGGGAAAAGAGCTTTGGCGAAACACCCGATATTAAAGCGGGAAATGTATACAGAGGCGGCAAAACCGAATATCTTATTTTGACAAACAAAGAAAAAGGCCTTGAAGTAACAGTTGAAGAAACCGTATTTTGGGAAAACGCTACCTGCCAATGGGCTGTTTATATCAAGAACATCGGGAACGAAAATTCAGGCGTTATAAGCGATTTTTATGCGCTTGATTCGTCATTCTCAACGGGTGAAGCGGAGCTTTACTATTCCATGGGCAGCAACACGGCGGCAAGGGACTTTTCTCTCATAAAAAAGAGCCTCAGTTCCGCTAAAAAGACGTTTTCCGCCAACGAAGGCAAGCCCACGGAAGCATACCTGCCCTATTTCAACATCAGCGGTGAAAACGGTGGAATGATTCTCGGCATCGGCTGGACAGGTCAATGGCAAGCCGAATTATCCGAAACCAAAGGAACAACCGATATTTCCGTTAAGCAGGAGCATTTCGAAGCATATCTTCTCCCGGGTGAAAAAGTGCGCTCCCCGCTTGTTTCACTCAGCTTTTATGACAACGAAAATCCTCTTAAAGGCTTCAACCTTTTCAGAAAGTGGGTTAACGACTGCGTATATCCCGAAAATGTTACCAAAGATTTTTATACCGTTATGGAAATCGCAGGACCCATGTCAACAAGAACATCCGATGAAATCCTCGAAATTCTTGACAGCCTTGACCCCTCTGTTTATGACGAGGCAGACGCCTTCTGGATGGATGCGGGATGGTACAGCTACCGTGACGGCTGGCACGACGGAGTAGGCAACTGGACGGTTGACACCTCGAGATATGACAACGGCATATCGGAGCTTTCGGGTTATGCCGCCGAAAGGGGCCTTGGTCATGTTCTTTGGTATGAACCCGAAAGAGTTTACCCCGAAACACAGTTCCACAATATAGGCTCACAGCATGAGGAATGGCTGATATACGGCAACGGCGACAACATCATGTGGAACCTTGCAAACGAAGAAGCTTTTGAATACTATTGCGAATACCTGCTCAATTCCATGAAAGAAAACGGCGTTACGATTTACCGTCAGGACTTCAATTTTGCGCCGCTGGAATATTGGCAGAATGCAGACAAGGATTTCTATGACAGCAGAACGGGCATTTGCGAAAACCACTATGTAACCAACCTTTACAGATTCCTTGATTATCTTACCGCAAACATTGACGGGCTTATAATCGACAACTGCGCTTCGGGCGGCAAAAGGCTTGACCTTGAAATGACCTTCCGCAGCATTCCGTTCTGGAGAAGCGATTATAACTGCGCCGTTCACTATGACCTTTTTGAGGCAACTCAGTCGCAAACATACGGCATTTCATTCTGGCTCCCCATATCGGGCACGGCGCTCAATATGCAAAGCGAATATTCCGCAAGGTCAGCCGTTATGCCGTTAATGCTCATGGACTTCTTTGCTCATACCGTTCCGCATTATAACCTCTGCACAGAGCAAAGAGAATTTATGACCGGCAATTATTATCCGCTTGATTTCGGCAGCTTCGACAACGATAAAATGCATGCAATGCAGTATTCAACCGACGACGGACTTGCGGGAACGGCTCTTGTTTATAAAAGACCTGAGGTAATCGCTTCGGAATATACCGTTAAGCTCAACGGTCTTGTGCCCGAAAAAACCTACAGCATCTATGATATCGATGCTCCCGAAACACCTTACACCTTAACGGGCGAAACGCTTATGAGCGAAGGCTTGACCTTAACGCTTCCCGAAGGTGAAAAGGCGATAATACTTATGTATAACGCTCAATAAACATATTCGCATCAGCACTCCCTGCGCCTGACGGCGGCGGGGAGTGTTTTTTATAAATAAAAATAAAATTATGGTTTACAATACGGTTGGGTTTGTTGTATTATATATAATGTAGAAGTATAATGTGACGGGGTGTAAAAATGCATTCGCAGTTTTTAAGGTCCGAAATGATACTCGGCAAAAATTCAACCGAAAATCTGGCAGGCAAAAAGGTTATCCTTTTCGGGCTTGGCGGAGTGGGCTCATATACCGCGGAGGCTCTTGCAAGGGCGGGTATAGGCAGCATAACGCTTGTTGACAGCGACACGGTTTCCGTCACCAACATCAACCGCCAGCTTTGCGCACTTCATTCGACAGTCGGCAGACCCAAGGTTGAGGTCGTCAAAGAAAGAATTCTTGACATTAACCCCGATTGCAAGGTAACCGCTCTCCTAAAATTTTATCTGCCCGAAAATGCCGATGAATTTCATCTTTCGGAATATGACTACATCGCCGATGCGATTGACACGGTCAGCGCAAAAATTGACCTTGCCGCTAAATCGCAGGCTTTGGGGATTCCCTTAATTGCATGCATGGGTACGGGCAACAAGCTTGACCCGTCACTTTTTCAAATATCCGATATATTTAAAACAAGCGGCTGCCCCCTTTGCCGCGTTATGCGCACGGAATTGCGCAAAAGAGGGGTAAAAAAGCTGAATGTTGTATGGTCGCCTGAGGAGCCCATAAAACCCGCACAGACAACCGAAGAAACGGGCAAACGCCAAACCCCCGGCAGTCTGCCGTTTGTACCCGGCGCAGCGGGGCTTATAATGGCGAGCAGAATAATACTCGATTTAAGGTGAAAAGCATGAAAAAAATTGTTGCTTTAATTTTAATATTCACTCTGATTTTTACTGTTTTCGCAGGCTGTAAGGACGATAATCCCGACAACGGTGAAGACATTGTCGGCGTTTCAAACATCAGCGACCAAAAAGAGGGCACTCTCAAGCTCGCTTATTCAAAAGCCGACCTGCTTGACCCGTTCACCTCCTCCATGTCTGCCAATCTGCAGATAATTGGACTGATTTATGACGGGCTTTATAAGCTTGACGGCGGCTACGAGCCGATTCCCGTTGTTGCAAAAAGCTCCATAGTAAGTGGAACAACGGTTAACGTAACCCTTGATTCGCGCGTTTTTTCGGACGGAATCGCGGTTACGGCAAGCGACGTTGTTTATTCGTTTGAGCAGGCAAGATATTCGCCGTCGCACTCGGAAAAGCTCAAAAATTTTGAGTCCGCAACGGTATCGGCATCAAACATGCTGATATTTACCCTCAAATCCCCCGACCCATACGCCCTATCCTGCCTGACATTTCCCATTGTCAAAAGCGGCTCACAGGGCGAACTTCCCGTCGGTTGCGGAAGATATGTTCCGCAGGAATCGGGTGAATCGATTTATCTTGTTGTCAACACCAAGAAGCCAGGGTTCAACCCCGCAATTAAAACTATAATGCTTGTTCCCGTGCGTGACAGCAGCTCCATTGAAAGCAGCCTTGAAATAGGTAACACCGGCTTTTATTTCAACGATTTGAGCAGCGGCTCATACCTTAGAATCAACGCACAGACAGTTGACATGGGCATTAATAATTTCATTTATCTCGGCATCAACTCCACAAGCGAAATTTTTTCAAATGCATTAATCAGGCAAGCGTTGAACTTGGTTATCAACAGAAATGAAATTGTTACCACCGCTTTTCAAGGTCATGCAAGGCAGGCATACGCCCCATTTAACCCCGATTGGTATGCACTCAAATCAAAAGACCTTGTGATTTCCGTTGACTATGAAAAAGCCGCCGCACTTATTGCCGAATCGGGCATTGACATTAACGGCAAAGAAATAAGGCTTTTATTTAACAAGGATAATCAGTTCAAGCTTGAAACTGCGGAATTCATAAAAACACATCTTGAAAAGCTCGGTTTTACTGTTAAGCTCAAAAACTACAGCGCAGATTATTATACAGAAGCCGTTGAAATGGGAGCATATGACTTGTATATCGGTGAAATACGCCTTTCTCCCAACATGGATTTATCTCCTTTTTTCAGCGGCAATGCAAGCTACGGCATAAACCCCGAATGCGCAAGCGCGGCAAGATACGCACAGCTTCTTTCGGGCAAATGCGAGCTTATGGACTTTATCAACACCTTTAATGAGGATTTGCCTTTTATCCCCGTATGTTACAGAAACGCCGCCGCATCCTACACCAACTCAATGAAATGCAGTTTTAACGGCTGCGACAGCGACGTTTTTTATGATATAGAAACATGGAGCTTTAAATAATAGGTAAAAAAATTGCCATAATATATTCATCAAAAAGAACGAAAAGAGGACGGATATATTATGATAAGCTCCGAAATACTTAAAAACGCAATTATTGCGGGCGCGGAAAACATTCAAAAGCACACGGGCGAGGTTAACGAAATCAACGTTTTCCCCGTGCCCGACGGTGATACGGGCACCAACCTTGCGCTGACCTTAAGCGGCTGCGCAAAAGCTATCGCTGACTGCTCCGACATTGGCGCAGGCGAGCTTGCAGACAAAGCCGCAGGCGCTCTTTTCCGATGCGCACGAGGCAATTCGGGAGTTATATTTTCGCTGATTTTCAAGGGCTTTGCCCAAAGCGTGCAAGGGTTTGATTATATTGATGCAAATACGCTTGCAAAAGCCCTTGAAGCGGGCTGTGACGAAGCATATGCCGCCATAGAAAAACCCACAGAGGGAACGATGCTGACGGTTATCCGCCTTGCGGCATCAAAGGCAAAATCCGCCGCTGCAAGCGGCAAAAACGCGGAGCAGACCTTTAAAGCCGCTCTTTCGGGGGCTCGTGCTTCGCTCAAATCAACGCCGAATCTTTTACCCGCTTTGAAAAAGCACGGAGTTGTTGATGCGGGCGGTCAGGGACTTATTTATATAATGGAGGGTATGCTCGGCACAGGCACGGAAAGCAAGACCTTTGACACACAGCCGATGTCGGTAAAACCGCATTCCGATAACATTGAATTTACCTACTGTACGGAGTTTTTGATTAACACGCAAAACTCCTGCAATATCGACTCTCTGCGCAGATATTTTTCTGAGATTGGCGACTGCACGGCGGTTGCCGGCCACGGCGGAATAATCAAAATCCATGTTCACACAAATTCGCCTGACAAGGCTCTTGCAAAGGGGCTTGAGCTTGGCGAGCTGACAGATATAAAAATCGACAACATGAAAGAACAATATGCAAAACGGAGTTAAAAATGGAATTTAATGCAAGCATCAAATATTTAAAGGGAGTGGGCGAAAAAAGAGCTGCCATGCTCGGCAAGCTCGGTATTCGCACGCTTTGGGACTTGCTGACCTTTTATCCGCGCGTATATGAGGATTGGAGCAGGATTGTTGCAATCAAGGACGCTCCACTCAATGAAAACGTTTGCATAAAAGCCATTGCGGGCATGCGATGCAGAGAGCACAAGATACGCAAGGGCATGACCCTTTATAAAACGGAAGTTACT
>JAZSGU010000103.1:0-7311 GCA_045532895.1 Acutalibacteraceae bacterium | reverse complement strand
CGTCGGCTTCCCGAGCGAGGATATTATTTTTCACGGCAACAACAAAACCCCTGTGGAGCTTGAAGCGGCGGTTGACAATAATGTCGGCAGAATAGTTGTTGATAATATCACGGAGCTTGAAATGCTCAACAAAATCGCCGCGGAGCGCGGAAAAACTGCGGGAATTATGTTCAGAATAAAGCCCGGTATTGATGCGCATACGCATGATTTTATCAAAACGGGTCAGATTGACTCAAAATTCGGCTTCGCGCTTGAAACGGGGGAAGCCATGCAGGCAGTCAAGGCGGCGCTTTCAATGTCAAATGTTAAGCTTCGCGGGCTTCATTGCCACATCGGCTCACAGATTTTTGACATTGACCCCTTTGAGCTTGCCGCAAAGGTTATGCTCAATCTTTATAAAGAAATCAAGGTGCAGACGGGCGTTGAGTTTGCCGAGCTTAATCTCGGCGGCGGCTTCGGAATAAAATATCTTGAAAGCGAATGCCCCAAGCCCTATGCCGAACATATGAAAAATGTTTCGGCGGTTGTTAAAGAGCAATGCGAAAGCCTCGGTCTTAAAATGCCGCACATTCTTATCGAGCCCGGTCGCTCCGTTGTCGGCGCGGCGGGCATAACGCTTTATACTGTCGGCGCGGTTAAAGAAATTCCGGAAATCCGCACCTATGTTTCCGTTGACGGCGGCATGGCGGATAACCCCCGCTACGCTCTCTATCACGCCGATTATGAGGTTGTTTGCGCAAACAAGGCAGCCGAAGAAAGAAGCGAAACGGTAACCGTTGCGGGCAAATGCTGTGAAAGCGGCGACCTTATTCAGGAAAATACAAAGCTCCAGCCCGTAAAGCCCGGCGACATTCTTGCCGTGCTTTCAACGGGAGCTTATAACTACTCCATGGCGTCAAACTACAACAGAATCCCCAAGCCGCCCGTTATCATGGTTAAAGACGGCGAATCAAGAATTGTTGTTAAAAGAGAAAGTTATGAGCATGTTGCGGAATGCGATATCTGATTTTTGGAATAATAAAGAAAAAAGTTTTAAGGAAGTGACACAATGCCTCAGGTCAAAACTTTAGCGGAGCAGGTGCGTTTGATTTCGGTTGAAACAGACAGCTTCAAAACCAGCCGCATAATAGTTTCCATGGCAATGCCGATGGGTGAAAATGCGGCGGCAAATTCTCTGCTTATATATCTTTTGAAGCGTTCATGCAAGGCATACCCCGATTTTTCGCTTCTTAACGGAAAGCTTGATGAGCTTTACGGCGCAAGCCTTTCGGCGGCTGTTTCAAAAATAGGCGATTCGCAGGTGCTTTCTCTTTCGCTCACCTGCCTTGATGACCGTTTTGCACTGACCGAGGAGAGCATTGCGGAGCAATGTGCCGAGCTTCTTGCAAACATGATTTTCAGCCCCAACTGCAAAAGCGGCAGCTTCGGCGCGGAAAACCTTGCGGCAGAGAAGAGGCTGCTCATTCAGCGAATTGAAGAGGAGCTCAACGACAAGCGCACCTATGCGCTTAACAAGTGCCTTGAATATATGTGCAAAAACGAGCCCTGCGGCAGGGATAAATACGGTACGGTTGAGGAAATAAACGCCGTTAAAATGGCGGATGTTTATGCTGCGTGGAAAAAGATGCTTTCAACCGCGGTTTTTCAGATTACCGTTGTCGGCGGAGCGGGTGCAGATAATATCGGCGATATTTTCACAAAGCGCTTTTCAAAGATAGAGCGCAATCCCGTAAAGCCCGAAACCGTGTTTATCCAAAGGGGCAGGCATTTTAACCGCTATGAAGAAAGCTTCCCCGTTAATCAGGGCAAGCTTGTTATCGGCTTCAGGGCGGGTATGCATTCAAGCCGCGACAACATTTTTGCAATAACCGTTATGAACGACATTTTCGGCATGGGCACATATTCAAAGCTTTTTATGAATGTGCGTGAAAAGCTGAGCCTTGCATATTATTGCTGGTCAAAGCTGCTTGCAAGCAAGGGAATCGTTTTGGTTGAAGGCGGAATTGACACGGATAAGGAAAAAAAGGTGTCTGCCGAAATTTTGGCTCAGCTTTCCGATTTAAGAAACGGTAAAACCGACCCCGAGGTGCTTGATTCCTCCAAGCGTTCACTTAAAGAGAGATATACTTTCACAACGCCCGAGGGAATTTGCTCATGGTACGCTTCGCAGGTGCTGGAGGATGAAATTCTCACCCCTGAAAGCATAATTGAGGGAGTTGAAGCCGTTACCATGGAGCAGGTTTGCGAGGCAGCAAAGAAGCTTTCAATAGACACGATATTTATGCTCAAGGCGCAGGAGGAGGCTGAAAATGAAGATTAAACAGCTCACAAACGATAAGCTCGGCGAAACCGTTTTTTGCGCAAAGCATCCGACGGGTCTTGAAATAAGAGTTATGCCCAAAAAGGGCTACACCTCCGCATATGCGGTTTTCGGCGTTAAATACGGCTCAATAGACACCGCGGTTATGACCGACGGCGGAGAGTTTGAGACGATTCCCGAGGGTACGGCGCATTTTCTGGAGCACAAGCTGTTTGAAAGCGAGGATTTAAATGCTTTTGAGCGTTTTGCCAAAACCGGCGCAAGCGCAAATGCATACACAAGCTTTGAAAAAACGGCATATCTTTTTAAAGGCTCCGAAAACATCGGCGAATCCCTTGAAATACTTCTTGATTTTGTTCAGAATCCCTATTTCACACAGCAGACTGTTGAAAAGGAGCAGGGGATTATCGGGCAGGAGATACGCATGTATCAGGATTTGCCCGATTGGCAGGTTATGTTCAATCTGCTCAAGGCGCTTTACGCCAAACACCCTGTCAGAATAGATATTGCAGGCACGCAGGAGTCCATTGCAAAAATCGATGCTGACCTGCTTTACAGACTTTATAAGAGCTTCTATAACCCCGCAAACATGGTGCTTTCGGTTGTTGGCGCAATCGAGCCGCAGGAGGTTTTTGACATTGTTGACCGATGCATAAAATCCGCCGAAGGCAAGCCCATGGAAAGAAAGTTTGAAAAAGAAAGCGCAAAGCCCGTAAGGGATTATATTGAAGAGCATATTTCCGTTGCAACCAAGCAGTTTTTGCTCGGCTACAAGGAGGATATCTCCGAGCCGCTTCTTAGCCTTGAGGATGAAATTGCATCACAAATCATGCTCGAAGCGATTGCGGGCAAATCCTCGCCGCTTTTCAAAAAACTGCTTGACGAGGAGCTTATTGACATGGGCTTCGGCTCGGAGCTTTTCAACGGCTTCGGCTTTTCGTGCGTAATGCTCGGAGGAATAAGTGCGGACCCCGAAAAAACCGCATCAATTCTCCGCGAAGAAATCAAACGCATTCAGAAAGACGGCATCGACCCCGCCGCGTTTGACAGAGCAAAGCGCAAGCTTTACGGCAGAATGGTTATGGGCTATAACGATATTGATGACACGGCAAATCTGATGATGAACCTTTATTTCAACGACTACGAGCCGTTTGCGGAGCTTGAAGCCTGCAAGAGCGTAACGCTTGAAAAGGCGCAGCAAAGGCTCGCGGTGCTCAAAGACGATGCCGTGGCTCTTTCGATTATCAGCCCTATTTAATCGTAGAAAGGAATAACAAAATGTCGGATTATACAGTTGTTTATTTTGCCGGGCTTGAAAGAGGCTTCAGCGTGCCGAGCGTGCTTGCCGATTTTTCAATATTCGGCATGGATGTTCAGATTAAATTTTACGGCGCAATTATTGCATTCGGCTTTTTGCTTGCCGTGCTTTTCGGCGGCAGAATGGCCTACAAATGGAAAATGAGCCTTGATAAAATGGTTGATGTTCTTATTTACGGCACTCTTGCAGGCATTGTAGGCGCAAGGCTTTATTATGTTTTTTCAAAATGGGATTATTACGGCGAGCATCTTTCTGAAATCCCCAAGATTTGGGAAGGCGGGCTTGCCATTTACGGCGGAATTATCGGCGGCATCCTTGCGGCGTTCATTGTTTGCAAGGTCAGAAAGATGAATTTCTGGAATCTGCTTGACATTGCCTGCATGAGCCTGCTTATCGGACAGGGCATCGGCAGATGGGGCAACTTCACAAATCAAGAGGCTTTCGGCGTTAACACCGACCTGCCCTGGGGCATGTGGAGCGAAAAGGTTGCCGAGGATATAACGCGAAATCAGGCGCTTTATGCAGAAAAAGGCTTTTCGGTTGACCCAAATCAATTTGTTCATCCCACCTTCCTTTATGAATCAATCTGGTGCCTTTTAGGCGTTCTCGTGCTTTATATCATCTGCCGCAAGGCAAGAAAATTCAGTGGACAAATTGCTCTCTGCTACGGCGTATGGTACGGCGTTGAGCGCATGATTGTTGAAGGTCTGCGCACGGACAGCCTTTATATCGCAGGCACGGCAATCAGAGTTTCGCAGGCGCTTTCTGCAGGAATCGCCCTTGTCTGCGCTGTGCTGCTTGTTGTGCTTTTGATAAAATTCATAAAGCATCCCAAGCCTATTGACGGCGTTGATTATTTTCTTGAAGAAGAACTGAAAAAAGCTAAAGTGGAAAGGACGGATTCCAATGGCAAAGATATTTGACGGCAAGGCTGTCAGGGAATATAACCTTGACAAAATTGCCGAGCAGGTTGAAAAGCTCAAAGAAAAGGGCGTTTTACCCACTCTAGCCGTTATTATTGTCGGCAGCGACCCCGCAAGCCGAATTTATGTCAACAACAAAAAAGCGGCTTGTGAAAGAACGGGAATGCGCTCACTCGAATACGCTCTTCCGGAGGAAACAACAACCGAGGAGCTTTTAGAGCTTATCGACAAGCTTAATGCAGATAAAGAGGTTAACGGCATTCTCTGCCAGCTTCCCGTACCCAAGCATATCGATAAAAATGCCGTTCTTGAAAGAATACTCCCCGAAAAGGATGTTGACTGCTTCCACCCCGAAAACGTTGGCAGGCTTTCAATCGGCAACGGTGAGCTTGTGCCCTGCACTCCAATGGGCATGGTAAAGCTTCTCGAATATGAAAACATAGACCCCAAGGGTAAGCACTGCGTAATAATCGGCAGGAGCGATATCGTCGGCAAGCCCATGGCAATGCTTATGCTTGCAAGAAATGCAACCGTTTCAATCTGCCATTCCAAAACGGTCAACCTTGCCGAAATAACAAGGCAGGCGGATATTCTTGTTGCCGCTGTCGGAATTGCAAAATTTGTTAAAGCCGATATGGTCAAAGAGGGCGCAATAGTGCTCGATGTCGGAATGGACAGAGATGAAAACGGCAAGCTCTGCGGCGACGTTGATTTTGACGAGGTCAAGGAAAAGGCTTCATTCATAACCCCCGTGCCCGGCGGCGTGGGACCCATGACGATTGCAATGCTGATGAGAAACACTCTCACGGCGGCAGATATACAAAACAGATAAGGAGAAAGATAGTATGGCAAGAAAACTTTACAGAAGCAGAACCGACAGAAAGCTTTTGGGCGTTTTGGGCGGTGCCGCAAAATATTTCAACATTGATGCAACAATTCTGAGAATTATTTATGTTTTGCTTTCAATTTTTGTTATCGGCTGCCCGATAATAATTTATCTTGTTGCGGCTCTTATCATTCCCGAGGAACCCGAAAATTCCGAATATCAGGAAGCAAACTACGAGCCCATTGACGATAACAAATAAAAATTAAAAAACATAAAAAAAGATTTGACAACACTTGATTGTTGTGCTATAATCTTTCATGCCGCATATTCGGGGCGGGTGAGTTATGCCCAAAAACGAATACTTTTCAAAACGGAAATCTCATATGTCTGAAATGCAACATATCACGCACATTCAGACATTTTTCTCTTCGACATACGTCGTATGCCTTCAGAGAAGAAATATCCGACTGTACGCAATCTGATGCATTTCAGATGCGGAGAAGTTTTGAGCGAGAAAATTTTTGTTATGTCAAGGCAAAAAATCGCAGAAATACTAGGTTATTTCAAGATTTTTTAACGCAGACAGGGCGAAAATGTTCAGCTCAAAACCATATTAATTTCCGTTTTAAAAAGTATATCTGCCTCCGGTAACCCACTTATAAGAGTTACAAGAATAGCGAGTCTATAAGAAAAGGAATGAATTCCGAATGTACGCAATTATCGAAACAGGCGGCAAGCAGTACAAGGTTGAAGCCGGCGATGTTATCTACATCGAAAAGCTTGGCGCTGAAGAAGCAAGCGAATACACCTTTGATAAGGTAATCGCTGTCGGAACCGACGACGGTATCACCGTTGGCGCTCCCTACGTTGCAGGCGCAAGCGTTTCTGCAAAGGTTGTTAAGAACGGCAAGGCAAAGAAAATCACCGTTATGACCTACAAGCCCAAGAAGAACTCCAAGAGAAAGATGGGTCACAGACAGCCTTACACAAAGGTTGAAATCTCTGCAATCAACGCATAAGTATCTGACCGATGATAAGGGTCAAATTCTTAATCGGTGACAGACAGCACAAAGGCTTTGAAATAAGAGGTCATGCGGGGTTTGCCGAAAGCGGCAAAGACATAATCTGCGCGGCGGTTTCCTCGGCGGCTTATATGGCTGCCAACACAATAACCGATGTTATTGGCGCAAATGCCGATGCAAAGGCAGGGGACGGCGCAATGAGCATAACCCTTAATCAGCCCGACGAAAGAGCCGAAACCGTGCTCAAGGGGCTGGAGCTTCACTTAACGGAGCTTTCAAAGCAGTATCCCGACAACATCAAAATAATCTACGGAGGTGTAAAGAATGCTTAAGATAAATGTTCAGCTTTTCGCTCATAAAAAAGGTATGGGTTCAACCCGTAACGGCCGTGATTCAGAGTCCAAAAGACTCGGCGCAAAGAGAGCAGACGGTCAGTTTGTTCTTGCAGGCAACATCCTTGTAAGACAGAGAGGCACACACATCCATCCCGGCAACAACGTTGGTAAGGGTTCGGACGACACTCTCTTCGCTCTCATCGACGGCACAGTTAAGTTCGAGCGTATGGGCAAAGACCGCAAGAAGGTCAGCGTTTACGCTGTTGAGCAGTAATTTACCGTAAAAAATTAATCCGCTATGCAAATCGCATAGCGGATTTTTTATGTCTTAAATCTTTATTTCGCCTTTTTGCTTAAACGGAGAAGTATATCAAGCTTATCCATGGCGCGTTCAAATATTTCCGCAAGAACAACGGTTATTGCAAGGCTTGCGGCGGCAAAGAGAAATGGCTTGCCGTTCATGCCGAAGTGGGTCAATATCATCATCGGGATTCTTTGCAGAATATAAATTCCGAAAACTCTTTTGCCGAACCATTGAAGAATGCTGTTATTTATGCTTATTCTCAT
>JAZSGU010000153.1:0-27033 GCA_045532895.1 Acutalibacteraceae bacterium | reverse complement strand
ATGAGTAAGACAGTTGCAGGCGAGACGGAAAGTCCCGCCTGCTTTTTTATTACAACTCAAAAACCGATATCTCTGATAAAAACAAAAAATCCGAACCCATTGCCGATTGGCATTAAGTTCGGATTTCTCCAATGTGGTGGACGTTAACGGACTCGAACCGCTGACCCTTCGCACGTCAAGCGAATGCTCTACCAGCTGAGCTAAACGTCCGTTTGTGCGCTGTTTTTCAGCGCAGGTGATATTATATATTAACACGACTTTATTGTCAAGTGCTTTTAAAAAATTATTTATATGAAAACAGTTCGCGTTTGCCCTCGTGCGGGTCATAATAGGCTTTCAGATAATCTGCAGTTTCCTTTGCCTGGCGGTGTTCCGCATAAAGTATTTTTAATTCGCTTTTGAGTTCATATGCCTCATTTGAGCATACGCTGTCTTTCAGCGAGCGAAGCTGTTCTCTTTTACGCGCTATCCTCATTTTAACCTTTGCAGCCGCTTGTTCGTATTCCTCGCCGAGTTCTTTTAAAGTTTTATCCGTCATCGCGTTCTCCTTTCAAAATAAAATCAACCGTAACATCGAAAAATTCGCTCAGTGCCAAAAGCTCGTCTGTTTTAGGTAAGTCGCCGCTTTCGAGACGTTCGATTCTTGCAACCGAAATGCCTGTTGCCGCACTGAAGCTTTCTTTGCTTATTGACTGGCTTTGCCGCAATCGCATCAGTCTGTCGCCCGAAGTGCCGCCAGAGGCGTTTCGTGCAGCCGCAATGACCTTGGCTCTGCCCAATGCAAGGGGGATTATGCTTTCATCGGAAATGTTCTGCTGATAACAAACCACATAACTCAAAACGCGCTCCAGCTTTTCCTGCGCTCTGTCAAGTGTGTTTTTAACAGCGGCAGGGCTTATGCCTCGTTTTCGCGAAATCTGAGTTTGCGTTAGTGAATTGAACCAACGGTCAACAATCGTTTCGCGCTCTGTTTCGCTCAATTCGCGGTTAATCGCCCGCTCAAGCAAAATTGCCAAATCCACCTCGCGTTTTCGCCATGCATATGCCGCCGGTGATTCGCATTCCTTACAGAACCTGCCGCAGCAAGCAAGCTGAGCCGCCTTAATTTCTTCGATAGTCGGATATGATATTTCCGTGATTTTTTGATGTTTGCTGTTTATTGCTCACACCTCCGAATTAATAGTTCTGCTATTGATTATAGTGAACATATGTTCGGTTGTCAAGCGTTTTTTGGAAATTTTTCAAAATTATATTGACATTTTTAATAGTTATGCTAATATTAATACGGGATAAGTGACATATATCGTACTCTTATAAGAGGGAGAAAAAAGAAATGATAATTATCAAGGAATTGCGCAAAAAAAGCGGGCTTTCTCAACAAGAGCTTGCGCGAATATGCGGCGTGCATCAGACCGCTGTCAGCCAATGGGAAAAGGGCAGAACACAGCCCGACAGAGAAAGCGTAAAGACTCTTGCAAAAGTATTCAAGGTTTCGATTGAAACGATTCTTGGATATGAACAGCCGGAAAATGAAAACAAAATCCGCGTATTTGATTATGTTACCGCCGCGGAAATCTGCCAAAAACTCGGCGAGAGCGAGTATTTCGCTTTAATGGTTACCGACAGTGGAATGCATCCTACCATGCAGCAGGGTGATACCGTTATCATCAGCCGCTCTGCAGAGATTGAAAGCGGAGATATTGCCGCTGTTTCAATCGGCAACGGGAATGCCGTTATCAAGAAAATAATAAAAAAAGACACAAGCGTTATGCTTGTGTCTGAAAACACGGCGTTTGAGCCGCTTATTTTTACCAAAGCTGAGTGCGAAACCTTGCCGATCTTCATTTTAGGCAAGGCGACAGAACTTCGCAGGAAGCTGTGATTGATATTTTATTTCTTCAAAACCTCTTTCAAATACATTCCCGTATATGATTTTTTGCATTTCGCAACCTCTTCGGGGCTGCCCTGCGCAACAATTTTACCGCCGCCGTTTCCTCCTTCGGGGCCAAGGTCGATAATATGGTCGGCAACCTTTATAACATCAAGGTTATGCTCAATAACGATAACCGTGTTGCCTTTGTCAACAAATTTCTGCAAAACATCAATCAGTCGGTGAACATCGGCTGTGTGCAGACCCGTTGTGGGCTCGTCGAGAATATAAACTGTTTTGCCCGTTGCGACCCTTGCAAGCTCCGTCGCAAGCTTAACTCTCTGTGCTTCGCCGCCTGAAAGAGTGGTTGCGGGCTGACCGATTTTGATATATCCCAAGCCGACATCATAGAGCGTTTTTATTTTGCGGTGGATTTTGGGAATGCTTTCAAAGAAATTCATCCCCTCTTCAACCGTCATATCGAGAATATCAGCGATTGTTTTGCCCTTGTAGCGAACGTCGAGCGTTTCGCGGTTATATCTTTTACCCTTGCAAACCTCGCAGGGGACATAAATATCGCTCATGAAGTGCATTTCTATTTTTACAATGCCGTCGCCCTGGCAAGCCTCGCACCTGCCGCCTTTAACATTGAATGAAAAGCGGTTAGCCTTGTAGCCTCTTTTTTTCGAATCAACGGTTGAAGCGAAAAGGTCGCGGATATCGGTGAAAACGCCCGTATAGGTTGCAGGGTTTGAGCGCGGAGTTCTGCCAATCGGGGATTGGTCAATGTTAATTACCTTATCAAGATATTCAACGCCGGTGATTCTGTCATGGTCGCCGGCTATTTTTTTTGCACCGTTAAGCTCTGTTACAAGATGCTTATTGAGAATTTCGTTGATAAGCGATGATTTGCCGCTGCCCGAAACACCCGTTACGCAGATAAATTTCCCGAGCGGAAATTCAACGTCAATGTTTTGAAGATTGTTTTCTCTTGCACCGTAAACAACAAGGGATTTTCCGCTTCCCTCTCTGCGTTTTTCAGGCACGGGGATAAATTTTTTGCCGCTAAGATACTGACCCGTGACAGATTTTTCGCAGTTTTTGATATCATCGACACTGCCGCAGCAAACAATTTCGCCACCGTGAATGCCTGCGCCGGGTCCGACGTCAACGATATAGTCCGCGGCGTTCATTGTTTCTTCGTCGTGTTCAACAACGATAAGAGTGTTGCCGATATCGCGCAGATGCTGCAGGGTTTTGAGTAGTTTCGAGTTATCGCGCTGATGCAGACCGATGCTCGGTTCATCGAGAATATAAAGCACACCCATGAGCGATGAGCCAATCTGCGTTGCAAGGCGGATTCGCTGCGCTTCGCCGCCCGAAAGGGTTGCTGACGGGCGGGCAAGGGTCAGGTATTCAAGGCCGACGCTTGAAAGAAATTCAAGCCTGCCGCGGATTTCTTTTATAATCTGTTCGCCAATCATCTTATCGCGCTCACGAAGCTCCAATTTATCGAGAAATTCAATTTCATCGCCGATGGATTTGTTGGAAAATTCGTCAATGTTGATGCCGCCAACAGTAACGCAGAGCGATTCTTTTTTGAGCCTTGCGCCGCCGCATTCAGGGCACTTGACCGATGACATATAGGTTTCGATTTCGGCTCTTGACCATTCGCTTGTTGTTTCTGCATATCTTCTTTCAAGGTTGTTGATTATACCTTCAAAATCGGTCATATAAGTGCCGCTTCCGTATTCACTCTTGCGCTCCATTTTGATTTTTTTGCCGCCCGTTCCGTAAAAAATAACATCCTTTGCCTTCTTCGGAAGGTCTTTGAACGGCGTGTCGAGCGAAAAATCATAAGCGTTGGCAAGACCTTCGTAATACATCTGAGCTATAGTGCCGCCGTCTGCTGTGCTCCAGCCGCTTGCCTGAATTGCTCCGTTTTTTATTGAAAGCTTTGGGTCGGGAATAACAAGATTGGGATCAACGCGCATAAAAACGCTTAAGCCCGTGCACTTGGGGCATGCACCGAAAGGATTATTGAATGAAAATGAGCGCGGTTCAAGCTCCTCAATGCTGACTCCGTGCTCAGGGCAGGCATAGTTGAGGGAATAGAGCTGCTCCTCGCCGCCGATAACATCGATAAGCAGCAGCCCGTCCGTCAGCTTGGTTGCGGTTTCGATTGAATCGGCAAGGCGTGAACGGATGCCGTCTTTAATCACAAGGCGGTCAACAATAACTTCAATATTGTGCTTAATGTTCTTTTCAAGCTTGATTTCTTCCGAAAGGTCATAGGTGATGCCGTCAATGCGCACCCTTGCAAAGCCGCTTTTGCGTATGCCGTCAAGCTCTTTGACATATTCGCCCTTTTTGCCGCGCGCAATGGGAGCCATAACCTGAATTTTGGTGCCCTCGGGCATTGCCATAACTCGCTTGGTGATGTCATCAACAGTCTGCTTGCTGATTTCTCTGCCGCATTCGGGGCAGTGGGGGATGCCGATTCTTGCATAAAGCAGGCGCAGATAGTCATAGACCTCCGTAACCGTGCCTACGGTTGAGCGGGGGTTTTTTGACGTCGTTTTCTGGTCAATCGAAATGGCGGGGGAAAGCCCATCGATGCTTTCAACATTGGGCTTTTCCATCTGACCGAGAAACTGCCTTGCATATGATGAAAGGGATTCAACATATCTGCGCTGACCCTCGGCATAGATTGTGTCAAACGCAAGCGAGGATTTGCCCGAGCCCGAAAGACCCGTGAAAACTACGAGCTTGTCGCGCGGGATTGATATATCAACATTTTTGAGGTTATGCTCTTTTGCGCCCTTAACTGTTAAAAACTTTGATGCCATTTATTATTTTCCTCTTCTTAATTTCTCAATTCTGTCGCGAAGATAAGCCGCATGCTCAAATTCAAGAATTTTTGCCGCCGCCTTCATTTCGGCCGTGAGCTTAATTATCATTGCTTCGCGTTCTTTTTTGCTCATTTTTGAGATTGACTTTTCTTCGCCGCTCTTTGCGGAAATTTCGATAATTTCATGAACGTCTTTTACAATGGTCTGCGGAGTAATGCCGTGTTCCTGGTTATATTTCATCTGTTTTTGCCTGCGGCGCTCGGTTTCGGTTATCGCTCTTTCCATGGACGGAGTTACGCAGTCGGCATACATAATGACCGTGCCCTGCGCGTTACGCGCCGCTCTGCCGATTGTCTGAATGAGCGATGTTTCGGAGCGCAGAAAGCCCTCTTTATCCGCGTCAAGTATCGCAACAAGCGATACTTCGGGTATGTCAAGACCTTCGCGCAAAAGGTTGATGCCGATAAGAACATCAAATTCGCCAAGGCGAAGTCCGCGTATTATCTCCATGCGTTCAATCGTATCAATATCATGGTGCATGTAGCGCACCTTTATATCAAGGTTTTCAAGATAGTCCGTCAAATCCTCCGCCATGCGTTTTGTGAGGGTTGTAACAAGCACTCTTTCGCCCTTGGCGGTGCGCTCGTTGATTTCGGAAACAAGGTCGTCAATCTGTCCGTCAACGGGGCGAACGGAAATTTCGGGGTCAAGAAGCCCTGTGGGTCTGATGACCTGCTCGGCAATCTGCGCGCTTTTTTCTTTTTCAAATTCACCCGGAGTTGCGCTGACAAAGATTTTTTGCCCTGTTCTTTCATAGAATTCGTCAAAGGTAAGCGGGCGGTTGTCATAAGCTGAGGGCAGGCGGAAGCCAAAGTTAATGAGACTCTCTTTTCTTGCTCTGTCGCCGCCGTACATAGCTCTTACCTGCGGCAGGGTGACGTGAGATTCGTCAACAAACAAAAGAAAATCATCGGGGAAATAGTTGAGCAGAGTGAAAGGTGCGGAGCCCGCGGGTCTGCCTGACATAATTCGTGAATAGTTTTCAATGCCCTTGCAAAAGCCCGTTTCGCGGAGCATCTCAATGTCGTATTCCGTGCGCTGGCGTATTCTTTGAGCTTCCAAAAGCTTGCCGTTTTCCTGAAAATATTTTTCTCTTTCAAGCATTTCGGAGAAGATATTTGAAATGGATTTTTCCATTTTGTCGGGGGCTATAACATAGTGGGATGCGGGGTATATCGCGGCGTGCGAAAGCACGCTTTTGACCTGACCCGTCAGGGCGTTGATTTCGCTGATTCTGTCAATCTCATCGCCGAAAAATTCAACTCTTATGCCGTTTTCGTTTGAATAAACGGGGAATATTTCAACAATGTCGCCTCTGACTCTGAATTTGTTTCGGCTGAAGTCGATATCATTGCGCTCATACTGAATTGAAACAAGCTTCTCTATCAGTTCATCGCGGCTTTTTTCCATGCCAGTGCGCAGAGAAATAACCATGCTTCGGTAGTCAATCGGGTCGCCGAGGGTGTATATGCATGAAACGCTGGCAACTATGATAACATCGCGCCTTTCCGACAGAGCAGAGGTTGCCGAGTGGCGGAGCTTATCTATTTCATCGTTGACGGCGGAATCTTTTTCGATATAAGTATCGGTTGTGGGAATATATGCTTCGGGCTGATAATAATCATAGTAACTGACGAAATATTCAACCGCATTTTCGGGAAAAAACTCTTTGAATTCGCTGCAAAGCTGGGCGGCAAGAGTTTTGTTATGCGCCAAAACAAGCGTGGGTCGGTTAACCCTTTCAATGACATTAGCCATCGTAAAGGTTTTGCCCGAGCCGGTAACGCCGAGCAGGGTTTGCTCCGCCATGCCGCTGTTGATGCCGTCAACAAGCTGCGCAATCGCCTGCGGCTGGTCGCCCGTCGGCTTATATTTGGAATGCAAAACAAACTTATCCATACAGTTCTCCCAAAATTATTATGAACAAATGTTCACGCTAATTATACCACATAAAATTTTAAATGTAAAGAAAATATTATAAACAATTATAAACAAATTTCATAAACGAGTGTCGGCAATTATCTTTGTTTGTTGACAATTTATACAAACGGTGGTATTATTATCATATTAATAATTGCGGCATTGCATCTCAATATTGAAATGGAGTGTTTTATTTGAAAGGTATCATTTTGGCGGGCGGTTCGGGCACAAGGCTTTACCCCCTCACAATGGTAACGAGCAAGCAGCTTTTGCCCGTTTATGACAAACCCATGATATATTATCCCCTGTCAACACTTATGCTTGCAGGAATCAGAGATATTTTAATAATTTCAACTCCCCAGGATACGCCCCGTTTTGAAGAGCTTCTCGGCAGCGGAAGTCAGTTTGGCTTAAATCTTTCCTATGCCGTGCAGGAAAGCCCTGACGGCTTGGCGCAGGCATTCATCATCGGCGAAGATTTTATCGGCGGTGACGATGTTGCCATGGTTTTGGGTGATAATATTTTTTACGGCAACGGTTTGGGTCACATGCTCCGTCAGGCGGCGAAGAATAAAAACAGAGCCACCATTTTCGGATATTATGTTGATAATCCCAAGGCTTTCGGCGTTGTTGAGTTTGATGAAAACGGCGTTCCCGTTTCTATTGAAGAAAAGCCTGAAGTTCCAAAGTCCAATTATGCGGTAACGGGCCTGTATTTCTATGATAACAGAGTTGTTGAATTTGCAAAATCGCTCAAGCCCTCTAAAAGGGGAGAGCTCGAAATTTCCGACATAAATCAGATGTATCTTGACTGCGGTGATCTTGATGTAAAGCTCATGGGCAGAGGCTTCGCGTGGCTTGACACGGGCACGGTTGACAGCCTCATGGATGCCGCAAACTTTATCAAAACTGTTGAAAAGCTTCAGGGAATCAAGATTTCCGCACCTGAAGAAATTGCTTATAACATGCGCTGGATAAGCAGGCAGGCGCTTTTGAACTCCGCCGAAAAATACGGCAAGTCCTCTTACGGTCAGCATCTTCGCTCCGTTGCCGAGGGCAGGATTCTTTACACGGGTGGCAAGCCCGGCGAAAGACCGTGTTGGGGCGCAGAAGGAGATTTGAACTATGACGTTGAATGAAACGGCGATTAGCGGCGTTTTTGAAATTGAACCGAAGGTTTTCGGCGATAACCGAGGCTGGTTTTACGAAAGCTATTCAAAGGCAGAATTTGAAAGGCTTGGGATAACAGCCGATTTCGTTCAGGATAACCGCTCGTTTTCCGCTCAAAAAGGAACATTGAGAGGTCTGCACTGCCAGACAAATCCAAAGGCGCAGGCAAAGCTGATAACCTGCTTAAAGGGCGCAATTCTCGATGTTGCGGTTGATATCCGAAAAGGCTCGCCTACATATATGAAATGGGTTGCGGTTGAGCTTAACGAAGACAACAAAAAAATGCTCTATATCCCCAAAGGCTGTCTGCATGGATTTGTAACCCTTACGGATAATGTTGAGGTAACATATAAGGTGGATGAATACTATTCACCCCTAAACGACAGAAGCGTTTGCTTCTGTGACCCCGAAATCGGCGTTGAGTGGGGGATTAAAGACCCTGTTCTTTCCGAAAAAGACAAAAATGCGCCGCTTCTTAAAGACAGCGACATTGAATTTTATTTATAAAATTTTCCAAGTACCGACGGAATAAAGAATTTGTTTCTGCTCATAATAACATCGAAAAGCAATTAAGGAGTTGAAACGAATGCTTGATAAAATTTCACTGGCTCTTGTGATAATCGGTGCGCTCAACTGGGGCAGCATAGGTCTGTTTCAGTTTGACCTTGTCGCTTGGATTTTCGGAGGTCAGGGAGCAATTCTCAGCAGAATTGTTTACACGCTTGTTGCCCTTGCAGGCATCTGGTGCATTTCTCTGCTTTTCAGAGAATCGGATGCTATTGTCAAGGCAGAATCCGATGAAATTCAATAAAACAAAAACCGCTGATTGACTTTAATCAGCGGTTTTTAATTTATCCAGATATTCTTTATCTTTTTTGGTAAGCTCTGCTTTTCGGAGCATATCGGGTCTGCGCTCAAGGGTGCGTTTAAGGCTTTGCTCTCTCTGCCATTTCTGAATGTTGGCATGATGACCGGAAATCAGAACATCGGGCACCTTTTCGCCGTGCCACTCATATGGGCGGGTATACTGCGGATATTCAAGCAAACCCGAAAAATGGCTTTCAAGAGTGAATGCATCTTCATTGGCGAGCACTCCGGGAAGCATTCTTGCAATGCTGTCCGCAAGCACAAGCGCGGGCAATTCACCCCCGGTTAAAACATAGTCGCCGATGGAAATTTCTTCATCAACAATTTCGTCAATAATCCTTTGGTCAATGCCCTCATAGTGACCGCATAAAAGAGCGATGTTATCAAACTGTGAAAGCTCCTTAACGCGCTCCTGCGTGAGGGTTTTACCCTGCGGTGAAAGATAAATCAAATGAGGCTTTGCTCCCGTTTCTTCGCAAAGTGCGGAATAGCAGTCATAGATTGGCTGGGTCTGCATTATCATGCCCGTGCCCCCGCCGTATGGCGCATCGTCCACGCGGTTGTGCTTATCGAGAGTGTAATCTCTGATATTGCGGCAGTTTATCTCAACGCAGCCGTTGGCGCGCGCCCTGCCGATTATGCTCTCGCCCAAAACGCTTTCACACATTTCGGGAAAGAGGGTCAAAATATCAATCCTCATCGTCAAAAATACCTTTCAGGGGTCTTATAACTATGCGGTTGTCGGCAACATTTGTTTCAACACATACATCGGGAATGGCGGGGATAAGATATTCACTGCCGTTTTCCGCTTTAATATGCCAAACATCGTTTGCGCCCGTGGGGCTGACATCGGTCAAAGTGCCGTAAATTTTTTCGGGGCTGTCCGCATCGTAAACCGTGCATCCTATAAGCTCCGCAATGAAATAGCTGCCCTTAGGAAGCTTTGCATCGCTGCGCTTCATATAAAGAACCTTACCGCGCATTTTCTGCGCCTTTTCAACCGAGTCAATGCCGTCAATCGTGAGCAAAACAATGTTGCCGTGCGGCCTCGCAGACCTTATCTGCGCCGCACAGCTTCCATTGCCGTCATAGTATAAAGTTTTGAATTTGGATACAAAATCGGGCGTGTCGCACCACGGGTTGAGCCTCATTTCGCCTCTTACGCCGTGAGTGCCGACAATTTCACCGATTTCAAGATATTCCTTAATCAATTTCTACAACTACCCTTGCGTCCTGACGAGTCGCGGCTGCGCGCATAACTGTGCGGATAGCCTTTGCGATTCTGCCCTGCTTGCCGATAACTCTGCCCATGTCATCCTCACCAACATGAAGGTGATAAACAACTGTGCCGTCCTCTGCGGGCTCGTCAACCGTAACGCTGACTGCTGCGGGGTCATCAACAAGACCCTGTGCAATGCTGACAAGTAAATCTTTCATTGGATAACCTCGTTCTTTTCCGCTTAAGGATTAAAGAACGCCTTCCTTTTTAAGGATAGCCTTAACAGTGTCTGTGGGCTGTGCGCCGTTTGCAATCCACTGCTTTGCCTTTTCAGCGTCAACCTTAACCTCTGTGGGGGTTGCAACGGGATTGTAAGTGCCGATTTCTTCGATGAATCTGCCGTCACGGGGATATCTTGAATCCGCAACAACGATACGATAGAAAGGTGCTTTCTTTGCGCCCATACGGCGAAGTCTGATTTTTACTGCCATGATAAATTCCTCCAAAAATAATATATGAATTTAATTATATATAATTCAGCGGGTGCTGTATTACATTCCGAACTGTGAAGGGTCGAAGCCCTGCGGTAATCTGAGCTTTTGCTTTCTGCGGCGTTTACCGCCTTTTTTGCCGCCCATCTGCTTAAACATTTTCTGCATCTGCCTGAACTGGTTGAGAAGCCTGTTAACATCCTCAATGTTCTGACCGCAGCCTGCCGCGATTCTCTTTTTGCGGGAGGGGTTTATGATATCCGGGTTTGTTCGTTCTTTTTCCGTCATTGAAAGGATAATTGCTTTCATGCGGTCAAATTTGCTTTCGTCAACCTCAATATCCTTTGCTTTGTTGCCGATACCGGGAATCATTCCGAGAATATCCTGCAACGAGCCCATTTTGCGAATCTGCTCAAATTGGTCAAGCAAATCGTTAAGGTCAAACTTGTTTTGCATGAGCTTCTTTTCAAGTTCTTCCGCCTTCTTCTCGTCAATCGCCATTTCGGCTTTTTCGATAAATGAAAGAACGTCGCCCATGCCGAGGATTCTGGATGCCATTCTGTCAGGGTGGAAAACATCGAGATTTTCGAGTTTTTCGCCCATGCCGACAAACTTGATTGGCTTGCCCGTAACGGCTCTTGCCGAAAGAGCGGCGCCGCCTCTGGTGTCGCCGTCCATTTTGGTGAGGATAAGTCCGTCAATGCCGAGTGCGCCGTCAAACGCTGTTGCAACGTTAACCGCGTCCTGACCCGTCATTGCGTCAACAACAAGAAGGATTTCATGGGGCTTAACCTCGGCTTTAACAGCCTTGAGCTCGTCCATAAGCTCCTCGTCAACGTGAAGACGGCCTGCGGTGTCAAGGATAACATAGTCGTAGCCGTGCTCTTTTGAGTAGGCGATTGCTTCCTTGGCGATTGTAACGGGGTTGGTCTGACCCATTTCGAAAACGGGGGCACCGACCTGCTCACCGACAACCTGAAGCTGTTTGATAGCCGCGGGTCTGTAAATATCACAGGCAACAAGCAGCGGACGGTGATTTTCTTTTTTAAGCATAAGCGCAAGCTTTGCGCAGTGGGTTGTTTTACCTGAGCCCTGCAGACCGCACATAAGCACGACTGTCGGCGGATGGTTTGCGTAAGCAAGGCGGCTCTTTGTGCCGCCCATGAGGCTCACAAGCTCCTCTTTAACGATTTTAATAACCATCTGAGAGGGTGTAAGGCTCTCCATAACCTTTTCGCCGATGGCTTTTTCGGTTACGGTGTTTGTGAAATCCTTGGCAACCTTGTAGTTAACGTCTGCTTCAAGCAGAGCCATGCGGACCTCGCGCATTGCGGAGCGTACATCGGATTCCGTAAGACTGCCCTTGCTTCTTAAATTTTTAAACGCAGACTCAAGTCTGTCTGAAAGACCTTCAAATGCCAATTCTTTCACCTCTTATACATTATGTATTATATAACGCGCATCAGCTCTCGAGCATTGTCATTGCCGCGGCTTTGATGCGCACGCTGTAATCGTTGATTTCTTTTGAAAGGCTGTGGCGAAGATTGTGCTCAGCTATCATGTTGGAGCATTCGATAATCTCGGTTAAACCCTTGCGCATTTCTTCAAAACGCTTTGCCATGCCGAGTCTGTTTTCCATATCCTGAAGCTGGGTTTCGGCTCTTTTTATCGCATCGCGCACGCCCTGCCTTGTTATTCCTTCATTTTCGGCAATTTCGGAGAGAGAAAGGTCATCGTTATAATAATATTCCAAAAAATCGCGCTGCTTTACCGTGAGCATTTCGCCGTAAAAATCAATCAACACGGCCATTTCATAATTTTTTGCCAATTCTGACCCTCCTTTCTCATAACATAACACAAAAATAGCGGCATTTCCCGACCTTACGAGAAGCCGAAAAATAACCGACCTGTAAAGTTTCTCTGCTTTACAGGTCGATATTATACTAAAAATATCCGCTGTTGTCAAGAGGAAATTTGACTGTAAAAATCACACTTTTCCACATTTTACTCACTATATTTTAAAAAACGCGTGGAAAAGGCTGTAATTTGTGGGAAAACGGCGGGCAGAACACAAGATGTATTCACTTTTTCACATATTGATTGTGAAAAACTTTTTTTACACGCAGCCGGCGTTTAGTGTTTGTAAAGCTCCATGGCTTTACAAACATCATTTTAATGTAACAATAGTTACGCCGTCCTCACCCTCGCCGTAAACTCCGAGTCTGCTTGTTTTAACATAGGGGGAAGCCTTCAAATAGCGCGTAACCGCTGTTCGCAGTGCTCCCGTGCCCTTGCCGTGGACAACGGTAAACTCGTTAAGCCCGGTGCGAAGCCCCTGGTCAATGAAGCGGTCAAGCTCAATAAGGCATTCATCAACCGTCATGCCGCGCAAATCAAGCCTCGTTGAGGCTGCCATGTTAAGACGGCTTTCGCCCTGAAACGAAGCGGTTGATTTTTTCTCTTTTTTCTTGGGTACATTTTCACAAAGGCGAAGATTTGAAAGCTTAACCCTTGTTTTGATTGAGCCTGCCTGCACCTCAACATTGCCGTTTTTGTCAGCGGGCGCAAGCACCTTTGCGCTTTTACCGATATCGCGTATTATAACCGTGTCACCTGTAACAAGCGGGCGGGGAAGCACATAGTTTTTATCGTCGTCCTCAATGCCGATAATCGGGTCGGCAGCGGAGTCGATTGATTCAATGCCTTTTTTAACAAGCGATTTTGCGCGCCTTGCAAGCTCTGCAGCATCCTTTGTTTTCTGCTGCTCCTTTTTGAGCTTTTCAAGCTCCTGAAGCAGGGAATATGCCTCTCGCTTCGCCTGCTCAACAACTCGTAATGCCTGCGAGCGGGCTTTTTCCATTTCTTTTTCGCGCAGAGAAGCCGTTTCTTCGCGCAGCTTTTGCGCCTGCTCTTTTTCTTTATCCGCTTTTTCGGAAAGCTGTTTTGCCCTGTCGTATTCATCCTCCATGCGGCGGCGTGTTTCCTCAAGGCGGTCAACAACATTTTCAAATTCTTTGTTTTCAACAGAAACAAGCTCGCTTGCGCGGTTGATAACGCTCATGTCAAGACCCAGCTTTTCGCTTATCGCGAGAGCATTGGATTTGCCGGGGACGCCGATAAGCAGGCGGTATGTCGGACGAAGCGAAACTATATCAAATTCGCAGCTTCCGTTTTCAACCCTCGGAGTTTCCAATGCATATGCTTTAAGCTCCGCGTAGTGGGTGGTTGCGGCTATCTTTGCGCCCTTGAAGTGGAGCGCTTCGAGAATTGCCATTGCAAGCGCCGCGCCCTCAACGGGGTCTGTGCCCGCGCCGAGCTCATCTATAAGAATAAGGCTCTTTTCATCGGCTTCGTTAAATATGCTGATGATATTCGTCATGTGCGCCGAGAAGGTGGAAAGCGACTGCTCAATGGACTGCTCGTCGCCGATATCCGAAAGAATTTTGTCGAAAACCGAAATTTCGCTTCTGTCGCCTGCGGGTATCATCATGCCGCACATCGCCATCATCGAAAGCAGACCGAGCGTTTTAATTGAAACGGTTTTACCGCCCGTATTCGGACCTGTTATGACAAGAGTATCAAAATCCGCACCGAGCATGATATCAACGGGCACAACCTTTTTCGGGTCAATAAGCGGATGCCTTGCCGCGCGCAGATTGATAATTCCCTTGTCGTTGAGAATTGGCGGACAGGCCTTGATTTTATAAGCATACTGCGCTTTTGCAAAGATTAAATTCAGTTCAAGAGCGCATTCATAGCTGTTTTTGATGCTCTGCGCAAAGTCGCCCGCGCTTGCGGAAAGCTCGGCAAGAATGCGTTCAATCTCCTCACGTTCTTTTGTTTGAAGAACGCGGATTTCGTTGTTTGCCTCAACGACAGCCATCGGCTCAATAAAAACGGTTGCGCCGCTTGACGAGGTGTCGTGAACAAGACCTGCTATTTCGCCTCTGTGCTCGCTTTTAACGGGCACAACATATCTTCCGTTGCGCTGTGTAATGATATTTTCCTGCAAATATTTTGAGTGGGACTGTGAACGGGCGAATTTATCAAGCTGTTCACGGATTTTTGACTCCTGCGCCCTTATTTTGCGCCTTATGGCGGCAAGGGTGGGGGAGGCGTTATCTGAAATTTCTTCCTCAGCAATTATTGCGTTGAAAATAGCTGTTTCAAGAAATTTGTTGGGAACGAGTGCATTGAACAATGAGTCCAGAACGCTCTGCACTCCCGCGTTTGAAGCTCTCCATTGCGACAGAGTGCGGATAACCCGCAAAACTCCGCCGATGTCGAGAAGTTCTTTTGCGTTGAGAACGCTGCCTGCATTTGCTCGGCTTAACGCATTGTTAACGTTTTTCAGCCCGCCGAACGACGGACCGCCGAAGCGCGCCAGCAGCATATGCGCGTCAACTGTCTGATTAAGCAAAGCTCTTGCAAGGTCAAGGTTAGTTTCGGGCTTTAAATGCATCGCATTATAGCGGGCATCGTCGCAGCTTGTGAAATCCGCAAGCCTTTCCAGCACCTTATCAAATTCAAGCGACTTTGCGTGCTTATCAAATGAATTCATTAAAATTCTCCTGTTTATTCCTCCGATTCGTTATCCTCGGTGGTATCTTCTTCGTTTTCTGTTACAGGCTCTCCGTTTTCGTCTGTGACGGCTTCTTCGGTTATAATCTCACCGTTTTCATCCGTCAAAGGCTCGGTTGAAACGGGAGCTTCTGTGGCTTCCGAAACGGGCGGAAGAGTGGTTGCCTCTGTTTCGGGCGCACGGGTTTTCTCCGTTGTGCCGATAACCTCCTGACCGTCAACCGCCTGAATTGATGAAACATACATGCCGCCGCTGCGCTCACGCAGGGTTATTTTCATATATTTATCGGGTTCGGGGGCGGTGTATTCGCCGTCCTCAATCTGCACCCATGCGCGGTTACCGATGTAACCGACGCTCAAAATGACGGAGCTTCCCTGCTTTTCAATTTCGTATACCTTGGGTGTGTAAGCCGATTCAACGCCCGTGACAGGCAGAATGTAGCTTTTAAGAGCCGCATCATAGGTAATTTCATATTCACTCATATCGATTGACGAATGGAGCGATGCAAGGTCAATTTCCGTTCCGAAAAGGCTTACGAAATATTGCTCAATATCCTCCTGCGGAACAAGGATTCCGAAGTTTTCGCCCTCTGAATAGGGGTATTTGTCCGCACCCTCGTCGCTCATAAGCAGAGCCCATACCGCGCTGTTGAGAAGCTGTGAAACATCTGCCTGCGTAAGGTCGTCAAACGGGTCGGGGTCAAACATAACAACGGGGGTGAGCATTTTTTCGTATTCTTTTTTCTCGACGGTCTTGTCCGAAAGATTCTGAATAGTGTCCGCAGAAAATCTTATGACCGTTATTAATCCGATAACGGCAAGAATTCCTGCAATAATACCAACCGGAAAAGCAAGTCTGTTTTTAGTTTTTGCCAATTTCAGCAACCTCCCTTTATCTTATTTGACCGTTGCCGCTGATGATATATTTGGAGCTTACTATGTGCGCAACGCCGAGGGGACCTCTTGCGTGAAGCTTTTGGGTTGAAATGCCGATTTCCGCGCCGAAGCCGAATTCGCCGCCGTCGGTGAATCGGGTGGAAGCGTTAACATAAACAGCCGCCGCATCAACCTCCGCCTTAAATTTTTCGGCAGCGGCATAACTGTCGGTTATAATTGCTTCGCTGTGACCCGTGCCGTATTGCGAAATGTGTAAAATCGCTTCGTCGATATCCTCAACAACCTTAACGCTGATTTTATAATCAAGATATTCGGTTGCCCAGTCGTCGTCCGTGGCGGGCACGGCATAGGGCAGAATTTCGCAAACCGCCTCATCGCCCCTGATTTCAACATTTTTCTCTTTGAGCTTATCGCCGATTGCTATGAGTGCGATTTCTGCTATATCTTTGTGAACAAGCAGGCTTTCGCATGCGTTGCATACCGAAACGCGCGAAGCCTTTGCGTTTGCAACAACTTCAGCCGCCATGTTGATATCCGCATCGCAGTCAACATAGACATGGCAGTTGCCTACACCCGTTTCGATAACGGGTACGGTTGCGTTTTCAACAACGGAGCGGATAAGACCCGCGCCGCCTCTGGGAATAAGCAGGTCAACATAGCCGTTAAGGCGCATAAGCTCGGTTGCCGCCTGCCTTGAAATATTGTCAATAAGAATTATGCAATCTTCAGGCAAGCCTGCATCGGCAAGAGCCGAGCGCATAACTGCCGCAATGGCTTTGTTGGAATTTATCGCTTCTTTGCCGCCTTTGAGGATTACGGAATTGCCTGCTTTAAGGCAGATTGCCGCGGCATCGGCGGTAACATTGGGTCTTGCCTCAAAAATAACGGCAACAACGCCCATGGGTACGGAAACCTTTTCGATCTTCAGCCCGTTGGGTCTTGTTTCGCCCCAGAGCACCTTGCCCACGGGGTTTTCGCTTGCCGCAACCTGGCGAAGCCCCTGCGACATGCCCGAAATTCTGTCGTGCGTGAGTGTGAGGCGGTCAATCATTGCCTGCGATATGCCCGCATCTGCCGCCGCACGGATATCTTTTGAATTTTCTTCAAGAATGAACTGCGCATTCTTTTCAAGCGCATCCGCAACCGCAAGCAGAGCCTTGTCAATAACCGCTCCGCCCGCTTTTGCAAGAATTTTTTGCGCTGACTTTGAACGCGCGCCTATGTTAATCATTTCGCTCATTTTATTCACCTCTGTGTGCCTTGAAAAGGGTGCCAATCTGTCTGCCGTCAAGCAGTTTATATATTTCCTCGGGGTCGGAGCCGTTCATAACAACCGTGTCAATGCCCGCCGCCGATGCAATCTGCGCCGCGTGCAGCTTTGTTATCATGCCGCCCGTGCCGCGGCTTGTGCCGCTGCCGCCCGCAATGGCAAGAATATCGTCGGTTATCTCGTCAACAACATGAATTAAAACAGCGTTTTCGTCCTCGCGCGGATTTGCGCTGAAAAGCCCGTCGATATCCGAAAGAATTATAAGAGTGTCCGCATCAACTATTTCCGCAACATGCGCGGAAAGGCTGTCGTTATCGCCGAAAACAATTTCATCAACAGCAACGCTGTCATTTTCGTTAACAATGGGAATTGCACCGTACTCAAACAGCTTCATAAACGCGTTGTGAAGGTTGCGGTGCCTTTCCTCATTGTCAAAGTCATCCTTTGTGACAAGGAGCTGACCCGTTATGTTGCCGTATTCGCCGAAAAATTTGTCATAAAGGAACATAAGCTCACATTGACCAACCGTTGCCGCCGCCTGCCTGCCCGGAGTGTCCATGGGTCTTTCTTTAAGACCGAGCTTGCCTACGCCCACGCCGATTGCGCCCGATGTTACAAGCACAATCTCAATGCCCGCGTTTTTAAGGTCGCTCAAAACCTGCGCCAGCTTTGACATGCGGCGGATATTTATTTTGCCCGTGTCATAGGTCAGCGTTGATGTGCCTACCTTGACAACGATTCGTTTAATGTCCTTCTTGTTAATCATTTTGCATACTTCCTTGGATAAATGAATTTATAATTTCCTGATATTTTTTCTTGCTTTTCACCTTGCCCGCAACGCAGAGAGCCATTTTTGAAATGTCAAAAATCTCCGAAGCGGTTTTGCGTATATCATCAAGCGTGACGGAGCGTATATTTTTGATAACCTCTTCCTCTGCAATGCTTCTGCCGTAAAACAGCAGGTTTCTGCCGTTGCGCGAAGCGTGAGAGGAGATATTTTCCAAATCCATAACAAAGCCCGTAACGGCTTGCTCTTTTGCCCTTGCAAGCTCTTTTTCCGTAACGGTTTCAGAAAATTCGGATATGATTTTGAGCGTTTCTCGGATTGCCTTTTCTTCCGATTTTGCGCTAAGTCCCATGCAAACGGTAAAAATACCTGATTTTAAATGAGAAACACAGGCGGTGTCGATTGAATAGACAAGACCGAGATTTTCTCTTATATGCTGGAAAAGCCTTGATGACGGTGTGCTGCCGAGAATTGACGAGATTAAAAGCGCATGCTCACGGCGGATATTGCCCGACTGAATGCCTTTAAATCCTAGGATAAGCTGATTTTGCATAAAATCCTTTTTGATTGTTACCGTGCAGGGATTGAACTCCGCTGAGGTCGGATTTAATTCAAATCCCGTGTTTTCGGCATCGGCAAAATATTCCTTGCATATCTCAACAGCTTTTTCCCTGTCGAATTTGCCGCTGATGCTGATAACCGTTCTTTCGGGCACATAGAATTTTGCGATGTGCGCGGCAAGGCTTTCTTTTGCTGCGGAGTCAACCGTCTGCTCCGTGCCCAGAATATTTGAGCCGAGCATGCTGCCGCTCCAGACGTTTTCATAGAATGTGTCGGCACAGATGTCCTCGGGGCTGTCCTCATACATGGATATTTCTTCTTTGATAACGCCCTTTTCAAGCTCAATGTCCTTTTCGTCAAGCCTCGGATTTTTCACCATGTCACAGAGAATATCCAAAGCCTTCGGCATATGCTCAGAAAGGGTGCGCGCATAAAAACAGGTTGCTTCACGCGCGGTATAAGCGTTGAGATAGCCGCCAATCTCGTCCATTTCAACGGCAATGTCAAGGGCGGAGCGTTTTTGCGTGCCCTTGAAAATCATGTGTTCAATGAAATGCGAGAAGCCTGCCGTTTCGGGCGTTTCGTAACTTGAGCCGCTTGCAATCCATATTACAACGGAGCAGGTTTTTGCGTTTTCACTGTTTTCAAAAACAATGCGAAGCCCGTTTTCAAGTGTTATGATTTCTGTCATTTATCAACCCTGCTTGTTTTCAAAAATTAAAGTTATGCTTCCGAGAGTAATCTTGTCGCCGGTTTTGAGAAATTCTTTTTTCTCAATCCTTTTTCCGTTGACGACAACACCCGAATCGGAGCGAATGTTTGTTATATACCAGCCGCCTTTTGCGCAAACTATAACGGCATGCATTCTTGAAACGGTGGAGTAATTCAGAATTATGTCGCAGTTTTTGTGGCGGCCTATGGAGGTTTCGCGGCTCACAAGCGGGAAAACGTCGCCGTTAACCGTGCTGACAAGCTTTGCCTTGCCCATTGATGACGGTCTGCGCTTTAAAAGAGCGGCAAAACACAGCGCAACAACCGCAATCGCAAGCACGGGCAGCGCATAGTGCGAAATACGCAAAACAAATTCGAGCATATTCTCCTCCATTATAATTATCATTTATGATTATATTTATTAAATCATATCATTACAAGCTATAAAAGTCAATGAACAATATAATAATAAAATTTAATTAAATAAATAGTGACTTTTATAAATTATTGTGATATACTAAACTATAATTGAGGTGAATTTATGTTTGAACAGATTATTAACGTTGACAGAATGGAGCAGGCGGTCAGCCTTTTCGGCAGCTTTGATGAAAACATCAAGCAGATAGAAAAGGAATTTTCCGTTTCCGTTATCAGCAGAGGCTCGGAGCTTAAAGTAACGGGCGAAGCCGAAAATGTTCAGAAAGGTGTCCGCGCAATCAACGGTTTGCTGACCCTTATCAACCGCGGCGAATCCCTGAGCGACCAGAATGTGCGCTATGTCATGTCGCTTGTCAACGACGGCAACGAGGATAAGCTTGTGCATATGGCGGCGGACTGCGTTTGCATCACCTCAAAGGGCAAGCCCGTCAAGCCCAAAACACTCGGTCAAAAGAAATATATCGAAACCATAAGAAATAACACGATCACTTTCGGCATCGGCCCCGCCGGCACGGGCAAAACCTATCTCGCCGTTGCAATGGCGGTTACGGCGTTCCGAGCCAAGGAAATCAACCGAATTGTTTTAACCCGACCCGCGGTTGAAGCGGGCGAAAAGCTCGGCTTCCTGCCCGGCGATTTGCAGAGCAAGGTTGACCCTTATTTAAGGCCGCTTTATGATGCACTTTTTGATATACTCGGCGCCGAAAATTTCCAAAAGCATCAGGAACGCGGCGATATCGAGGTTGCTCCGCTCGCATATATGAGAGGACGCACCCTTGACGACAGCTTTATTATTCTTGACGAAGCGCAGAATACAACCGCGGAGCAGATGAAAATGTTTTTGACCCGTCTCGGATTCAACTCCAAAATGGTTGTTACGGGCGACGTTACGCAGATTGACCTGCCTGACGGCAAGCGCTCGGGTCTTAAAGAAGCGGTCAGAATTCTTAAAAATATCGAGGATATCGGTACTGTCCGATTCAGCGAAAAGGACGTTGTGCGCCACAGATTGGTGCAGGATATCATAAAGGCATATGAAAAACAGGATGAGGAGCGAAAAAGGAATGACAGGAAAGGTTAAGGTTGTTATTTCCAACGAACAGAATGAGTTCAAAATTCCCTCCGGTGTGCGGCTGCTTGTGCGCCGCTGCTGCACGGCTGTTTTAACAATGGAGGAATTTGAAGGCAAGGCAGAGGTGAGCGTTTTGTTTGTTGACGATGACATGATTCATCAGCTCAACAGACAGCACAGAAATATTGACAGGGCAACCGATGTTCTGTCGTTCCCGCTGGGCGAAAACGGTGTTTATGATATTAATAACGACACGGGCGCAAAGCTGCTTGGTGATATTGTTATATCAATTCCCCATGCCATTGACCAGGCGGAAAGATACGGTCACACTCTTCAGCGCGAAATCGGATTTCTGACAGTCCATTCCATGCTCCATCTGCTCGGCTATGACCACGTTAACGGCGGCATCGAGAGCGTAAGAATGCGCGAGAAGGAAGAAACCGTTTTAACAAAGCTCGGTCTGAAAAGAAATTCAAGCTATTATATGGACGATGATAACGTATGAAAAATCTTGCTAAAAGCTTTGTTTACGCTTTCCGCGGAATTACATACTGCATAGCGCATGAGCGCAACATGAGAATTCATTTGTGCTTTACGGCGTTCATGTTCGGCTTTTTAACCGTTCACGATTTTTTTGAAGTCAGCCGAACACAGCTTGCGCTGCTTATCGCAACGTGTGCGCTTGTGCTTGCGCTTGAATGCGTTAACACGGCGGTTGAAAAAACGGTTGACCTTGAAACAAAAGAAAAAAATCCCCTTGCGGCAATCGCCAAGGATGCGGCGGCGGGTGCAGTGCTCGTTGCGGCGATAGGCTCTGTTGCGGTTGGAATTTCAATTTTGTATCAGCCTGCGGCTTTCTCCGCAATGGTTGAATACTATAAAGAAAGTATCCCCGTGCTTATCGCTCTTATCATAAGCGTTGCGGCAGGCTTTGTTTTTGTTTTTGCAGGGCCTCGGGGGATAAAAAACTTTTTTAAAAAACATGTAAAATGAGGAACAGATAATGACCAAAACCGCATTTGTTGCAATAGTCGGCTGCCCCAATGTGGGCAAATCCTCGCTCCTTAACAGGATGCTCGGTCAGAAGGTAGCTATTGTTACCCAGAAGCCCCAGACAACAAGAACACGCATCATGGGCGTTCTCACAAAGGGCGAAACACAGCTTGTTTTTACCGATACTCCGGGCTATCACCGACCCAAAACAAAGCTCGGCGAAAAGATGATTAAGGCTGTCGGTGAAGGCATTGCGGGTATTGATGCCGCGCTTTTTGTTGTTGAGCCCGAGGGCGAAATAAAAGAAACGGAGCTTGAGCTTCTCAAACGCCTTAAAGCGGAAAAAGCTCCCGTTGTGCTTGCAATCAACAAGATTGACACGATAAAGCAGAAAGAAAAGCTCATGGAGCGCATTGTTCAGTTTACGGGTGTCTATGATTTCGAGGCAGTTGTACCCGTCAGTGCGCTTAAAGACGAAAACATCGATTTGCTTATCGGCGAGCTTGAAAAGCTCTCATATGAATCCGTTCATTTCTTCCCCGATGACACACTCACCGACCAGCCCGAAAGAGTGCTTGCGGGCGAGATAATCCGCGAAAAAATGCTTCAGCTTCTTGATAAGGAAGTGCCCCACGGCGTTGCAGTCAGCATTGAAAAAATGCGCGAAAGACCCGCGGGCGGAATCATGGACGTTGAAGCGACCATTTATTGCGAAAAGGATACTCACAAAGGCATAATCATCGGCAAAAAGGGCGATATGCTCAAACGCATTTCAACCAAAGCCCGAGTTGATATGGAAAATTTCTTCCAATGCAAAATAAACCTCCAATGCTGGGTCAAGGTTAAAGAGGGCTGGCGCAACAGAGAGGGAATAATCCACAATTTCGGCTTGGATTGATAAAATAGTGAAGAATGAAAAGTTAAAAGTTAAGGATAGGCTTCGCCTATGACCGATTATATAAAATGGGTGTGGGCGAAGCCCACCCGAAACTTTTCACTCTTCATTATTAACTTTTCACTTTAATTTCATTATTTTCCCGTTTATAAGTTTTCCTGTTAAGGGAAAAGTATTAACGGGAGATGATAGCATGGATAAAGACAAGGCATGGCGAAAATTTTCAAAATCCGGCTCCGTGGGCGATTATCTGGAATTCAGAAATTGCGTGTGCGGTGCGGCGGAGGCAAAGCAAAATGAGAATGAATACAGACGCTCTGGTGCTCAAGGTAACGGACACGGGGGAAAGTGACCGCCTTGTTACCCTTTTAACCTCCGAATACGGGGTTTTAAGGGCGTTTGCAAACAGAGCCAAAAAGATAAACAGCCGCATGCACGGCGCAACGCAGTCCCTTTGTTATGCGGATTTTTCCGTTTATAAAAGCAGGGACAGCTACATAATCGACGATGCGGTTGCAAAAGAAGTTTTTTTCGGGCTTCGCGATAACATTGAAAAGCTGGCTTTGGCGCAGTATTTCTGTGCCCTTGCAGTCGAGCTTGTGCCCGAAATGGAGCCGTCAAGGGAATATCTTCGGGTGATACTCAATTCGATGCATCTGCTTGAAACCGAAAGACGCTCAAACGATTTTCTTAAGGCTGTTACGGAGCTTAAATTTATGGTTCTTTCGGGCTTTATGCCCGACCTTACGGAATGCCCGCAATGCGGCAATGACCCGCAGGGCGAAATATATTTTAATATTGCGGACGGCTGCATTTATTGCAAAAGCTGCGGTGGCGGCGAAAGGATTAATTCAACCGTGCTTGCAGCAATGAGGCATGTCTGCTCAAATCCGATAGAGAGAATGTATTCATTTTCTCTTCCTGTTCAGGATGAAGTGCGCTTTGCCGAGGTTTGCGAAAAGTTTTTGCTTTCACAAACCGGCAAACGGTTCAAGGCGCTTGATTTTTATAAATCATTATTTCAATAAAGAAAGGAAACCAAAAATGAAACAAGGATTCTTACACAAACTGTTCGGAACAACTCCGGGCAAGGGCGTTCAGCCTAAAGAGGCAATTGCCTACAGCGTAGCCGGATTCGGTCAGAACTTTATCTGCACCATTATCGGCTCATACATAACCGTGTTTATGACTGATGCTCTTCTCTTCGGCGCCGACGGCGTTATGATCGGAAGCGTTAAGGGCGCAACAGCTGTTGCAATTCTTATGCTCGGTGCCCGTGTTTTTGACGCACTCAATGACCCCATCATGGGCTCTGTAGTTGACAAAACCCGCACTAAGTGGGGTAAATGCCGCCCTTATCTCAAGTGGATGGCAATTCCCATTGGTATTATGACAATTCTCTGTTTCCTTCCGGTTTTCAGCGCAGAGAAAGTATATAACGGTACTCAGACATCACTTGCGTTTGCCGTAATCGGTGTTATTTATGTTATCTGGTCTGTTTTCTACACAGTCGCAGACGTTCCTTATTGGGGTCTTTCAACCTGCCTTACAAACAACACCGTAACGAGAGGTAATATTCTCACTGTTGCCCGTATGTTCTGCACAGTAGGCGCAGGTATTGTTACTGTTTTCATTCCCATGATTACAGGCTCACTCACATCAAAGTTCAAGTATACTCAGGAAGATATCACTCTCATCCTTGCAGATAAGGCTGAAGCAATCAAAAACATGGTTGCAAATCAGGGTATTACAGCAGAAGAAGCTGCTCAGACTTTTGTCGGAACAGTAAAAAACGGCATGGAAATCGCCAATGCAGACACCCTCAAGTGGATTTATTTTGTTGCTGCAGTTGTTCTTGTTGTTGCAGCTATTCCCATGTTCTTCTATGGCTTCAAGAACACTCAGGAACGCTTCACATCAGAAGAAAATCCGCCCTCATTCGGCCACAACCTTAAGCTCCTCTTTAAGAACAAAGAACTTCTTCTTATCGTTCTTTCCGGCGTTCTCGGTGGTGCAAGAATGGTTTATTCCTACACAGGCGGTCTTTACTTTGCAAAGTATATTCTTCAGAACGAAGGCCTTTACGGCATAATAACTCTGCTTGTTGTTCCCGGCGGACTTGTTGCTTCTATCCTCGTTCCCTGGATGTCGAAGAAATTTACAAAAAAATGGTCATATATCGCAGTTCACCTTTTCGGTGGCGTTGTAATGGCGGTTATGTATTTTGTCGGCTACGATGCACCGTGGAAGATGGTTATCTGTGCTATTGGTCTTGTTCTTCTCGGTATTCCTCAGGGCGTTAACAACATCATTACCTATGCTATGATTGGTGACACCGTTGACTACCTTGAATGGAAAACAGGCGAAAGAGGCGAAGGCATCTGCTTTGCAATGCAGACCCTTATCAACAAGATTGGTATGGCTGTCGGCGCATTCATAGGCGTTCTTTCAATGAGCATTGCCGGAATCAATGCAAGAACCTATGAAGTTGCAAACCCTGATGCACTTTGGAATGTTCTTATCATTTCAGGCGTTGTAAGCATGTTCGCCTGCGCAGTTCCCATGTTCTTCTACACAATCACAGAGAAGAAGCAGGCACAGATGGTTGCCGAAATTGAGGCAAGAAAAGCACAAACTGTTAAAAAATAACATGATATGATTAATTCCGCCGTAAGATTTTTCTTGCGGCGGGAAATTTTTTATAAAAATATTGAGATTTATTTAAAATAATGATATAATTTTATAAATATGAATTTAACAGTTGAGGTGAAACAATGAAAAACAAGCAGAGCATATATCAGATAATCGCTGTTTTTGTTTCGGCTCTGCTTATTTTTGTTTCCTATATTTATATTGTCGGCGACGGCTCAATTTTTAAAGGTGAGCTTGACGGCGAGATAATCAAAGCAAAGGTTATCCGCGTTACCGATGTCCAAACGCAGAATGTGAACGGAGAAAACGAGTTTGTAACCATTCACTTCAAGGCGCAGGCGCTCAATTCCGATTTGCGCGGGAAAACGCTTGATGCCGTTCAGGAAATTGATAAATCCTATGCTTTCAGCCCCCGTCAGGTTGAGCAGGGCGACAAGGTTTTGATTGACAGCTATGCCCAAAACGGCAAGCAGGTATTTTATTTCGGTGATTTCATACGAATAACCCCGCTTTTGTGGCTGCTTGTAATTTTCTGCGCTCTCGTAATTGCGTTTTCCGGAATGCAGGGGCTAAAAACCGTTGTTTCTCTCGGCTTAACATGTCTTTCTGTTTTCTGCGTGCTGATACCAGCAATCCTTAACGGACATAATATCTATCTTTGGGCAATTCTTGTCTGTGTGTTTATAACCGTTATGACCCTTGTAATAATCAGCGGATTCAACCCAAAAGCGCTTTGCGCGGGCATCGGCTGTGTGTGCGGCGTTATGTGTGCGGGCTTGATTACGCTTGTTACGGATAAATTTCTTAACATGACGGGTTTGCTTGAAGAGGAATCGATTTATCTTCTTCAGCTTTATCCCGAAAATCCGATAAATCTCAAAGCAATTATTTTTGCAATGATAATCGTTGGCGCAGTGGGTGCGGTTATGGACGTTTCAATGTCCATATCTTCATCGCTCCATGAATTGAAGCTCAAATCGCCCGATATACGCCCGAAAGAGCTCATGAAATCGGGCTTCACCATTGGCAGGGATATGATGGGTACAATGGCAAACACTCTTGTGCTTGCATATATAGGCAGCTCTCTGACAAGCGTTTTGCTGCTTGTTGCGTATAATTCAGGCATCGAGCAGGTTGTTAACAGAGAGATTATAATTGCAGAAATTTTGCAGGCACTTGCGGGCAGCTTGGGAATGCTTCTCACACTTCCGCTAACAAGTGCAATTTGTTCTTTCATATACTACGGCAAATCCGAGAAAGGGGAGCGCTAAATGTCTCTTGTTAATATGAAGCCTCTGCTTGAAAATGCGCGCAAGGGCGGTTATGCAGTCGGCAGCTTCAGCGTTGCCAATATGGAGATGGTTCTTGGTGTTATTAAAGCTGTTGAAGAAACTAAAAGCCCTGCAATAATTCAGATAGCAGAGGTAAGGCTTAACCATTCTCCTCTTGAAATTATAGGTCCGTTAATGGTTGCTGCGGCAAAAAACAGCTCTGTTCCCGTTGCAGTTCACTTTGATCACGGTAAAACCACAGAAAAAATTAAGCAGGCTCTTGATATCGGTTTTACAAGTGTTATGCTTGACGGCTCGCATCTTCCGTTTAAGGAAAATGTTCGCATTACCGCTCAGACAAAGCAGCTTGCTGCTGAATACGGTGCAGACTGCGAAGGCGAGATAGGGTGCGTTGGCGGCAGTGAAGACGGCAGTGAGGATATTGGGATAAATTGC
>JAZSGU010000034.1:0-3326 GCA_045532895.1 Acutalibacteraceae bacterium | reverse complement strand
ACATACGGTAACAACATATAAAAGAGCGTAGTCTGCAATATGTGCCGCGCCCGAATTGTAATAAGGTGTTTCAAAAATATATGACGGAAGAAATCCGAGATTATTATATTCACCTGCAGCAATAAGATATAAACATCTTTTAACAATTTCAAGATTTTTAAAAGTGTAGTAGTTTGTCAGAGCCTCAAGACGAAGGTCGCCAATCCAAAGACGTCTGTCGCGTTTCGGGCCGTCTTCAAAAAAGGTCTGCATACATTCTTTGAGGGTGCATGTTGCAACGCAGTCAATCTTTTTTAATAAACCGTCTTTTGTGTCGTAAGGTATAAGAGCAGAAAAATCCGCGCTCGTTGATGCAGTAAAACTGAAATCAAACAGTCTTACGGGAAAATTGGATGTATCAACCGTGATTTTAATGTATCTGCAGGCATATCTTCTCGGCATAGTCATTTTTTGAGGATAATCGAGGTTTAATATCTCTTCCTGAAGCCAGGTTTTTGAAACCGTGCCGTTATATTGAGAAATATCATCGTTTATTTCCCTCATATCTTCACCGAATCTGATTATAAGCCGAACGGGAGCATCCATAAACCTCTCAACATTATCAAGGCTGAATGAAAAGTGACCCACACTGTGCTGACCGAGATCAAGGATAACGCAGTCGCCGCTTGATGCGGTAAATTCGGATATATCGGGAGTGAGAACCATATAAATCAGTTTGGGGTAATTTTCTTGAGCCTTGTTCAGAAAGTATTTTTTGTCTTTCATAATAAAAATCTCGCTTTATAATTGATAATTCGCAATTTGTTATTCTGAATCAGGCTGCTGACCGTTGTGGGCGAGCCATTTGCAATCTGTGATTTCCATATTGGTGAATGTTGCTTTGAACGATGAGTTTTCAGGGCTGCAAGCATAAATGCCGAAACGGATTTTACCGCCGCCGTTAAACATATGGCATACACGCATTTGTTTGAAAGTAACACCGTTTTCCGAGCATTCAATGCAATAGTCATCTTCTCTGCGGCTGAATCTGTACCACATCGATTTTATGCTTGTATCGATTTCGGTTGTTGCCCAGTCGGAATACCCGTTATTTGTAACAACACTGCCAAGGTGTTGAAACCTGTCATTTTCATATTCGATAGAACCTTTAAGCCAATTTTCACTGTCAAGGTACATCACAATTCCGCATTGGTCAAAACGGTGCTTGCTTTCAAACTCTGCTTTAACAACGAAAGAGAAATATTTTTCATCTGTTTCAGTTTGAAAAACCGGTGCATTGTCATTTCTGAAATGATAATATGTTCTCTGCCATAAATCCGTATGCGGGTTTGTAACGACTTCAATTTTATCGGTTGATATTGAATAATCCGCAGGCTCTCTTGTCCATTCAAAATTATTAACATTAAAAAACATATAAACACCTCGTTAAATTAATATAAGCAAATAAACTTCTTACCATCAAATTATAACATAACTTCCGTAAACATTCAACAGCTTCAACGCAACTGATGAATCACTCCGAAGAATTCCGGGTGAAAATTGTTATTTGTGCTTTGTGTTTAATAAAAACCAAATGAAAAACGGGTTTTACAGCTATTTACATGATTGATTTTTTAAAAAAAAGGAGTATAATAAGTCCCATATTTTATTGATAGGTGAAACAAATGAGAATGCGAAAGAAAAAGCATCTTGAGGAACGTCTTGCAAAATGTAACAATGTAATAAAGCTTTTCAGCGAAGACTGTAACTTTCTTACAGCTATTGAAAAGAAAGAATACATTGACACAGCCGCACTTTTCGGAAACAACAATCCCGTTGTGCTTGAAATCGGCTGCGGTAAGGGTAGGTTTGCATGTGAGTTTGCAAAATGTAACCCCGATGTTAATGTTCTTGCGCTTGAAAAATGCGCAAATGTGCTTGTTATCGCGAGTGAAACCGCAATGAAAGAAAATATCTCTAATTTGATTTTTCTCCACGGCGGTGCGGAATACCTTGAAAAGTATATAATGCCCGAAACTGTTGAGCGTATTTTTCTGAATTTCTCATGTCCGTATCCCAAAAAGAGATATGCAAACCACAGATTAACAAATGCGCGGTTTCTTAAAAGCTATGCAGTTATTCTTAAAAAAGGTGCGGAGATACATCAAAAGACAGACAATATGCATTTCTTCGAGTATTCAATAGAGCAGTTGTCTGATTTTGGCTTCAGCATTAAAAATGTGTCGCTTGACCTTCACAACAGCGAATTTGAAGGTAATATTGAAACTGAGTATGAGCAGAAGTTTTCGTCGCTCGGCTTGCCGATATACAGACTTGAGGCTTATTTGAAATAAAAGTTAAGGACTGTTTCACATCGAAACAGTCCTTTTTCTTATTTGTGGTTCTTTATGTAGTGCTTGTAGAATTTTACGCAATGTGCAGTTTCTTTAACGCCGATGCTTTCATTTGCCGCATGCATTGCGGCAAGCTGTTCGTTGCTCATTTTAATCGGGCAGAAGCGCAGACAGTTGTTTGCAATTTCTTCATAGTGACGGCAGTCTGTGCCGCCGGTCATGAGATAGGGGATAACACCCGCTTCGGGATAGCACTCATTAAGGCACTTTTTAAGATAACCGAATTCTTCGCCATTCCAATCGACGCAATTTGATGCGCTTCTTGCGTGAATAACATCAAGCTCAAGATCAAACTTGTCAGCATATTTTTTAAGAACTGCAAGCGACTGCTCGGCGTTCTGGTGGGGTGACGGGCGAAGGTTGCAGACGATATATGCCTCCGAAGGTATAACGTTGGCGGTGTGTGAGCCTTCTGCCATTGTGCAACAAAATGTTGTTTTTACAAAAGCATTGCACATGGGAGACACTACCGGCAAAACCTTGGTTAGAAGCCCTTTAAACAGCCACATGTTGCCAAGTATCATTCGAAGCGGAAAACCGAGCAGGGGGGCTGCCTGGTCAAGCATTGCGTAAACCGGTCCTGAAATTTCAGATTTGAAAGGCTTGTCTTTTTCTATAGCGGCAACAAACCTTGAAAGCCTTGCAAGCGGAGTGTTGCTTTTTGGTGTTGACGAGTGACCGCCCTTGCCTTTTGCAACAATTTTAACATCAATATATCCTTTTTCAAGAACACCGATTGCAGCGCACCAGCCTGCCATGGTGGGGAGAGCATCTTTAAGAATTGCACCGCCTTCATCCATTGCAACATCAAGGCGTACGCCATTTGATTTTAGATAATTAACAAGCTTCGGTGCGCCGTCGCCAGAAATTTCTTCGTCAATCGATGATGAAAGATATATATCGCAAGGAGGCTCAAAGCCTTCCGCAAGAAGC
>JAZSGU010000092.1:0-2557 GCA_045532895.1 Acutalibacteraceae bacterium | reverse complement strand
GAGGCGGTTATCAGCATTTATGCGCTCAACAGAATAGGCGCGGTTGCAAATATTCTTCATCCTCTTTCTGCGCAGGAAGAAATAAAGAACCACATTAACCGAGTTAAAAGCAAGGTTTTGCTGTGTGTGAGCATTTGCACGGAAAAAATCTCAAAAATCATTGATGAAACATCGGTTGAAAAGGTGATTGTTGCTTCACCCGGCGATTCCATGCCCTTTGTGATGAAAAAGCTTTATGCCCTCAAATGCATAAAGAGCTTCAAATATGACAAATCGGATAAAAGATATCTTTCATGGAGCGAATTTGCCGAAAAGTCAAGAACCGTTGCGGAATACAGCCCCAAGGGGGAGCAAAACGGCGAGGTTGCCGTTATTCTTCACAGCGGCGGCACAACAGGCACTCCGAAGGATATAATGCTCTCCAACTACAATTTCAATGCTTTCGGCATTCAGGCTGTGCTCACCTTGAGAGATGTTAAAGCGGGTGACAAAATCCTTGCAATTTTGCCCATTTTCCACGGCTTCGGTCTTGGTGTTTGCGTTCATGTTTCGTTCTGCTTCGGCGCATGCTCCGTTCTTATTCCGCAGTTCGATGCAAAGAAATTTGCAGGCATTCTCAAGAAATATAAGCCGACCATGATTTTTGGTGTTCCTACCTTGTATGATGCATTGCTCAAGGCAAAGGGTGCCGATAAAATTGATTTTTCATTCCTCAAATATGCCGTCAGCGGCGGCGATACTCTTCCTGAAAAGCTTGAAAAAAGTGTTAACGAATTTCTTGCCGCTCACAATTCAAGCATAAAAATCTGCGAGGGCTACGGCATGACAGAGGGCCTTGCCGCGCTCAGCCTTTCCGTTGGAGAAAACTACAAGTCAAGAACAATCGGCAAACCGCTTATCGGCACACAAATGTGTGTTGTTGAACCCGGCACAACAAATGTTCTTCCCGCAGGGGAGGACGGCGAGCTTTGCATCAGCGGACCGACTGTTATGATAGGCTACAGAAACAATCCCGAAGAAACAGAAAACACTCTGCGTGTTCATGCTGACGGCAAGGTATGGCTCCACACGGGTGACATGGCGGCGATTGATGAGGACGGATTTGTTCACTACAAGCTCCGAATCAAGCGAATGATGATAACATCAGGCTTCAATGTTTATCCCACACAGATAGAAAGCGTTGTTGAAGAGCTTGATTTTGTTGAAAAATGCGTTGTTGTTTCCGTGCCTCATCAGTATAAAAAAGAGGTTGCAAAAGCATATATTGTTCTTAAAAACGGAAAAGAAAAAAGCGATAAAACCAAGGCAGAAATCCGCGAACACTGCAAAAAGAAGCTCATGCATTACAGCGTGCCCTATATATATGAATTTGTTGATTTGCTTCCCAAAACGGCCTATAACAAGATTGACTTCATGAAGCTTCAGAAGGAAAGTGCGAGGGAGGCTGTTTGCTGATGGTGAAAAAGCCGAGAACATGGGGTTATCGCTTGCTTGCACCTCTGCTTTTACCCGTGTTTTATTTCTATTACAGTCCGAGGGTGTTCGGAAAGGGCAACATTCCAAAGAAAGGTGCGGTTGTTGTTTGCAGCAACCATAAGCATGTTCTTGACCAGTGTCTTGCCGCTTCTGCAACACACAGACCGATAAACTACATGGCAAAATCCGAGTATTTCAAGGGCAAATTTGCATGGTTTTTCAAGCTTGCGGGCTGTATATGCGTCAACCGCAACGGGCATGACGAAGAGGCAAAGGCTTCTGCAAACGCCGTTCTTTCAAACGGCGGAGCGTTAGGTATTTTCCCGGAGGGAACAAGAAACAAAACCGATAATCTGCTTGGCGAATTCAAGTTCGGCGCGGCATCTCTTGCATGCAAAAACGAGGCGATGATGGTGCCGGTGGCAGTTACGGGCGAATATAAGTTCAGAAGCAAAACACTTTGCTCAAGAATCGGCAAGCCGTTTTCAACAAAGGGAATGACCGTCGAGCAGGCAAATAACCGACTTCACGCAGAAATAGTGATGCTTATAAATGAAAATCTCGCCGAGGGCTACGGAACGCCCGAAGAATTTGAAAGAGCAACAAGATATAATCTTTCAAAAGAAGCATAAATCAAGAACCGCCGCGGAAACCCGCGACGGTTCTTTTTATATGAGAGCGGACTTATTTCATGCCGTTTTCATAAGCCTCAATCATCTTCTTGACCATCTGGCCGCCTACGCTGCCTGCTTCTCTTGAAGTGAGATCGCCGTTATAACCCTGCTTAAGGTTAACGCCAACTTCACGAGCAGCTTCCATCTTGAACTGGTCAAGAGCAGCTCTTGCCTGAGGAACAACTGAATTATTCTTTGACATTTCGTTTACACCCCTTCAAATTCAATTTGCGTTTGCTTTATTATTGTTGCAAACCATTCGGGGTTTATTAATGTTAATTTTTTGATTAATTTGAAAGTTTTGAAATTCAAAAGCCGACGGGGTTTTAATCCGTCGGCTTTGGTGTTATTGGATTGTTACTTTGTTAAATTCAGCAACCGAAAATTTTTGAGAAGAGCCAGAGAAT
>JAZSGU010000033.1:0-11911 GCA_045532895.1 Acutalibacteraceae bacterium | reverse complement strand
CGACACGTGGATTTTCAGTCCACTGCTCTACCAACTGAGCTACAGAGGCATAGAAATGACCTGTAATAAAAATTACAGGTCACTCAATGGCGACCCGGAACGGGCTCGAACCGTCGACCTCTAGCGTGACAGGCTAGCGTTCTAACCAGCTGAACTACCGGGCCAAATGGTGGGAACAACAGGGCTCGAACCTGTGACCCTCTGCTTGTAAGGCAGATGCTCTCCCAGCTGAGCTATGCTCCCACGTTGGCGTCGCTTTGGTCAAGCGACGTGTTGTATAATACACTACTTTTACGAAAATGTCAACCCTTTTTTTAAAAAAATTTCAAAAATTTTAAAAGTTTTTTATTGTTCTTGTTTGGAATTATTTTCAAACAAGAATACAAATGTAAAGAGCATTAAAATCAGCAGAGCTTCCCCTGCCGATTTCAGATTAAAGCTCCGCATTATGAAGCCAAATATACTTTTCGTCCTCGTTGCGGGTTGTTTGAAGCCAAGGGTCGCCGTCAAGGTGGCGAATCATCCAGCAGGTATACATTTGGAATCCGGGCGCAACGGACTGCGGATGCAGCGCACCGCCGGGGATTGCGGAAAAGCTGTTGTCAACGCTTTTGAAAACCTCGTCACCGACAAAGCTTGCTCCGAAGCCTTCAGAGCGGTCAAACTTGAAATAATAGCATTCCGGCTGGGGATGTCTGTGAGGCAAATAACCTGACCAGTTGCCCCTATCGTTGAGCACCTCACCAAGCACCATATTTGAATAAGGTGCAATTTCTTTATCGATAATGGTATTTACGCGTCGTTTTGCAACATTGCCAAATTTACCCACGCAGGAATATCCCCAAGGAGCATCCTCGGGTCTGTAAAGCTTTCCGTCAAACATGGCATCGTTCTTTGTGCACTGAACAAGAATTTCGGCATCCATTTCCGCTTTTACCTCAATTTTGCTGTCGGAACAAACATGGACTGCGTAGGGACCCTCGGTAAAAACGCTTTCTCGGCTGACAGCTTCACTTTTGCCTTCCCATTCAAATGTTATTTTACCCGAAAGCAGGAGAACAGCAATCTCCTCGCCTTTTCTGCTGAAAGTGCGCACCTCGCCCGCGTTCATACGGTAAACACGCACATCCATCATCATTTCGCTGTAATCGTTGTCATAAGTGCAAAGTATTTCTTCGCCGTTTTCATCAAACTGCGGATATCCGAATAACTTTCCCATAATAAAACCTCTTTATTTTGCAAGATTTCTAATTTCGGCAGGAGTGAAAACATATTTTTTATCGCAGAAATGGCAGGAAACCTCTGTTTGGGGGTCATTAGCCATGTCGTTGAGTTCCTCCTTACCCAAGGTTAAAAGGGCTTTTGCAACCCTTTCTTTTGAGCAGTTGCATCTGTATTCGGGGCTTGAGGTGTCGAGAATTTCAAGCTCAAAGCTTTTAAGAACATGGCGGCAAATATCTTCTGCGGTCATGCCGCTTGTGAGCATCTGCGTTACGGGCTCAATGCCTTTGATGCATTCCTCAACTTTATCTATTGTATCATCAAGAGCAGTCGGAAGAAGCTGGATTATAAATCCACCCGCAGCCTTAATTGATAAATCGGGATTAACGAGAACGCCGAGAGCGCACACGCTGGGAAGCTGTTCGCTTGTCGCAAAATAATTGGTTATATCCTCGGCAATTTCTCCTGAAACGATAGGAATTTGACCGATATAAGGCTCTTTCATGCCAAGTTCTTTCATTACTGTCAGAGTTCCGTCTTTGCCGACTGCACCCGCAACATCGAGCTTGCCCTTATCGTTGAGGGGGATTTCAACAACGGGATTTGCAACATAGCCTCTTACGTTGCCTTCGCTGTCAGAAACGGCTATAACCGAGCCTGCAGGGCCGTTGCCGTTAAGGCGCAGGGTTATGCTGTTATCTTTGCCCTTGAGCACAGCACCCATCATTGAAGCCGCTGTTAAAAGCCTGCCGAGAGCGGCAGAGGTTACGGCAGACGTTTGGTGAATCTGCTCCATTCTATTGATTATATCCGTGCTGTCAACGGCAATTACGGTTAACGTGCCGTCAACTGAAATCATTCTTACAAGTTCACTCATAATATCACTTCTTCTTTGCTAAAAATACTGCCCGTTCCGTTTCGGGGTTAACGGGGTCGGTTGTCAAATCATCAAAAATTCCGACAACCTCAAAACCTGCTTTTTCAAGCCAAAGCTTAATAACATCAAGCTCGTATGCCTGCTCGGTAAAGCTTTCACACGAGCGGTAATAAACACCGCCGTCTTCCTCAAAAAAGTCAAGAGAAATATCAACGCTGTTATCATCGGGATTGTAATTATTTTGCCACACGCAAAACAAATCATCGGGTTCATAAACAAAAACATTGTCGGCAAGAACATTTTTATGCTTATGAATCGTATTAACGTCAAATGCAAAGGCTCCGCCCTTGTTCATGAATAGAGAAACCTTTTCAAAGGTGCACTTAACGTCAGCTTCGCCTTCAAGATGGTTGATACCGTCAAGAACGCAGATTGCGCAGTCAACCGTGCCGTAAAGGTCAATTTCCTGCATACTCTGATTAAGAAGCAGAATTTCCGCAGAGCTTTCATATGCCTTTTGTCTTGCGGCATTGAGCATGCCAACGCTACTGTCAACTCCGATAACATCAAATCCCCTTTCCGCCATTTTGACGGACATGCTTCCCGTGCCGCAGCCAAGGTCAAGCAAAATTCCGCCTTTTATGCCGCACATGGAAAGAAGCCTGCAAAAATAATCTGCACGCTTCTCATACTCAACATTATCGGTCAGCAAGTCATAGAAATCCGAAAAATTATCGTATGACATCACTTTTCCATCCTTTTAAAAATCTCTTCATAACCGTTGCAGCCGTACTGAAGAGAACGGTTAACGCGGCTTATGGTAGCCGTGCTTGCGCCGGTTTCGGAAACGATATCACTGTATACTTTTTTATCTCTAAGCATCTTTGCAACAACAATTCTCTGCGAAATCGCCTTGATTTCAGTTACCGTGCAAAGGTCCTCAAAAAAATCATAGCACTCCTCAAGAGTCCGGAGATTTAAAATTGCTTCAAATAGAAAATCAACATTTTTATCTTTAAGTTTACCGCTCATTGCAGAATCATCCTTTCATGCGCTTTTATACTTTAATATTTTAACACACGAAACGCAAAAAGTAAATATCAAAAAACAAAAATTTTCCATGATGCAAAAATAATAATTGCGCTTTGAACAACAAGACATGGATAAACGGTTATAAACGGCGTTTTTATAAGCTTGTCTTTTAAGGAAACACCTTCATTTTTCGCCCTGACAACCACGCATAACAGCTCGGCGGCAAGATATGGCACCGTGCCTGCAATAATTATTTTGAGCGGAGTTATGCCGCTCGAAACCAAAACCAAATACGATACAACACATACGGCAAACGAAATCAGAAGAGTGAATGCATTCACTTTCTTAAAACGGTCAAAAAGAAGCTTGATAATCAAAACAAAAACAAGCATAAAGCCGCTCATAAACCTTGAGGAATATTGCTCACCCCAAAGCACAAAAATCATAGGAATTACGCAGTAAAAAACTCGTTCTATTCTGTCAAGAACATATGAATTGACATTTTTATTCTTTTTATCGCATATATGAGAAAACAGATTAACCGCAAAAATACCGACTGCACAAAGAATGCAGATAAACGGCACAATGTCACTAATGCTTTCGTTAACAAATTTCGCTCCGTCAAGAGATGCTCTTGATTTATATACATCTATATAATCATATCCGATACAGAACGAGAGCGACAGACCGAAGCCGCCGAATGCGCCGAGAACAAACTCCATAATCTTCCAGCCGTCAACACGGCTGCTTAAAAAGAGCTTGCCGAACAAGTATTTTCCGTTAATCAGCGGAAACACGGAATAAACATAGCATTTCATTGCTGCAACCCAGCCGACTGCACCAAAGATAAAACCGAATGCAATCATAAGAAGCGCAAGGCTGTCGTTTCGGATGCTTGCCATGGTTATCATGGCTATAAGAAGCAGGAAGTTGCTCCCCCATTCTTCACGGCGTGTCAGCGAAAAGAAAATTTTGGGATATCTGCCGTTTTTCTTGTCATAAGGAGTGTTGAAAATCCAATATCCTATCTGCTGAATAACGGGAATAAGCAGGCAAAAGACAGCGATATCCGCAGAGGAATAAATGCCGTAAGAGAAAGACATTGCAATAAATCCGCCGCAGATTGAAAACCAAAGCGCGCCCTTTAAAGCAAGACCCATGTAGCCTTTTCGCGGGCGGTAATCGGCTTTTCCGCGGTGGAGCACCATGCCAATCGTTTCGCCGTAGGGCTCCGTGCCGCCGTAGGTCATGCCCATAAGACCTGCCGCAACGGGCGAAAAACCGGCAAACATGCCTGAAAAGCCGGTCAAAATCAAGCCTATAAACGCACCGGGAAGCATTGCGCCCTTTTCGCCGCCGATAACCGTGCCTCTCATTCCCCATGCGTAGCTCACAGCAAGGGTTGAAAAAAGTATGCAGACAATCGCAGTTGAAAGCTCCATGATACCCACTCCTTTCTGTTACCAATATAACACATACAAATAATTTTTCAAATAGTTTTACAATATTTTCATTTCACTCTTGCAGAGTTGATATGAAATGTATATAATATATATTATTACCGACGCAGAAAGTGAGAATGTTATGATAAACTCATATATCAAAGCTTTAATTTCTTACGCCGTTGAAAAAGGCCTTATTGAAGAATGCGACAAGACTTACTGCGCAAACTCTGTTCTTTACCTTCTCAAAGAAAACGCATATGACGATTCCTGCGAAGCAGCAAACGGCGACATAAGCGAAATTCTTGATGCTCTTTGCAATTACGCCGCAGAAAAAGGCATAATCGAAGATTCGATAACCTACAGAGACCTTTTTGATACGGCGCTTATGGGCGCACTTACTCCACGCCCCTCACAGGTTATTGAAAAATTCGGTGCTCTCTATGAGAAATCTCCCAAAGAAGCAACCGACTACTATTATAAATTCAGCGGTGACACAAATTACATACGCAGAGACAGAATCGCCAAAGACATGAAATGGCTTTATGAAAGCGACTACGGCACAATTGACATCACCGTTAACCTTTCAAAGCCCGAAAAAGACCCGAAAGCCATTGCCGCGGCAAAGAACGCACCGCAGTCGGGATATCCCAAATGCCAGCTTTGCAGGGAATGCGAAGGCTATGCGGGCAGAGTTGATTTCCCCGCAAGACAAAACCACAGAATCATTCCCATTACAATAGATAATTCAGGCTGGTTTATGCAGTATTCGCCATATGTTTATTACAATGAACACTGCATTGTTTTCAACGGCAGCCACACACCGATGAAGATTGACAAATCAGCTTTTTCAAAACTTCTTGAGTTTGTTAAGCTTTTCCCGCATTATTTTGTAGGTTCAAACGCGGATTTACCGATAGTCGGCGGCTCGATTCTGAGCCACGAGCATTTTCAGGGCGGCGGATATGAATTTGCAATGGAGCGCGCACCGATTGAGAAGGAGCTTAAATTTGACGGATTCGCCGATGTTGAGGCAGGCATCGTAAAATGGCCCATGTCAACAATCAGGCTTCAGTCTGACAGCCCCGAAAGCATAACCGAGCTTGCAGACAAAATTCTCTCTGCCTGGCGTGCATACACCGACGAGGAAGCATTTATCTATTCAGAAACCGAAGGCACTCCTCACAACACAATAACCCCCATTGCAAGGCGCAGAGGCGAAAAATATGAGCTTGACCTCGTGCTTCGTAACAACATAACAACAGCTGAACACCCCATGGGCGTTTATCATCCCCACGCAGAGCTTCACCACATTAAGAAAGAAAACATCGGTCTTATCGAGGTTATGGGTCTTGCTGTGCTTCCCGCAAGGCTTAAAACGGAGCTTGAAGCCCTTGCCGACGCAATCGTATGCGGCGAGGATTTGCGCGCGAGCGAAAAAACAGCTCTTCACGCAGACTGGGCAGAAAGCTTCCTCCCTGCATATCCCGACGTTAACGCCGAAAATATTATGAGCATTCTTCAGGCAGAGGTCGGCAAGGTGTTTGCAACCGTTCTTGAGCACGCAGGCGTGTTCAAGCGCAACGAAGCCGGCTTTGCCGCATTCATCAGATTTGTTGAATCAATCTAATTAAGGTAACAATGCCGTAAGGCATAATTATAATTAAAGGAGAAAGACCATGAAAAAAATTCTTGCAGTTCTTCTCGCATTCTCAATGCTTTTCGCATTCGCAGCATGCGGTGAAGACAAAACAACAGACGAAACCACAACCACAACAACAGAAGCCGTAGTTGACGAATCAACTCCCGTTGCAGACGAAAGCGCGCCTGCAGTTGACGAATCCGCTCCCGCTGCAGACGAAAGCGCGCCTGCAGTTGACGAATCTGTTCCCGCAGAAGAAACAACAGTTGCAGAATCAACAGTCCCCGCAATCGCAGCAGCTCCCGCAACAACAGATGAAATCATTGCTCTTTACAACAAGACAATCAATGATGCTTATGCCGCAAAGGTTGGCTTCAACAAGGAACGCTACACAGATAACGAAACTCTTAATGCAGGCTTCCTTCTCAAGACATTCGGTGACCTTATTTATAAGTTTATGGGTATCGGCGCTGAAAACAAATACACAATGGATGTTACAAAGGGTGAGTGGGAAGGCGATGTTCCTCACCACTATCTCAGAAAGAGCACTCTTTCCGCTGCAGATGTAACTGCTGCAAAGTGCACAGAAAGCAACGGCAAATACACAATCGTTCTTAACGTTAAGCCCGGTAACAGCAAGGCTTCCAAAACAGAAAAATACAACAACTCCCCCATCGACAAGTGCGGTATCTGCGTTGGCGATGCAGACAAGAGCTACTTTGACCACAAGACTGCTCCCGTTATCTACAGCGCAATCGGCGAAGTTCTCAGCAGCGCAGTTATTGAGGAAAGCTACTCAAACGCAAAGATTGTTGCTGTTATCGATGCTGCAACAGGCAACCTTGTAAGCCTTACTGTTGAATACGACATCGACGTTGTTATTGAAGCAGCAGGCGGCGGTAACGCAACAGGCTCAACACACATCATCTATAAGAACTTCAAGTATTAAGTTTAAACAAAAAGTCCCCCGTTCAATCGGGGGACTTTTTACTTGCTATAAATCACAACCGCAGTGCCCATGCCTATAGTTATTTTACTTTCAACGCCGACAAACTCGTTGCTGACTCCGAGCGGAAAGCTGTTGGTCAAAGCGGCATTTTCGAGAGTATATTTAAGTCCTCTCAAAGAAACTCCCTCACACTTATCCGAATGGGCAAACACAGAAACATAACCGCTATATGACGGGTCAAAGTTCAAAGAGCCGTTGTAAACAGCGGTTATCACCTGCGACCCGTTGAAAATATATGCTTTTATTTTATTTTGAGCAAGAGAAGCAATTAACTGAATATTTGCAAGAGTATGGTCAATCCTTCCGCCGCACGCGCCGTAAAGATGGAATTCAGAATAACCTCTTTCAAGCCCCTCTTTCACCGCGGCATCCATATCGGTTATATCCTTTACGGGGTTGAGCTTTATGACATTATCCCCTAACGGTGCACACTCCAAAGAATCGAAATCACCGATTATCAAATCGGGTTTTATGCCGCTTTGCTCAAGATAAGCGCATCCGCCGTCCGCGGCGATAACCAAATCACCGTCTTTTTTATTGAAATCAAGCTTCGGGCATTCCCCTGCACCGACAACATAACAAATCCCCATAAGAACATTCCTTTTTATTTAATATATACATTCTAATATTTAATTATCGTATTGTCAAGAAACCAAAGTGTTTGACACAGAAAGCAAAAAGAATTATAATTTTTTTATGAAATTTCAGGAGGCTGCCATGGAAAATATAAAACCGATTGTTGAGCTTGACCTTTATCTGATTAGACACGGCGAAAGCCACGGAAACGCAGGCTACGGGCGCGAGGATTTAACATTGAAAGAAGAAAACGACCCTTATCTGACCGAAAAAGGCATAGTGCAGGCACAGGCGGCGGGTGCTCACCTTGCAAACATTGATTTTGATGCGCTTTATTCAAGCGGACTTTTAAGAGCGGTGCAGACCGCAACGGAAATTATGAAAAAGCAAGCCTCGAAAAAAGCTCTTAACATTCATCCCCTGCTTACCGAGGTGGGTATAAATCCCAAATATAACGGCGCAGGCATGAATGAAATACGCGGAATCTGTCCCTCTGCCGTTCTTGCACCCGATGTTTCGGAAAATGACCCGTTTGTTTATCACAGCAATTTTGAAAACGAGAACGAAATGTTTGAAAGAGCGGGAAAGTTTATAGGGCATCTGCGTGAACGATATAAAAACAGCGAAAAGGTTGCCGTTGTCAGCCACGCGGCATTCATGACATTTATCGTGTTTTGGATTATGGGCTTTAAAGAGGCAGTTCCCGCATTTGACATCAGCTTTAAAAACACGGGCGTTACAAGAGTTGTTTTTTATAAAGAAGGAACAAACAAATACGGTGATATTGTTTTTGAATACATAAACGACACGACACATTATAAAATGATGTAATTCTCGGTTTCCGAGAGAAATTCACGGCATAAGATGTGGCATTCTCTCTGACATTTTTTTAGAATTGAAGTGCAAAGGAGGATGATATTATGGAAAAGAAAACAATAGGCTCTTTTATTGCTGCTTTACGTAAGGCAAACGGCATGACACAAAGAAATCTTGCGGAAATGCTTAATGTTTCGGACAAAACCGTCAGCCGATGGGAGCGGGATGAAAGCGCACCCGATTTGAGCCTTATTCCCGTTATCGCGGAGATATTCGGCATTACCTCCGATGAGCTTCTGCGCGGGGAAAGAAAGCTGCAAAATGATACCACCGAAAAAACGGATATCAAAAAAGAAAAACAGCTTCACCGGATTGCCGAAAGCAGCAAAACGAAATTCACCGTAAAAAGCATCATATCGGTAGGTATAAGCTTTATAGGCATTATTGCCGCAATGATTGCAAACTTCGGCTTTACAAGCGGCACGGTCGGGTTCTTTATAAGCTGTGTGTTCATTGCCGCTTCGGTGATATGCGAAACGGCGTTTACCATTCTCGCTTTTTCATCAGTTAAAACCCATGATTATGAAGAAGAAACCGCCAACATCTGCAAAAAGCATTTCTTCAAAACTACATGCTTTACATTTTATATTATTGCTGTTTTATTCGCTTCAACCCTGCCGATTATTATGTGGACAGAGGGAAAGGGCTACTTCGGCGTTGCACTTGAAGACTGGCTCATTCCCGGGCTTGCATTTGCAGCGATAACTGCTCTTATATGCTTTATTTTAAATATATTTATAACAAACTCAGCAATCAAAAAAGAGATATTCAAAATAAGCAGCAACGAAGCGGAGAAAACACGCCGCATAACTTCTCTGACTCTGCGGTCACTCGTTGCTTTGGTTGCAGCGGTTTTTGTCACTTATTCCGCTCAGTTTGCGATACATGAGGTTTTAACCCCGCTTTTCTTTGCCGAAGGCACTGTTTTTGAAAGCTACGGCGATTTCAAGGAATTTATGGAAACCGACATGCCGGACACAAGCTATACCGAGATGACGATGTATGCAACCGCCACCATGCCGAATTATGAGGATGTGCCGACTGATGATGAAATAACTTATTATGACGATTACGGCAACGAAATCAGCGAAGAAGAAGCTCTTACGGAATATGTTTACGACGATAACGGTCACTTGCTTTGCAAATATATTTACAGAAATCAGTCTGTTTACAGCATAAAGTATAATGACGATTCAAAAGACAGACTGCCGATTACGGTTTATACCTATGAGCAGTTTTATGAGGGACGCGGAGTGGTCGAAACATTTGACACTCTGTTTATCGCAGCATATATTGCAGAAATTACGTTGACAGTTGTAATTTACATCTTGAAAAGAAAGAAAATCAAATAAAGAACAACGGATATTGCTGCTTTGCAATATCCGTTGATTTTTTAATCAAATGCTCTTAAATTTAAATCGGCATCGGACACCATAAACTGCGGATATCTTTCCGATGCGCCTGCATAAAATTCGCCGTCATAGGTCAGAAGCCAGAGCAAAAACTCGGCATAGTCGCTGCCGTAGTTTCCGCCGACATGCATTGCGCCCTTTATTATATATGTATATTCGGGGAAAAGCGCCGTTGAAAGGTCAACTGCTCTGTCAGGCGAAAGATATTTCGGATTTTCGGCAACATAATCGTCGCCAAGAGTTTCGCCGTATTTTGCAACGGTGGCATAGCCCGACATCTGATAGGTTTCAAGTATGCTGTCGCCGTTGAAATCAGAGTTTTCATAAACGGGAATAAGGGGTATGTCATAGTGGGCAACTATTGCAATCTCAACTCCGTTATCAACCATTTCGTTGAGCATGGCATCCCTGCCCGCCATCATCGCCTGAAGCTTATCGGCTTTTTCAATAAAAGCGGCTTCTTCGGCAGTTCTGCCGCCGAAAACGTAATCAATCGCCTGCTCATAGTCCTCCGGCTGAACAAGACCCCAGAGGGTAAGCATATGACCGAAAACGGGCGTTAAAACAGCCTCAAACACATCGTCGGTGTAGTTTTCCAAAATATAGTCGGTAACGCGGGTCAGCGCATCAAAGCCGCCGAAATCATAAATTTGTTTTACAATAAAGTTTAATGCAGGTTTATCTTTGATAAGATTTTGAAGATATCCGTAAAGGTTATCGGCATCAATATCTATTTTGCCGCAAAGCAAATCGGATGCAACCTGCGCCCCGCAGAAGGTGGAGGACATAAACAGACAGCGGTTAACCTTTGAATAGCCGTATTCGGTGAGGTATGCCAAAGTCATTATTCCGCCCATGCTGCAGCAAACAATGTTGACCTTTTTGTGACCCGTTGTTTCAATCGCAGTTTCAACCAAGGCGTTGATTTCGTCCGAAACGGTGAACGGGTCTGCACGCCAGTCATAGTTGAGATAATATGTATGACCGTCGGGAAAAGCCTCAGCGCAGGTGCGTACCATGCCCAATTCGCCGTATTCACCCGTTAAAAGCTCGGGATAATTGTCAACACTTTCCGCATATTGCGGAAGCCCGATGTTATAAGCTGACTCCCCTTTTTCATCCATTGAAAGATATTTAAAAATATCATAGGCGGTTTCCGCAACAACATCAATCGCGGCATCAAGGCTGAAATGAATAATACCGCTTCCTATCGCCTTGAACACGGCACCGACAATCTTTTTAACATCAAGATTAATTGCGGGCAGCTGATTTTCCGTGCCGTAATCCAAATAAAGCCCCGTAAAATCCATTCCGCGCACTATAATAACGGGAACGGTTTCACATTCGGCAGGGTCATGCGCTTCGCTTCCCTGCGTAAATGCGGGAACAGCAAGAGAAAGAAGCATGGCTGCAGCAAGGATAAAACTGACAAGCTTTTTCATTAATATATCACCTTTATTTCAATATCATTAAAAGTCACAGAAAATCCTTCATTTAAAAATCAACCTTATAATGATGAACAAACACTCCGATTACCTTGTTATAGTCAAGAACGTGCATGTTGGAGCCGTCCTCTGACTGCCAAAAAGTAAGGCCCTCAGCTTCAACACTATCACCGCCGACATCACGAAGCGCGGCAATCGAAACAGCACCCGTGTTTATATCAACCTTGAGGATATTTTTATAGTTGCCGTTATCCTCAATATCGTTTGAAAGATAAAGACTTCCGTTACAGAATTCGCCGCCCTGAATGCGATGAATTGTTTCGGAAAGAGGAATTTCCTTAATAAGCTTCATTGAATCTGCGATATCATAAACATAAAC
>JAZSGU010000206.1:0-2567 GCA_045532895.1 Acutalibacteraceae bacterium | reverse complement strand
GTTAATGAATGCGGTTATGCCGATATGACGGAAAAGCACTTTGACCGTCTTTATCAGGCAAGCCTTTCAATGGGCTTTGATTTCCCTGAAGACATAATGTATGGCGACCATATGCTTGCGACCTTGGCTTTCTGGGGCCTTTGCATTCTTGAAACCGATGAAAACCTGCTAAAAAAGTATCGTAAGGGTTACAAGGCATGGAGAACTTCCATTGCGCGTGAGCATAATCCCGGCTACGATTTGCCATATTTTATTTCTTGTCCCGATGAAACGCCGGATTATGATAAGCTTGCTGGTTGGTTTTACAGATTCAATTCCAGCCGTCTTGCGGCAGGTGTCAGCCTTGTCGGCAGACATGATATTCCCGTTAAAACATTAAGAGCGAGCGCAAAGGAAATCTCCGTTCAGCTTCCTCCCGACGAAACATTTATCGCAAAATATGACCGCAATCCCTTGGATTATAAAAATGAGGATTCGGGCGGTGTTATGTGCGTTGAAAGCTGCTATGTATATACCATGGCGTATTGGATTGGCAGATTTTTCGGATTTTTTGAATAATGAGGTGCGATTATGAACAATAAAATACATCTTATCGGAAATGCTCACCTTGACCCTATCTGGCTTTGGAGATGGCAGGAGGGCTGCGGCGAAGTTCTTCAAACATTCAGAAGTGCGGTTGACCGCATTAACGAATATAAAGGAATGGTTTTCACTTGTTCCTCCGCTTCATATTATAAATGGGTTGAGGAAATTGACCCCGAGCTTTTTGAAGAAATAAGAAAGCTTGTTAAAAAGGGCAAGTGGGTGCCTGTTAACGGTTGGTGGGTTCAGCCGGACTGCAACATGCCCTCCGCAGAGGGCTTTGCCCGTCAGGCGCTTTACAGCCAGCTTTATTACTACGAAAAATTCGGCGAAATTTGCAAAACGGGCTACAATGTTGATTCCTTTGGTCATAATGCGATGATGCCTCAGATTCTCAACAAGAGCGGCATGCGCTGCTATGTTATGATGCGTCCAGGTATGCATGAAAATGCTGAAATCCCTGAAAATCTTTTCTGGTGGGACAGCCCCGACGGTTCACGGGTTCTCACTTACAGAATCCCTCGCAGTTATGCAGTCAGCGGCAAGGATGATATTGACCGTGAGCTTCCCATACTTCGTGAACGCGTTGAAAACACGGGTCACGGCATGATGATGTTCTTTGGTGTCGGCAATCACGGCGGCGGACCCACAAAGGGCGACCTTGATTATATTCTTGAACTCAAAAAGAATGGCTACGATGAGCTTGAATTTTCATCACCGGATGATTATTTTGCCGAAATGTGCGCCGATAAGCTTGATTTGCCCGTCTGGAGCGATGAACTTCAACACCATGCGAGCGGCTGTTATTCCGCAACATCTATGGTTAAACAGCTTAACAGAAAGGCCGAATACTGGCTTGCAAACGCTGAAAAATGGAACACCGTATGCGCAAAAATTTCAAATCTCCCCAAGGCAACCGAAGAGTTCGGCAAGGCGTGGCAGGAGGTCTGCTTCAATCAGTTTCACGATATTCTTTGCGGATGCTCGATTATGGAAGCATATGACGATGTGCGCGATTCCATGGGCTACGCAATGAAAATTGCTGCAAACGAAGAAAACAAGGCTATGCTTAAAATCGCAGGCATGGTTGACACATGGATTGACGGCGTTTCCGATTCCGTTGCAACCAACGCCCGCCATCATTGCCGCAACCTTAAATTCCCCAGACCCGTTATCGTTTTCAACCCCAATTCGTTTGAGGTTGAAACTCCCGTAAGAACATATCATCCCTCACGCAAGGTTGAGGACAGCGAAGGCAATAATGTCGTTTTCCAGAATGTACGTTCGTCGCGCTCCAACGATTCGCATAAGGATACCGTTTTTGTTGCAAAGGTTCCCGCGCTCGGCTATGCAACATATTGGCTGTGGCACGCCGATTCTGAATACTGTGAAGATTTGTCGGAAGGCAAGAGTGACGTTGCCGCAAGCGAGCTTACGCTTGAAAATAAATATGTTAAGGCTGTTTTCGATGAAAAAACGGGCGGCATAAAGAGCCTTGTAACCAAGGAAAACGGTGTTGAATATGTCGGCGGCAAATTTTGTGTTCCCACCGTTATTGACAATTCCGAGCCAGATACATGGGCGCACAATATCTTCAAGTTTGATAAAGAAATTGCAAAAATGCAGCTTAAATCAATCGAGCTTGTCGAATGCGGCGCAGCAAGAGCTGTTATGCGTGTTAAGCATATCTACAACGACTCATATCTAACGCAGGATTACATTCTTGCAACCGAAAGCAAGCATATCCGCGTTAAATGCCGAATTCTTTGGCAGGAGCCTTTGACCATTCTCAAAATGCCCGTTACCGTTGACGGAGAAAATCCCATCTCGACTTATGAAATCCCCGCAGGCTTCATTAAACGCCCTTGTAACGGCGAGGAAGAGCCCGCTCTTACATGGGGCGACATCACTGCGGGTGCAGATGTGCGCAAGGGAGTTTCGCTTATCAGTGATGCAAAATACAGCTATGATTGCCCGGGTAACAC
>JAZSGU010000135.1:0-2908 GCA_045532895.1 Acutalibacteraceae bacterium | reverse complement strand
GTGCGCAAAAGCGTAAAACGGAACGGATTAACCGAAGATTTCGCTGAAGTCATAGTCAGTTCCCTCCATTTCATCAAGGAATATTTCTTCAAGCGTGAGCGGATAGCTTTCTATAAACAGAGGATTAAGAGCTTTGAGCTTTTCCTCGATTTCAGCGGCATCCCCCTGCGCTGTGAGAGTAATAATTCTGCCATCCTGCTTAAATTTGGTATGTTTTATACAAGAAAAATCCGCTTCGGTTTTTTCATCTGCAAAAGCAAGCTTGAATTTGCATTTGCTTGCGCTTATTTCGTCAACACAGCAGTCAAGAACAATCTTTTTGCCGTTAATAAGCGCAACATGGTCGCAAATTTCGGTCAGCTCATGCAGATTGTGAGAAGAAATAATGATACTGCATTCTCTTTCTGCCGAATACTCAATAAGCATCTTGTTCATAAGGCTTCGTTTGGCAGGGTCAAGCCCGTCAAAGCTTTCGTCAAGAAGCAGAATCTGCGGATTTGTAGAAAGCGCGAGAATCAATTCTGCCTGCCTCTGCATGCCTTTTGAAAAAGAATTTAGCTTTGCCTTCTTATCCAGCCCGAAAACGTTGCAAAGCTTATCCATGAGTTCAAAGCTGAAATCGGTATAATATCCGCAATAAAATTTCGCCATTTTTTCGATTGTTGAAAATGGTTCAAACCAGATATCATCAGGCACAAAAAACATTTTTTCCTTTGCTTCGGCAGAATCAAAAACATTAATGCCGTCTATTAAAATCTCTCCCCCATCGGCTTTGTAAATTCCCGCAACGGTTTTGAGCAAAGTCGTTTTGCCTGAGCCGTTATAGCCGACAAGTCCGTAAACCGAAGTATTTCCGACATTCAATGACAAATTCTCAATCGCCGCAAAATCACCGAATTTTTTTGTGACGTTTTTAATTTCAATCATTATTTATCCTCCTTGTACACAGATTTAATAAGGTCAATCAAATCATCAAGAGGTATTCCGATTGACCTTGCCGTTTCTGCAGAATCCGAGATTTCTCTTTTTGTTTTTTCGAAAAGCTTTTCATCTGCCAATGCCCCCTCGCTCACAAAACAGCCCGTGCCGGGCACGGAATAGATAACACCGCTCAATTCAAGCTCCGCGAAAGCTTTTTTAACGGTGTTAACATTTGTAGAGGTTTCCGAAGAAATGTTGCGTATAGACGGCAGCTTTGAGTGAGGCGGATATACACCAAGCCGAATAAGTGTTATAATTTGATTTTTAATTTGCTCATAAACCGGAATACGGCTTTGCTTGTCAATAACAACCATCTGCATTCCTCCTTTCGCAACTGTGCTATGTGTGATATCACACCTACAATATACAGCAAATCCTCAAGATTGTCAAGTGCTTTCCAAAAATTTCAAAATTTGTTAACGTTGATATTTTCATGCACAAATTTGCAAAATATTATTGTATTTTTTGCTTATATGTGATATATTTATTTAGTAAATTTTTAACTTACGGAGGTTACTGATATGGAAAATAGAGATTTGTTTCAGAAAGCACAAAACGGCTATAACTGCGAGCAGGTTGAACAATACATAAATGTTCTTAAAACTGAATATAAAAAGGTTTTTGAATATGCAAAGGCAACAGAAGCCAACAACGAAAAGCTCAAGAAAATCTGCCGCTCACTTTCCGATGAGAATAAAGCCCTCAAAGCAAACGGTGCTGCCGCTGCTCCCGTTGCCACAGACTCTGCTCTTGTTGAAAGCCTTAACCGCATTGCTGCTTTGAGCGAGGATATTGCAAAAGAAAGTGTTGCAATCCGCGAAAAGCTTTCAAAATAAACTTGATTAATTACTGAAAGGCAGTTTTATTATGGAACAGTTCAAGCTTAAAAGCATTGACGAGCTTGACCTCGAATTTGTTTCGGCTTCAAGAGGTCAGAGTGACTCACTTAACATTAATTCAAATAAGAGCCTTATCCCTGAAATAAGCAAAACTGAGCCTGCGGCTCATGCAGAAGAAACCGTTACGGTTAATTATTTTCAGAAGCCCGCACAGCCTCTCGATGAACAGCCTGTTTATAATCCCGACACCTCGGAAACTAAAAAGAAGGCAAGACCTCTTGTTCCCATCGGTCAGGGTGCTTCATATTCACCCGTTGGTGCTGACAGCGAAGAAACCCTTGATTTTTCAGAAGATGATTACGGCGAAGCAGAGGTTGCAACTCATAATTATAAGGGCGGCAAAGGTGCATTGGCTGGCAAGATTATTTCAATAGTTCTTCTTGCGGTTACTGTTGTCGTTTTCATTCTCGGCTGTTTTATTTCAATTTTCCTTGATAACAACGGTTCAGACCTCGGCGGCGTTTGCTTCAACACAATGTATCAGGATATTGAAAGCCTCGGTGTTCCGCAGAATGCGCTTATCATTTCAAAGAAGCTTGAATATAACGAATATGCTTCCGGCGATTTGATTGCAGTCCCCTCCTCGGTTGCAAACAGATGCGACATTCAGTCGGTAAACTATGCAAATGTTTATTCGGGCGATGCACAGCTTACAACAACGGCTCTTTCAGGCGGCGTCGGCTACTCAAGCTCGGTTGTTGCTTCGCAGACATACGGTGTTGTTCAATTCTTTATCCCCGCTTTGGGCGGCTTGCTCAACTTTGCAATGGATAACGCTATTCTTGTTTGCGTTTTGTTTGTTCTTCTTTCAGCTCTGTGGTGCCTTGTTCTTGTTCTTCTTGAAAAATCAAAGCCCGCAACCAAGAAAGATAAATAATATTGCATTAAGAAAACCCGCAGAGTTAATCTCTGCGGGTTGCTTGTTTATATGTCAGATTTCGACGGTAATGATGTTTTCATTTTGCTCTGCAATGAGCATAATTTCGTCCATTGAGGTTGTTCTTGCTTTTTTAATTGTTATATCAAGC
>JAZSGU010000134.1:0-17232 GCA_045532895.1 Acutalibacteraceae bacterium | reverse complement strand
TGTTTATGAAAGCTCCGTTCAGAAAAGACAAGGGCTTTTTATACAGCAACAACGATGCTCATATCGTTTCAGCCGCAGTAAGCAAATCCGCAGGGATGAACCTTGTTGAATATCTGACTCCCCGCCTTTTTGCGCCGCTCGGCATCGAGCCGCCCAAATGGGAAAAGAACGCAAAAGGCGAATGCATCGGCGGTACAGGCGCTTATCTTAAACTGCGTGACCTTGTGAAAATCAGCCGTTGCTATGCCGATGGCGGCAAGTTCGGCGGTGTTCAGGTCATCCCCGAATGGTGGACAAAAGAAGCAACCAAAAAGCATGTTATTCTTAACGACAGAGATGATGAGGACGGCTACGGCTATTTCTTCTGGCTTCATAACGGAATTTTCAGCATGAACGGCATGTTCGGTCAGCAGGTTTCGTGCCTGCCGAGCCAAAACGCGATCGTCGCAAGCCTTAACAGCGTTATTCATGACACCGTACATAACAAGCTTCTTAAAGAACTGCTGAACAATGTGTTTGAGGCGGAATCGGGCGAGAAATGGGACAAAAAGCTTGCCGATTACCTTGAAAACCGCGGTGAAAAGCCCGTTGCATGCGAAAATCTGCCCGACATACCGACGGACAAAACATTTTATATAACCCCCGCTTCGGATGCACTCGCAAAGCTCATGTTCCCCGCAGGGTTAATTCCGCGCTCACTCACCTCAAGCTTTGCGAAAAGACCCAAGAAAAATCTTGACCGCGTTTCGTTTGAGCTTTCAAAAAATGTTTTAACCGTTAAGTGGTTTGAGGAAGAGGACGAAATCAAAATCTACTGCGCTCTTGACGGAAATCCGCGCATTTCCGAATGCAGCATAAAGGGATATCAATACAAAATCTGGGCTTATGCCTATATGAAAGACGGCATGCTGAATGCCGTTGTGAAGCCCATAAACACCCTTTCAACCCAAAGAATGCGTTTTGAATTTTCAAATAACACGGTTAAAATTCAGTTTAAGGGCACTCCGAGCTTCCCCGAATTCATTAAAAAGAACGCCTATCAGGCACCAATCCTGCAAAATCCGACTGTAAACAAACTGGCGCAGCCGATTCTTAACGCCGTTTTGGCAACTACGGAAAAACCGATGACATTCAAATGCAAATAAAAAAGCTGTTTGCGGAGCAATCTCTGCAAACAGCTTCTTATTTATTTCTTTCTGTGGAGCAAGCCCGAGAAGAAATAGAGGGTTTTTGTCACTCTGCCAAGTGCGGAGGGGTTCCAATCCTCAGGCGGCGCGGGGGTAATTCCGATTTCATTCAAAATGCTTGTATAATTTCTGAAGCGTCGCTGAAAATCGGCGGCGTTTTTGTTTTTATCCTCCGTCCAGCCCGTTTCCGCAACTGCGGTAAAACGCGGGAAACACATATAGCAAAGGCGGTCAAAGTTGTTGATATATTCAGTCCATATCGGAGCTTCGACGCCGACAACCGACTCTTTATTTTTGATACCTTTTATAACGGGGTTGTAACGGTAGGTTTTAATCAGCGGTGTCATGGAATAGGGATAGTCGCAGTAATAACGGAAAAACTCGGAGTTAATCATTTTGCCGCCTTTGTTTGCAAAATCAACCGACAGCTTTTTTCTGTCCATCCACATCTGAACAACGGCATTCTTATCCAAGCTGCCGCCCTTGAGACTTTCGTTCCAAACAAAAGCCTTTCTGCCCTTTGAAGCAAGAAAATCAATAATTCTGTTTGTAAACCAGCTCTGCAGCTCTTCTTCGCTGTTGAGCCCGTTTTCGCGCATTCGCTTTTGGCAATGCGGGCATTCCTTCCAGCGCTTTTTCGGAGCTTCGTCACCGCCGATGTGAATATATTCGCTCGGAAAAATCTCCAGCAAATCCGAAAGAATATCAAAAACAACCTCAAATGTTTCGTCCTTGCCGGCGCAGAGAATATCGTCAAAAATTCCCTGCGAGGTTTTAACCTCAATCTTTTTGCCCGTGCAGGAAATTTGGGGGTATGCATGAATAAGCGCGCTGCAATGCCCCGGAACATCAAATTCGGGGATAACGGTTATATATCGCTCGGCGCAGTAACCAACAATTTCTTTCATTTCTTCGGGGGTAAAATATCCGCCATATGCTCCGTTTTCCTTAAGCCTGCCGAAATCGGAGCTTTTTCTCACAGAGCCTTTTTCCGTTGCCTCAGGTCTGCACTTTGAAAATGCACGGAAGCCCTGGTCATCGGTCAAATGCCAATGCATAATGTTCATTTTAACGCTTGCCGCCGCATCAATCATCTTTTTTGTTTCTTCGACAGAAAAAATATGGCGTACCGTGTCAAGCATAAAACCTCTGTAGGGGAAAGCAGGCTTATCCTCAATTATAACCGAGGGCGAAACTCTGCCCATCTGGCGCAAGGTTTGTTTTCCGTAAAATATTGCCCTTTCCGAGCCGCCGACAAGCTTTATTTCTCCGTTTGCAGCAGTAAGAACATATTCCTCGTTTCCCAATTCGGGCGATATTTCAACGGCAAGCTTTGATTCGTCAAGCTCCGTTTCACCGCCGAGAAATGTTATTTTGTTTGGTTGTGGTATGATGTCAAGTCTTTTCATTTCTGTCACCTAAAAATAACGGACTGCTTTGGGCAGTCCGTTCAATTATCAGTCGTCTTTTTCTTCCTCGTCGGTCTTTTCAGGCTTCGGAAGAATTTCAACCTTAATTTCGTCTATACGGCGCTCGTCTATTGAAAGAACGGTGAAGCGCAGATTTTCATATTCTGCAACTATCGGCTCTTCACCGATTTCACTCGGAAGATAGCCGAGAAGGCTGATAACAAAGCCGCCGAGCGTGTCGTAATCGCCTTCGGGGAGCTCAACGCCGACAAGTTCGTTAACCTCGTCAAGGTCGGTAATGCCGTCAACCGTAAAGGTTGTTTCGTTGATTTGCTTGATTTCTTCTTCCTCATCGTCATATTCGTCCTGAATATTTCCGACAATGGATTCAAGCACGTCCTCAAGCGTTACGATGCCCGCCGTGCCGCCGTATTCATCAACAACAATCGCGAACTGTGTGCGGCTTTCGTTCATCGCCTTAAACAAGTCGCCGCAGGACTGCGTTTCGGGCACATAGAGCGCCTTTCGCATAACCTTGGCAATGGTCAGCTCACTCGGAAGCGAATGGCCGACATACTGCAAAAGGTCCTTTGCATAAAGAACGCCGACGATGCTGTCAGGGTCGTCCTCATAAACGGGGATTCTGGAATATCCGTTTTCAACCGCAAGCTCTGCAACCTCTTCAAGAGAGCGCGTAACTTCAATCGCTGTCATATCCGTACGGTGGGTCATTATGTCGCCCGCATCAAGGTCGTCAAATTCAAAAATATTGTCAATCATTTCTTTCTGCGCATCTTCGATAACGCCCTTTTCGCCGCCGACATCAACCATCATTCTGATTTCTTCTTCTGTTACCTGCTCCTCGTCGGCATTGGGGTCAAAGCCGAAAAGGCGAACCAAAGCGTTGGTTGAAAGAGAAAGCACCTTAACAAAGGGCTTGGTTGCGCTTGCAACAAAGGTTAAAATGCCGACAACCTTAAAAGCAACCTTTTCGGGAATCTGCATTCCTATTCTCTTGGGTGCAAGCTCACCGAGAACAAGTGAGAAATATGATGTAATGATTGTGATAAGAACTATCGACACGCCGCTGATGATATTCAAAGGAATAACGTTTGCGACGGGCGTTTTTGCAAGCGCATCCGTCAGCATATCCGCAAAGTTTTGCGAAGCGGAAGCCGATGTCAGGAAGCCTGCAAGGGTTACGCCAATCTGAATTGTTGAAAGAAATCTGCTTGAATTTTCCGTAAGTTTTACAATCTGCTTTGCCTTTTTATTGCCCTCCTCGGCAAGGCGCTGCATCTTTGTGTCGTTCAAAGAAATAATCGCAATTTCGCTCATTGCAAAAAACGCGTTAACAATAATAAGAACGAACAAAAGAAGAACTTTAAACACTATAGAGAGAGGGTCTGCTGCCATAATCGCAGGGCCGGGGTCATCCATTTTGGATTTGCTCCTTTCAAAAATTAGAAATAATAAAATAGTATTTTAATAATAACACATCAAAAAATATATGTCAACAAGCCAAAACCAATCACAAACCCGTTAACATTGAGCGCGCAAACAAAAAATCCGTTCAAAGGCAAAAAAAGCGCGTTTTTGGGTCAAAAACAACCCAAAGCGGGCGAAAACGCAACAAAAGTACTGACAAACGGACAACATTATGATATAATACTTAAAGTATTTTATATTAAGTGAGGAGCTTTAAATGCTTTACTTGATTTTATCGGCTATCGGCGGAGGAAAAACCACACATATCATGAATTTGATTAAGCAGTTTTCCGACGGCGGTTACAAAAAAATAACTCTTATCGTGCCGGAGCAGTTTTCGTTCACGGCAGAAAAAATAATGCTTGAAAAAATCGGCGCAAGAGCAATGGCGGATATCGATGTTTTAAGCTTCACAAGCCTTGGTGAAAAGCTTGTGGGCAAGCCCGCCCTGCATGAGCGCAGGCGGCTTGACGACCCCGCAAAGGCTGTTCTGATGTCCATGGCGATTGAAGCAGTTCGCGACAAGCTCACCCTTTACGGCAAACACGGCGCGGGCAAATCCGTTGTTTCAGAATTTGTTGCCCTTTCCTCCGAGTTCAAGCAAAGCGCGGTTTCAACGGATTCCGTGCGCCTTGCGCTTGCCCAAAGCGGCGACGGGCTTTTGAAAATGAAGCTCGGTGACATAACAACTGTGCTTGATGCCTATGACGCAATGACACAGGGCAGCTATTTCAACCCCGACGACCTTTTGACTGAGCTTTACGACGTTTTGACTCAAAGCGATTATTTTAACGGCAGGCTTGTTTTCATTGATGCTTTCCGCGGCTTCACCGCGCAGGAATATAAGATAATTGAGCAGATGCTCAAAAAATCCGCCGCCGTTTACACAACCCTCTGCACGGATAACCTTGAAAACAGCGACGATGAAACAGATTTGTTTGCCCACACAAAGAAAACCGCGCGCAGGCTGATTGAATCCGCAAAGAAAAACGGCGTTGCCGTTGCAAAGCCCCAGTATCTTTCAATGAGAAGCAAATTCAACAACTTCCCTCCCGATTTCAAGCGTTTTTCCGCTCCTGAGCTTGCCGCGCTTGAACGTGAGCTTTTTTCCGCAAGCCCGAATGTTTATGAGGATGAAAGTGAAAATATAACCCTCTGCAAAACAGCTGATATTTATGCCGAATGCGAATATATCGCATGCACGGCAAAAAAGCTTATCCGCGAAAACGGTTACCGATGCCGCGACATTGCGGTTATTGCCCGCGACAGCTCGGCTTATGAAACACCGCTTCGCAGTGCGCTGAAAAAATGCGGCATCCCCGTTTTTGAGGACAGCCGTCAGCCCGTTGATGTTTCGCCCGTTGTTGCGCTTTTGAGCAGCGCGGTTTCCGTTGCCGCAGACGGTTTTTCAACCGAAACAATTATGCGATACCTCAAAACGGGGCTCGCGGGATTTTCCACCGAAGAAATTTCCGAGGTTGAAAACTACTGCTACATGTGGAAGATAAGCGGCTCGGAATGGGGCCGCGATTGGAGCCGCAACCCCAAGGGATTCGGCGAAGAAGCGGGCGAGGAAGAAACGGCAGAGCTTGAAAAGCTCAATGCAACCCGGAAAAGAATCGTTGCTCCCCTCTATGATTTAAGAGAAAAAATGCGCGATGCAACGGGTGAAACCGCCGCAGCCGCGATATTTGAATTTTTTGAAAAAATACATGCCGCAGATAATATACGCGCCCTTGCAAAGGAACTTGCCGCGCGCGGCGAAACGGGGCTTGCTCTGGAGCTTGAGCGCATGTGGAATGTTGTTATCGACATGCTCGAAAGCCTTGAAACGCTTGCCAAGGACAGAAACATCTCCGCTGCCGCAACCGCAGAAATGCTTGAATTGATGCTTGGTGTTCAGACCCTCGGTTCTCTGCCGCAGGGTCTTGACGAAATCACGATAGGCTCGGCGGACAGAATACGCACCGTTGCGCCGAAGATTGTGTTCATCGCGGGCGCAAACAACGGAGTTTTCCCCGCCGTGCCCTCCTCAGGCTCCGCTCTGACGGATAAAGACAGACGTAAGATGAGCGAGATAGGCATTGAACTTTCAAGCTTTGGTGAGTACAAGCTCGCCGAAGAAAAGCTGATTGCCTACAGCGCGTTCTGCTGTGCCGCTGACAAGCTCTATGTCTGCTGCCCCGAAAAAAATCTGCGCGGTGAGCAGCTTGCGCCCTCCGAGCTTTATACAAAAATAAAAAATCTTTTCCCGCTTTGTAACGAGATTGTTGCCGAAGAACAGAACGGACTTTACTACGTTGAGGGTAAAGAGCTTGCCTTTGAGCAGCTTGCAAAAAACAAGCGCGCATGCAATGAGCTTTATGCTTCGCTCAATCAATATTTTGAGAAAAGCGGCGAATATGAGGGCAGAATAAACGCTCTTGAACGCGCCGCGGGCGGCAGAAGCTTCAGAATTGAAGATAAAAATACCGCAGTTTCCCTTTTCGGCAAGGATATGTTCATTTCCGCCTCAAGGGTTGAAAGCTTCCACAAATGCCCGTTCATGTATTTCTGCAATTACGGCATAAAAGCCATGCCGCGAAAGGTAGCGGAGCTTGACCCGATGCAGAGGGGCAACATCATCCACTACGCCCTTGAAAATCTTTTAACGCGGTTTAACAGAGAAGCTCTTTTGAATATGACCCGCGCCGACCTGCTTGCATTTTTCAAGCCCCTGCTCGGCGAATATCTTGAAGCGCGCCTTGACGGCGCAAACAGAAGCGAACGTTTTGTCTATCTTTTCGATAAGCTCATTTTCTCAATCTGTGATGTTGCGCAAAGGCTGATAAAAGAGCTTGCCGTGTGCAAATTTACCCCCGTTGATTTTGAAATGCAGATTGGCTTTGACGGCGATATCCCGCCCTATGAGGTTAAAACAGCCGAGGGCAGAATTATCATTTCGGGCGCGATTGACAGAGTTGATGAGGCAATCATCAACGGTGAAAAATATATCCGCGTTGTGGATTACAAATCCTCGGGCAAAGCATTTGCGCTCAGCGACGTTGTGCAGGGTCTTAACATGCAGATGTTCATTTATCTTTTTGCTCTGTGGCAAAACGGCGGCAAAAAGTTCGGCGAATTTACACCCGCCGGAGTTCTTTATTATCCCGCAAACTCTCCCGTTGTTTCCGTTCCAAGGGGCACGGATGAAGATGCTGTTGAAGCCATGCGCCAAAAGAAATGCGGCATGAACGGCATCGTGCTCAACAACGCCGATGTTGTTGCAGCAATGGACGAAAACATGGGCGGTGCATTTATACCCGCCAAATTCAGCAAGGGTGAGCTTTCCGGCTCGCTGATAGGTCTGTCACAGCTCGAAAAACTCAAAGAAAAGGCGGACGGAATACTTGTTGAAATGGCAGATGCGCTCCATTCGGGTCAGATTGATGCCATACCCGCATACGGCAAAAGCTATAAAAACGTTTGCGATTACTGCGATTATAAATCAATCTGTTCCTTTGAGGAAGATATTCCAATCCGCGAGCTTGATGATTTTGACCTGAAAACGGTTCTTGAGAATCTGGAGAAAGGGGATGAAGAGGTTGGCGAAATTTGATTGGACACCCGACCAAAAAAAGGCCATTGAAGCGCGCGACGGCACCCTGCTTGTCAGCGCGGCGGCAGGCTCGGGCAAAACCGCCGTGCTTGTTGAAAGAGTTATCAGGCGCATTTGCGACAGCGAAAACCCCTGCGGAGTTGAAAACCTTCTTATAGTAACCTTCACCAACGCCGCCGCGGCACAGATGAAAGAAAAAATCCATGCCGCCATCGGTAAAAAGATAGCCGAAAACCCTGCTGACAAGCGTTTGCGCCGCCAACAGCTTATGCTCCCCTGCGCAAACATATGCACGATTGACTCATTCTGCATTGCGCTTGTGCGCGAAAACTTCCATACGCTCGGCATAGCCCCCGATTTCGGGCTTCTTGACGAGGGAAAGCTCGGCATTCTCCGCTCTCAGGCAGTTAATGCAGTTGTTGATTTGCTTTATGAAAACCCAAGTGAAAGCTTTTTGAAATTGACGGAGCTTATCAGTGATTCGCGCGACGATGCAAAACTGACCGCCGCAATTTTAAAGCTCTATTCGCTCTCGCAGGCATATCCCTTCCCCGAGCTTTGGCTAAAGTCGCTTGCCGAGGAATTCAACAACCCCGCGCCCGCCGCGGAAAGCCCGTGGGGCAGGGTCATAATAAACCACGCAATTCAGCTTGTGTGCTCCTGCATTGCGGACATCGACCATTGCATAAATCTGCTTGCCCGCGAGCCGGAGCTTGAAGAAAAATACAGACCCGTTTTTGAGGATGATAAACTCAATCTTGCCAAATTGCTTGACACTCTTTCCGACGGCGGCTGGGATGAAATAGCCGAAGCTTTCGGCGAGATTGGCTTTGCAAGAATGGCAAACGCGCCCAAGGGCTATGCGGGCGCTGCAAAGGATATCTGCAAAAACTGCCGCTCCGACTATAAAAAGCGCATAACGGATTTTGCAGAAGCCTTTTATATCAGCGAAAACGAGCATAAAACGGATGTTGAGCAGCTTGCGCCCGTTATAAACGAGCTTGTTTCCGCTGTTTTGAAATTCGCAGAGGAATTCACCCGCCTTAAAGCCAAGGAAAACGGGGCGGATTTTTCCGACACTCTCCATCTTGCATTAAAGCTGCTTGTTGAGCCTTGCGACGGAGGCTTCAAGCGCACTCCGCTTGCCCTTTCTCTTGCGGAAAACTATTCCGAAATCCTCGTTGACGAATATCAGGACGTCAATGAGGCGCAGGATATGATATTCACCGCCCTTTCAAAAGACGAAAACAATTTGTTCATGGTCGGCGATGTCAAGCAGAGCATCTATCGCTTCAGGCAGGCAATGCCCGAAATTTTTCTTGCCCGCAGGGACGGAATGCAGAAATATGAAAACGGCAATTACCCCGCCAAAGTAACTCTCGGTCAAAACTTCCGAAGCCGTGACGGCGTTACGGAAATCGTCAACTTTATTTTTTCCTCGCTCATGAGCAGAGATGCGGGCGGGCTTGAATACGATAAAAACGAATATCTTGAAGCCGCCGCAAAATATCCCGAAAAAAGCGGGGCGGACACCGAGGTTTGCCTGATTGAAGCACCCAAAGACATCATGCGTGCCGCACAGGCAAAGCATGTTGCGAATTATATTGAAAAAACAATCGCAGACGGTGTTGAGTTCACCGACGGCGGTGTGCAAAGAAAGGCAAAATACAAGGATTTCTGCATTCTTTTGAGAAGCGTCAAGGGCTCCGCAAAAGAGTTTACGGACGAATTTACGGCAAGAGGCATTCCTTTCAGCTGTGAAACAGACGATGATATTCTTGCATCGCCCGAGATAATGTTTATGGTTTCTCTGCTGAAAACGATTGATAACCCGATTGACGATATTCCTCTCACAGCCGTCATGCTGTCGCCCGTTTTCGGCTTTACGCCCGACGACCTTGCGCTCATGCGCGCGGCAAAACGCAAGGGCTCGATTTATCATTGCCTTGTTAATTTTGCGGAAAACGGAAGCAAAAAATCCGCTGATTTTCTTGAAATGCTGCGCGAAATGAGGCAGATTGCCTCAACCGTGAGCGCGGGCGAGCTTGTGCGCCGCCTTATTGAAGAAACGGGCTACGGCGCAATTATCGGCGCAATGAAAGACAGCGCAAAGCGCAGAGCAAACCTTAACAGCTTTGTCAGCCTTGCCAACAAATATGAAAGCTCGGGGCAAAAGGGCGTTTCGGGCTTTATAAGATTCATTGACAGCGTTTCAAAAAGCGGCAACGGCATAAAGGCATCCAATTCCGAATCCGAAAGCACGGACAGCGTTAAGATTATGACCATTCACAAAAGCAAGGGTCTTGAATTCCCCGTTTGCTTTTTGTGCGCTTGCGAAAAGAAATACAGCAATCTTTCCCTGCGCGATGATTTGCTCATTGCCCCGCAGAGCGGAATCGGCATCAAAAACAGCTCGGGTCATGCAAAATTCGACACCCTGCCGCGAATTGCCGCATCGCTTGAAATAACAAAGGCGGAGCATTCCGAGGAGCTTCGCGTGCTTTACGTTGCTTTAACCAGACCCAAAGAAAAGCTTGTTATTCTTGCTTCTGCCGAGGATTGGAGCCGTGAGCTTGCAAAAATATCAGCAAAGGTAAGGGAAGAAAGGCTTATCGACCCGTTTACGGTTATCGGCTTTTCAAGCTATGCGGAATGCATTCTTGCCTCGCTCTTAAGGCACCCCGATGCCCACGCTTTGAGAAATGCCGCAGGCATAGACTGCAGCCTCAATATTCCCTGCGATACTCCGCTGAAAACCGAAATCATTTCGGAAAACATCGAGGATTTTGAAGCGGCCGAAAACTCGACCCCTGCCCTGCCCGATGAAGAAACGGTTGCGGAGATTGAAAGGCGTTTAAGCTATGTTTACCCCTATTCCGCGCTTGACGGAATTGTTGCAAAGCGAATTGCATCAAAGCTTGACAGCGAGGAGATTGGCGGCGAATACTTCGCCTCGCGCAAGCCCGCATTTGTGGGCAAGGATAAGCTGACCCCTGCCCAGCGCGGCACGGCAACCCACCGCTTTATGCAGTTTGCGGATTATGAAAAAGCAGGAAAAAGCGTTGAAGCCGAGCTTGACCGTTTGGTTGAGCATGGAATGCTGACAGAAGCGGAAAGCAGGGTTGTTGACAAAAAAGCAATATCCGAATTTTTTGAAAGCTCACTTGCAAGACGAATTCTTAATGCTGAAAGAGTTTTCAAGGAATACGCATTTACAGCATGTGTGCCGCTGGATGAAATGGAGCCTTCCGTTTCGGCGAAAAGCGCAAAAGGCGAGGTTGTTGTTATTGAGGGCGTTGTTGACTGCGCCTTTGTTGAAAACGGCGAGCTTGTTATTGTTGATTTCAAAACCGACAGAGCATTAAACGGCTCGGAGCTTGCCGAAAAATACCGCGAACAGCTTTCTGTTTATCGCCGCTGCCTTGCAGAAGTGCTCGGTTTGCCCGTAAAACAGACAATAATCTATTCATTCAGGCTTGCTGAATGCATCGAAATTGACATAAAATAAAATTTTTTTAAAAAAGGCTTGCAATTTTTCTTTAGCTGTGCTAAAATTCGTGTGTTATGTTTATGGATATACCGAAAGAGGTGACATCAGATGAAGGAAGGACTCCATCCTAAGTACGAAAAGACAGAAATCCGCTGCGCTTGCGGTGAGGTTATCGAAACCTCTTCAACCAAAGAGAATCTTCGTGTTGATATCTGCTCAAAATGCCATCCGTTCTTTACAGGTAAGCAGAAGCTCGTTGATACCGGCGGACGTGTTGATCGCTTCAACAAGCGTTTCAATCTCAACAACAAATAATAAGCAAAATGAGCGGTGCATTATTGCGCCGCTTTGCTTTTTTGTAACCAATTATCAAATCTCGGATGCATACCTTGGCGGCTATATTTCCGCCCACAACCCCCGAAATACTCGTTAATACACAAAGTATTGCCTGCGTTTTCGTGAGTTGGGGACAAAAATTTATCTCGTCAATCTATACATCCCGATTTTATAATCGGTTACTTTGGAGGAACAAAAATGGCACCTAACAGCTACAAAACAATCAGAGCCGCTTCGCAGGATGAATATATTGTTAAAAAGTCGCGCTTTATCGGGCATATCATGCCCGTTACAACGCAGGAAGAGGCGCTTGACTTTATTGCAAAGGTCAGCAAAAAGCATTGGGATGCAACACACAACGTTTATGCATATATTCTGCGCGAGAGTGGAATTAAAAGATATTCCGATGACGGCGAGCCGCAGGGCACGGCAGGCATACCCGTGCTTGATGTGCTTGAAAAATCAGGTGTTACCGACTGCGCGGTTGTTGTTACCCGCTATTTCGGCGGCATAATGCTCGGCGCTGGCGGGCTTGTGAGAGCTTATTCCCACTCCGCCTCAATCGCGGTTGCGGCGGGCGGAATAGTTACCCGCGCAATGTGTGCAAGGCTCAAGGTCACCTGCGATTATTATTTTTACGGCAAGCTGTCCTCTCTTGTGCCCGAAAACGGCGGAGTGATTGAGGACACGATTTTCGAGGATAACGTTACGCTTGTTTTCAGAATGCCGGTTGAAATTGTTGACAGCTTCAACGCAAAGCTGATTGATGTCAGCAACGGCAGATACAGCGTGACCAAAACCGAGGAATTTTTTGCAGATTTAGACTAAAAGCTTATTTTGTCTGCTGATTAAAAACGTAATTTGATTATAATTATTATAGATTGAAATTTTTGACGATTATTTCAATTTAATTTTTAATCTATCAGGAAGTATTAAGTTATGAAAAGATTTATTTCAATTTTTCTCTCGGCTGTGCTTATATTCAGCCTCATGATGCCTGCGTTTTCATGGGTTGACGCCAACGAAAGCAAAAGCCAAATTCCCGTTATCCGCATTTCGGGTGACGGCGAGCCGCTTTATGACTCCGAAGGAAACAAAATTTTCCATTACCGTGAAGTTGCCAATCTCGTGTCCGGCAACGGCGCAGATAACAGCGAATTGCTCAAATCAATGGCCGAATCGCTTCTGCCTGCGCTTGCTAAAGGCTTGGCAACCGATAACTGGGATGACCTTTATGCCGGCCTCGAAACAGAAATCAGCAAGCTTTTTGCCAATTCTCTGCTTGACGAAAACGGCAATGTGCCCAACAACTCCGGTTTGGCTCAAAATCGCATAGACGAAATGGAACATAAAAGGCATAACAGCCAGAAGGGCGATAAAGGCTATTTCGCATGGAATGACTATTGGTTCCGTTACGACTGGCGACTTGACCCCATGGAAATTGCCGATGATTTTAATTCATACATCAAGGATATCAAAAAATCAACAGGCTGCGAAAAAGTCGGTATTATGGCAACCTGCCTGGGCACCAATGTTGTTATGGCTTATGTTGCAAAATACGGCGTTGAGGATATTCAGGGAATAGCAATGGACGGCAGCGTTGTGGGCGGTGCAGAGATACTCAGCGAGGTTGTTTGCGCAAAGTTTGATGTTGACCCCGCGGCACTCATGAGAGTTCTGCGTGATGTTGAGGCGCTTGGCTTATTCAGCCTTGACGAATTTATAACAGAAACCATCGACATGCTTGTTCAAACAGGTCTTCTTGAAGGCGTTATCAGCACAACAGAAAATATTTTTTACGACAAGCTTGTTAAAGGTGTAACATCTGCTCTTGCACTTTCAACATTCTATACATGGCCAAACTATTGGGCATGTGTATCACCCGAAGACTACGAATCCGCAAAATATTATGTTTTCGGCGAAGAAGGCAGCGAAAAAAGAATTAAATATGCAGGACTCATTGAAAAGCTTGACAATTATGACAGAGAGGTTCGCAAAAAAGTTCCCGAGCTCATCCAAAAAATCAAAGACGGCGGCGCAAATTTCGGCGTTATCTCAAAATACGGATTTCAGATAATCCCCATCTGTGCAAATTCAGATGTTGTTTCCGACCAATTTGCTTCTGTTAAGCGTTCGTCTTTCGGCGCAACAACATCAAGCGTTTATGAAACGCTCTCCGATGAATATATTGCCCAAAGAGTTGCGGAAGGCAAGGGCCGATATATTTCACCCGATAAGCTAATTGATGCTTCAACATGCATATGCCCCGACAGCACTTGGTTTATCAAAGGCTCAAGCCACTCTAATTGGAACTCTTATGAGTTAAAGATTCTTTATGATGTATCAACCGCTGACAGACAGCTGACTGTTGACGATTTCCCGTACAGCCAGTTTATGGTATATAACACAGAAGCCGATACGCTTGCTCCGATGACCGAAGAAAACTGCAACACCGAGAATTGGGATGCCAACCCCGATGTTTACAGACCCGAATCGTTCTTCGACAAGCTCAGCGTTGCCATTAAGTCATTTGTACGCTGGCTCGGACTTTTGTTTGAACTTATTGCCGAGAGCATAAGCAACGGTTAAAATTTGATTTTCCAAACAATAAAAAGGCTTCTATAGGTTAATTCCCATAGAAGCCTTTTGTTTATTTTTTATTAATTCTTCCTATGTAACTGAATGCCTCCAGCACCGCAACAACGGAAATAAATCCGCAGGCAACTATCAGTGACCATTTAAGGTCAATCGCGCCGTGCATCCAATTATCGAGAGTTGCTTCAAGGCAGACAAGATAAAGTGCGCTTTCAAGTGAGAGAAGTGAAAGAATGTGCAAACCCTTTATTCTCTTTGAGCCGATCAGCGAAACATCAATGGCGATAAATGCGGCGGTCAGTATAAACATGGGCAAGGTGAACTTTGAAAGCATTTCAAACTTACCGATTTTGCCCGTTATATAAAACGTATAACACACAATCGAGCCAAAGCAAATAAGAGCGGTTACAAACGGCGGCGTTATTTTGAGTACAGGAAGCACCGCGATAACCCATGTAACAATAAGTGCACCCACAACATAGCCGAACCAATAGTCGTATCTGTCAAACGCAAGGTCGATTGCCGTGCATATAGTTGCAGGAAAAACAAGAAGAGCCGTAAACAAAGCCGCATAGCTCTTTGAACCCTTGCCGGGAGCCTTTAAGAAAGATGTCTTTTCTTTTTTTGGCTCAACATACTCAACATTCTGAACAACAACAGGGTCACAGTCGGGGCAGTTAACAACTCCGTCAGGAAGCTGCTTTCCGCATTTTGAACAATACATAATACATTCCTCCTTTGGCTTTATTATACTATAAATAAAATAAAAATCAATAATTAAAACAAGAAATTGACAAACATTTAACAGTGTTGTAATATATATTTACATTATAACTAATATTGAAAGGATGATTTGCATGGCAGTTTTCATGCCTTTTAAAGCTATAAGACCCGTTCCCGAATTTGCATCAAAAGTTGCCGCACTCCCCTATGATGTTATGAACAGCGCAGAGGCAGCTGAAATGGTTAAGGGCAATCCCCATTCTTTTCTGCATGTTGACAAGGCAGAAATTGACCTGCCCGCAGGCACGGACCTTTATTCCGAGCAGGTTTATATTAAAGCAAGAGAAAACCTTGACAAGCTCGTTTCCGATGGCATCTGCAAGCAGGATGAGGAAAACAGATTTTACATCTACCGCCAGATTATGAACGGCAGAAGCCAGACCGGTCTTGTCGGCTGTGTTTCGATTGACGATTATATCAACGGCATCATTAAAAAGCATGAGCTGACAAGAGCGGACAAAGAAGCCGACAGAATAAACCATGTTGACTACTGCGACGCAAACACGGGTCCGATTTTCTTAACCTACCGCCCGCAGGCCGAAATCGCAAAGCTTTTCAACGATTGGAAACAGGAGCATGCTCCCGTTTACGATTTTGTGACCGATGACGGCATTGCAAACACCGTCTGGGTTATCGACTGCCCAGAAACCTCCGAAAAAATTTCAAGTCTTTTTGCGGCTGTTGATTATCTTTATATCGCAGACGGCCACCACAGAGCGGCATCCGCCGTTAAGGTCGGCTTAAAGCGCAGAGAGCAGTTCCCCGATTATGACGGAAGCGAGGAGTTTAACCGCTTCCTTGCCGTGCTTTTTGATTGCGACGAGCTTGAAATAATGGATTACAACCGCGTTATCAAGGATTTGAACGGTAATACAGAAGAAGAATTCATCGCAAAAATCAGCGAATGCTTCTCTGTTGAGCTTGTGGGAGAATCGGCATACAAGCCCGAAAAGGCTCACACCTTCGGCATGCTTCTCGGCGGCGAATGGTATAAGCTCACCGCAAAAGACGGCTCGTTCAATGCCGCTGACCCCGTTCAAGCACTTGATGTTTCAATTCTGCAAAACAATCTTATTTCTCCCGTTCTGGGCATAGATGACCCAAGAACAGACAAACGCATTGATTTCGTTGGCGGAATCAGAGGTCTCGGCGAGCTGGAACACAGAGCGAGCGAAGATATGTGCCTTGCGTTTTCGATGTATCCCACAACGCTTAAAGAGCTTATGGATATCGCCGATGCAGGCCAGATTATGCCGCCCAAATCCACCTGGTTTGAGCCCAAACTTTTAAGCGGGCTTTTCATTCACAAGCTTAAATAATAATCCATCCTTTCGGGGATACAATATCTCCGAAAGGATAATTTTATGTAAAGGATGATTATATGATAAAGGTTGCTTTTTTTGATACAAAACCCTATGACAAAATATATTTTGACACATTAAAAGAAGACTACGGCATTGAGATAGAGTATTTCGAATCAAAATTAAGTCCGCGCACCGCTGTTATGGCAAAGGGAGCAAAGGCGGTTGTTGCCTTTGTTAACGACGATATCGGAAAAGAAACGATATCCGTTCTCAAAGAAAACGGAATTGAGCTTATCGCCATGCGCTGTGCTGGTTATAACAATGTTGACCTGTCTGCGGCAAAGGGTGTTATGCCCGTTGTGCGAGTGCCTGAATATTCGCCCCACGCCGTTGCGGAGCATGCCCTTGCGCTTTTGCTGACCCTTGTGCGCAAAACACACAAGGCATATATCCGCACAAGAGATTTTAATTTCAGCCTCAACGGCTTTGTGGGCTTTGATTTGCACGGCAAAACTCTCGGCGTTATCGGCACGGGCAAGATTGGCATTGCATTCATCGAAATCTGCCGCGGACTGGGCATGAATGTTATTGCCTATGACCCATTCCCCTCGCAGGGCTATCTTGAATATGTTCCGCTGGAGGAGCTTTTTGAGCGTTCTGATGTTATATCGCTCCATTGTCCCCTGACAAGCGAAACCTACCATATTGTAAATGATTATTCCATCAAAATGATGAAGGACAAGGTATTTATCCTTAACACTTCCAGAGGCGCACTTATTGACACCGAAGCCCTCATCGACGGAATTCGCAGCGGAAAAATCGGCGGCGCGGGCCTTGATGTTTATGAGGAAGAAAGTGAGTTTTTCTATGAAGATTTATCTGAAAGCATTCTCAAGGACGATGTTCTTGCCCGCCTTATCATGATGCCGAATGTGCTTGTCACCTCGCACCAGGCATTCCTTACCCACGAGGCGTTAAAGCGCATTGCGGAAATTACTCTCGGCAACATCAAAAGCTGTTTTGACGGTCAGCCGCTCGAAAA
>JAZSGU010000016.1:0-1573 GCA_045532895.1 Acutalibacteraceae bacterium | reverse complement strand
AGCAAAGCTGATTTCAACATTTAAAAGATTTGTTAACCGAGAAATCGGTTTTAATATTTGGCAAAGGTCATATCATGACCATGTTGTGCGAACAGAGGCAGCGTATAACACGATATGGGAATACATCGACAATAATCCTGCGAAATGGCAGGAGGACTGTTATAATAAGTAAATCGTGCGGTTTCACCGCACACGGGACGTCGGGGACACCGTCCCCTACATTTTGTCGGGAGAAAACTAAAAAATGAAACTTGACTTGTTGAAAGAACTGTCCAACATATTCAGCTTTAAAACCGTATCAGATAAAGACGGCAATGAATATGTGCTTTTTACCTATTCAAATATAAACAAAATTGATTTTGAGATTGATGATAAAATCCAATTTGAAGCGGTTGAAAATCATGTACATTTATCAGATAATATTAAAAAGAAAGATTTTGACAAAGCTGTCGAAATCGGCAGAATTTTAGGAGAAACTCTGCTCAATGCACTCAAAGAAAAATATCCCGACAAGGAATTTTGTGTTTTTGTTACGGTTGATGTCGGGGACTCAATGATAATAAGATTTCATCAGGTTTGGGAAAACGAGCCTGTTTATTACAATCCGGATGATTTCAATTCGGATAAAACAAAAATCTTAATGTTCAGGAAATAAATCTTTTCACGAAAGGATGATATACATGAAATACGCAGTAGTGCTTTATGACGGAATGGCGGATTATCCCGTTCCCGCGCTGGGCGGCAAAACTCCCATGGAGCTTGCGAAAAAGCCCAATTTTGATGCACTCGCCCAAAAGGGCAGGGTAGGTCTTGTTAAACCCGTTGACGACGGGCTTAAGCCCGGCAGCGACGTTGCGAATTTGAGTGTTCTCGGCTATGACCCCAAGGTTTGCTACACGGGCCGCTCGCCGCTTGAGGCTGTCAGCATAGGCGTTAAGATGAAAGACACCGACGTTGCCCTGCGCTGCAATGTTGTTACTTTAAGCGATGAAGAGAATTATGAAGATAAAACAATGCTCGATTATTCCGCGGGTGATATCTCCAGCGAGGATGCGGCGGAGATTATCAAAACCGTGCAGGAGCATTTCGGCAATGATGAGTTCAAATATTACAACGGTGTAAGCTACCGTCACTGTCTTATCTGGAACAACGGCACAACCGATTTGGGCAAAATGACTCCTCCCCACGATATTTCGGGCAGAGTAGTGGGCGAATATCTTTCAACCGCTCCCAATGCCGAAAAGCTCATCACTATGATGAAAGAGAGCTATGAGCTTCTCAAGGACCACCCCGTTAACAAAAAGAGAATTGCCGAGGGAAAGGCTCCCGCAAATTCAATCTGGCTTTGGGGCGAGGGCAGCAAGCCCGCACTTTCTGATTTTGAAGAAACCTACGGCGTAAAGGGCAGCATCGTTTCGGCGGTTGACCTGCTTAAAGGCATTGGAATTTGCGCAGGCATGGGCGTGCCCGAGGTTGAGGGCGCAACCGGCTATATCGATACCAACTTTGAGGGTAAGGCGCAGGCGGCTGTTGATGAATGGAAAAACGGCAAGGATTTGGTTTATATCCATAT
>JAZSGU010000132.1:0-27158 GCA_045532895.1 Acutalibacteraceae bacterium | reverse complement strand
TTGCCGCATGCGATATAGTCAAGGAAAAGCAGGGGCTTTGCGCCGCAGCAGATGATATCGTTTGCGCACATTGCAACGCAGTCGATGCCAACCGTGTCATGCTTGTCCATGATAAAAGCGAGCTTGAGCTTTGTGCCTACGCCGTCTGTGCCGCTTACGAGAACGGGCTTTGAAATGCCTGTCAAATCAAGCTCAAAAAGGCCGCCGAAGCCGCCGATGTCGGACATTGCGCCCGCTGTGAGAGTTCTTTTGATGTGGGTTTTCATGAGTTCAACCGCTTTGTAGCCGGCGGTAATGTCACCGCCTGCTGCTGCATAGCTTTCGCTGAAGCTTTTTTCCATATGTAAATCCTCCTGTGATATATTTTCTTGTTTTTTCGGGCGATTCGTGAATCGCCCCTACGTTTACCAATCGGGTACGGGCAGAGCCCGTCATTAACTCGCCGTCAGGCGAATATCGCTGATTTTGCTCCGAAAAATCAACCTTTTCCGTTCCAGCAATAAGTGCAAACACATTCCTCGGGCAAGCCTATCGCCTCGATAAGACCTGCAATGCTCTGATAGCCGAGGGTTGTGAGCTTTAATTCCTTGCCGATAATCTCACGAAGCTTCTTTCCCCTTTCGGTTGAAGCGTCAAGATATTCGTCAATATGCTTATCGCCCTCCGCGCCCTCAAGGTCGTGAATAACGCGCCTTGCGATGAGGTCATCATCGGAAGTGTTGCGTGAGAAGTTGAGATATTTGCAGCCGTACATGATTGGGGGGCAGGCGGAGCGCATATGCACTTCCTTTGCGCCGTGGCTGTAAAGGAAATCAACCGTTTCGCGAAGCTGCGTTCCCCTGACGATTGAATCGTCAACAAAAAGCAGGTTTTTGCCCTGAATAAGGTCATGAACGGGCACCATCTTCATCTTGGCAACCCTGTTTCTCTCGCTCTGGCTTGTGGGCATAAAGCTTCTGGGCCAGGTGGGAGTATATTTGATAAAGGGTCTTGCAAACGGAATTCCGCTTGCGTTGGCATAGCCTATCGCGTGGGGTGTGCCCGAATCGGGAACGCCGCTGACATAATCAATGCCGTCGCAAAGACCGTTTGCCTTGTCCTCCCTCGCCATAACCGCGCCGTTCTTTGTTCGCATAACCTCAACGCTGACACCCTCGTATCTTGCGGTGGGGTAGCCGTAATAGCTCCAGAGGAAAGCGCAGATTTTAAGCTTTTTCTGCGGCTCGGCAAGAGTATGGACTCTGTCGGGATATATTCTCACGATTTCGGCAGGACCGAGCTCCTTGACAAAATCGTAATCCAGCTTTTCATAAGCGAAGGACTCAAACGAAACACAGTAGCCGTCAGAATCCTTGCCGATAAGAATGGGCAGCCTGCCGACCTTATCTCTTGCGGCGATGATGCTTCCGTCCTCAAGAAGAATGAGGATTGAGAGCGAGCCGTCAATCTTTTCCTGCGCAAAGCGAATGCCCTCAACAAAATTTTCTTTCTGATTAATCATCGCGGCAACCAGCTCGGTTGAGTTGATTTTGCCCGAGGTCATTGTTGTGAAATGACCGCCGCCGACAGAAAGAAACTCGTCTATAAGCTCGTCCGCATTGTTAATGCAGCCGATTGTTGTTATGGCATAAACGCCGAGATTGGAGCGGATAAGAATGGGCTGCGGGTCGCTGTCGCTTATGCAGCCGATGCAGGCGTTGCCGTGCATTTCTTCGCAGATGCCTGCAAACTTTGTTCGGAAGGGCGAGTTTTCGATATTGTGGATATCGCGCTGAAAGCCCTTTGTTTCGTTAACTGCCGCCATGCCGCCGCGGCGGGTGCCGAGATGCGAATGGTAGTCAACGCCGAAAAACACGTCCAGAACAACGTCCCTTCTTGACGTTGCACCGAAAAATCCTCCCATAGATTTTACCTCCGTGGTTAAGTGAAAAGTTAAAAGTGAATAATGAAAAGTTTCGGATAGGCTCCGCCTATGACCAAATATATTAATCGGGTGTGGGCAACGCCCACCCTTAACTCTTCACTTTTCACTCTTCATTCTTCACTTATTAAACTTTTCTTCAATCTTTGCATTTGCCGCAAGCACCTTTTCGGTTGCGGCTGCTCTTGCGTCGGCAAGCTTCTTTGCAAGCTCTTCGTCCGAAACCGCAAGAATCTGTATAGACAACAAAGCGGCATTAACTGCGCCGTCGATAGCAACCGTTGCCACAGGAATGCCTGCGGGCATCTGAACGGTTGAAAGAAGCGCGTCCATGCCGTCGAGAGTTGATGATTTAACGGGTATACCGATAACAGGAAGAGTGGTGTTTGCCGCAACAGCGCCCGCAAGATGAGCCGCCTTGCCTGCGGCGCAGATAATTGCGCCAAAGCCCTCGGCCTTTGCGTTCTGTGAAAAAATCTTGCTCTGCTCGGGAGTTCTGTGAGCCGAATAAACGTGAACCTCGTAGGGCACGCCGTATTCCGCAAGAGTATTTATGGCTTTTTCAACAACAGGCAAATCGCTGTCGCTTCCCATGATAATTCCGACTTTTTTCATGGTTATCCTCCTTAATACATACTGTATTGATTATACTATATATACACGGACTTTTTCAATAGTTTAATAAATAAAAAATATATAAATATTACTGATATATTTTGTAACTAACAACAAAAGAAAAATTGCGGCTTTGCCCGTATTGACAAACGGCTTTGCCGCGTGTTAAAATAACTAAAAATAAAACCTTGTCGGGTACGGCGCGTATCCGATTTTTTTATTATCGGGAGATGTGTATTCATGTCATTGACAGAGCTTTTTATCATCGCCGTCGGTCTTTCCATGGACGCTTTTGCCGTTGCGGTCTGCAAGGGTCTTGCCGTTAAAAAGGCGGGAATCAAGCAGATGCTTCTCGCGGGCGTATGGTTCGGCGGATTTCAGGCACTCATGCCCGCGATAGGCTATTTCCTCGGCGCAACGTTTGAGGAATACATAACCAAAATTGACCATTGGATTGCATTCATTCTGCTCGGCATCATCGGTGCAAACATGATAAAAGAAGCACTTTCCAAAGACGAGGAATGCGCCAACGGTTCCATGGGCTTTAAAGAGATGCTCACCCTTGCGGTTGCAACAAGCATTGATGCTCTCGCTGTCGGCATAACCTTTGCCCTGCTGCCCAATGTCAACATCGGCGCCGCGGTTGGCTTTATCGGCGTTATCACACTTGCGCTTTCCGCCGTCGGCATCAAAATCGGCAACATTTTCGGCGTGAAATACAAATCCAAAGCAGAGCTTGCAGGCGGGATTATTCTCATCTTAATGGGGCTGAAGATTCTGCTTGAGCACCTCGGTGTTATAGGTTGATTGTAGGGGTTGGCGTCCCCGACAACCCGTGTGCGCCATGGGCGCACGGTAATTACAGCGAAATCGCATAAGGGACAATGTAGGCATCGTCCCCTACAATTTTAAAAGGAGGTCTCCCATGCCCAGAAAAGATTCGCGCAATACAAAAATGAAAATAGTCAATGCCGCGTGGGAGCTGTTTTATGAAAACGGCTATGAAAACACCACAATCGAGGACATCGTTGAGCGCTCCGAAACCTCAAAAGGCTCATTTTATCACCATTTCAGCGGCAAGGATGCTCTGCTGTCAACCCTCTCCTATCTTTTTGACAATAAATATGAAGCCCTTGAGGGCGGAATCGACCTTGACGGCGACGCCTTTCAAACGCTTATCGACCTCAACCGCGAGCTTTTCTTTATGATTGAAAACCGCATTTCGCTTGACCTGCTTGCAAGAATGTATTCCACCCAGCTTATTACCGCGGGTGAAAAGCATTTGCTTGATAATAACAGAACATATTTCAGACTGCTGAAAAAAATAATTTCTCACGGTCAGCAAAACGGTCAGCTCCGCTCCGATATTTCGACCAACGAAATTCTCAAGGCATATGCCCTTTTCGAGCGCGCGCTTCTCTATGATTGGTGCCTTTGCAACGGCAACTATTCCCTTTGCAACTATTCGCAAAGCCTGCTGCCGATGTTTTTGAACGGGTTCAAAGTAAAATGATAATTGTTGTATGAATAACACTCCATAACGCAACGCATTGAAATCAAAGCGTTGCGTTATGTTTTCGCAAAGCAAAGTATGAACTAAATTCTATAATGCAGTCTGTATTGCATCTGTGTTCAATTTCTGCTAATATATCGGTTACAATATTTTTGAAAGGTTTTTGATTTTTATGACAACACAACTTGCGGCATTTATTCTTTATTTTGTCGTCGTGCTCGGTATCGGCCTTTTCTTCTTCTTCAAGTCAAAAGGCAGCGGCGAAAAGGACTACTTCCTCGGCGGACGTTCAATGGGTCCCTGGGTAACGGCACTCAGCGCACAGGCTTCCGACATGAGCGGCTGGCTGCTTATGGGCTTCCCCGGCAGCATTCTTGCCTTCGGCATGGGTCAGGTTTGGATTGGTATCGGTCTTGCCCTCGGCACGGCGGCTAACTGGATTTTTGTTGCCCGCAGACTTCGCAAATTCTCCCAGGCGGCAAACGATTCAATCACAATCCCCCAGTATCTTTCGAACAGATTCCTCACAAAGAGCCCTGCTCTCCAGATAATCTGTGCTGTCGTTTTCCTTGTTTTCTTCACAATCTATGTTGCATCAAGCTTTGTTGCCGGTCAGAAGGTTTTCATTCAGGTTGTTCCTCAGCTTGCTGAAAATCCCAATCTTGCGCTTCTTATCTTTGCTGCAATTATTATTGTTTACACATTCCTCGGCGGCTTTAAGGCTGTTTGCTGGACAGACTTCTTCCAGGGTCTTATGATGCTTGCAGCTCTTCTCGCTGTTCCCTTTATGATGATGTTCGTTCAGGAGCTTGATTTCAGCGTGTTCGAAACAGTTGACGGCGGCGTAAGCCCCCTCAACCCCTTCTCCGCAAGCTGGCAGGATGTTGTATCGGGTCTCGCATGGGGTCTCGGCTATTTCGGCATGCCTCACATCATCGTAAGATTCATGTCAACAAAAAATTCCAAGGTTCTCAAAAAATCTGCAACAATCGGCATTGTATGGGTTGTTCTCTCACTTGGCGCAGCAATCGCAATGGCTATTCTCGGCAGAGCGTTTGCTCCCACACAGGCTCTGGTTGATGCAGGTCAGCAGGAACTTGTTTTCGTAACTCTTGCTCAGAAGCTTTTCCCCGGCTTTATTGCAGGTCTTCTTCTTTCGGCCATCGTTGCCGCCGCAATGAGCACTGCTGACTCCCAGCTCCTTGTTGCTTCATCCTCATTCACAAGCGATATCTATAAGCCCATCTTCAGAAAGAAGGCTTCCGACAAGGAAGTTCTCTGGGTCGGCAGAATCGTTGTTCTTATTATCGCTGTTATTGCTTATTTCATCGCAAGCAGCAAATCCGAAGGCGCGGCAAGCATTATGACCCTTGTTGACAACGCATGGGGCGGCTTCGGCTCGGCATTCGGTCCCGTAATTATTCTTTCACTTTTCTGGAAGAGATTTACTTACAAAGGCGCGATTGCAGGCGTTGTAGGCGGCGCGGTTGTTGACGTTCTTTGGATGAACTTCCTCACAGACGTCACAGGCGTTTATGAGCTTCTTCCCGGATTTATCGCAGGCGCAATTTTTGCAATCGTTGTTTCCCTCATTGATAAAAAGCCCTCCAAGGAAGTTGAAGAGCTTTATGACCTCGCAGTCAGCGCGGAAATCGAATAAGAAAATATTAGGCCACGGCGAAATGCCGTGGTCGTTTTTATGCTTATATTGTTGAATCAGGCGATATATTTGCTCTCGCAAATGTGCTAAAACCTCGCTTATTTCTGTTGCGATATGATATTTTCCTTAACCGCGTGCCGCGCACATATTGCAAATTCTTTTAGGCTTTATATCACTGAACGCGTAAGCAAGGTCACGCATTCGACGTGTGTTCCGTTGTCCAAACATATTTCCATATCTTCTTCTATGATGAGAAGCCTGAGCTTTATGGTTTTCAGCCATTGTCCGTTCGGCTTGCGCTCTTCATAGACATGGACTTCGGAAACGAGAGATTCCATAAATTTACATCGTTCATATTCATCCATAACGGCGTACCGCTTTTCAAAGTAAATCAACACCTTGTATATATTGTCGGCAGTCAGCTTTTCAGCTTCGATTGCCGTTTTCTTTGCTCTTGCTGCAATCAACAAACTCTCTGTGTTTTCTATCTTATCATGCATCTTGTAAAGGCGATCGTCAAGGTCCGCTTTACATTTTATATAGTGTCTGTCATCGGGGTCAAGGGTGTCAATTTCTTCTGTTACCACTATGCACTCAACAATGTTTGAAGATAAAAAATTTGATAAGCACACTCTCAGCAGCACATTTATCGCAAAAAGCAGAGTAAAAGAACTTTTAACCCGAAAATATCCTCTGTCTGATGATTTCAAGGCAACTGATGAATTCAAAGAAATCCTTTCTGTTCTTGAATAAGCATTAAACACTAATCATACGAAGTCACTTAAAAAGAGCGGCTTCGTATTTTTTGCCGTGTTTTCAGCATATTTCTTTTTAACATCTCCTTTCGATTTTGGGCATAAGAAAACCGCCTCACTAAAAGTGAAACGGTTTGATGAAATATATTTGATTTTTGTTTATACAATTAATTCAACGAATTGAATTTTTCAAAGTTTTCTAACTAATCATTTCATTGAATTGTTTTTCGTTGTTGAATGTTTTTATTTCCGGGATAACAGAATTAAACTGTTTTCTTTCTGAAAAGGTATTTTTGGACCTTCCTTCACCGGAATTGTCTGCCCACGTGCTGAGATTTGAAATACAAAATTTCATAAAGAAATTAATATAAACATCAAAGTTTTCTTGTTCGCCATTAAAACTATATCCTTTAACAATCGGCTCTTTATTTTCTAAAAACAGCTCTCTTATTTCAAAAATATCCAAAAGATTCCCCTCGTCATCGGTGAACCAGCAACCAAAAGATGGGTCAAAAGAACACCACTTATCTTCTTCGGATATGTATGCCAAACAAGTAAAATGAGAACCAGTGAACTCCGAAGATACCATAGCCACAGGGAATGCCTTTATTCCCACTGCTACAAGGCAATCTGCAAAGGATATTGCTCTGTAACGGCAGTTGATAGCACGGGTAAAAGGCTTGTCAAAGGAGTAATCCAAAATGTTAAGAGTATCGTCCTTCAAAAGTTTCATTTGCATCCCACTGTAATTTGTGTGTTCCGTAAGCCATTCAAGAACCTGAACCGTTTTATCAAAATCACTGTCAGCTGTTGCTATAGCAGATAAATTATATTTTTCTCTAAGCTGTGCATGAAAATCATAAGTATAAATAATTTTATCAAGCTCTGTTTTAGTAAGTTCAGTATCTTCAGATGCCATATCTTTGACACATACAGGTTCTTTTAACAACTCTTTTTCATAATCAATTTCAGAAACATATTCAGCATATTTTTCACTGCTGAATTGCACTAAAACACGATCGATTAAGTCAAATCGCAAATTAACAATAAAGAGAATGATAATTATTGAACCTATAATAATCGGAATTTTAAACCTTTTCATTTTATACCCCATCTTATTACAATCTTATCTATTAAGATAATTATATCACACACATACACGAAAAACAACCGTACATATACTCAAAACTATTTCATCAGTTTTCTTTATCGTGACTTATACCGTGCTTCTTCGCATATTCACTAAACCCGTTTCTGCGTTCTTCCGAATACGGTGCGGTGAGTCTAAAACTCAATCTGCCTTTGAGAATTTCAAAAAGCATTCCACCTTGTTCGTCATCATCCGTCAGCTTGCAACAGTCGGGATATTGCTCGCTGAATTTCAGAAGTCTGTTTCTCAAATCCGTGTTATGTGTCTAACTTCGATGATGTCACTTTCTTCGTTGAAATAAAGGAGCGAAATGGAACGAATTTTTCCTGCAAATTCAATAATTTACACTTTGTTCAAAATTATCACTGTTTCAGAGAACATCCTCTCACTTTTTATGGAATTAAAGCGGATATATTTTTCCTGAAAAATGACAAAAAAAATAAAAATATTTTAATTTTATAGCAAACAAATGTTCGCCAAATATTTTATATCAGTTTTTCAGCGGTGTCAATAGGGTAAAAACAAAAAAGCAGGCAACACCAAAACATGTTGCCTGAACTTTTTGTTTTGCTCAGTTGTATAGCAAATAATCTAAAGCATCTTTTTATTATTTTTCTTTGACAAAAATGCCTGCCAATGCACCTAAACCATCAGCGGGAGAAACAACTTGCTGAAGCTCCAGCCTTCAGCTACAATCTTGTTTATGTTTTCCTCTGCTTGAGCTAAATCATTTTCACATGAAAATTTGAGTTCTTTGTTTAAATAAACCATCTTATATTCCTTTATAATTATTACCTCCGAAATTTTTAAAATTACAAAGATTTATTTCTCTGCCTTTATATATTTCTCCGCCTGAAGATTGAACATATAGGCATACGTGCCGTTAAGATTCATAAGCTCCGTGTGACTTCCACTTTCAATGATTTTACCGTTTTCCATAACAAATATTCTGTCGGCATTGACGGTTGTTGAAAGTCGGTGTGAAATGAAGATAACAGTTTTGTGCCGTGCCGCTTCAATCATTGCCTGGTTGAGATTATACTCTGCAACGGGGTCGAGATTTGCGCTCGGCTCATCAAGAATAACATAGGGGCAGTCTTTGTAAAAGGCACGGGCAATTGCTGTTTTCTGTGCTTCGCCGCCCGAAAGCATAATGCCCTCTTCGTCAAATTCACGCAGAAGCTCAGTTTTTGTTCCGTTTTTCATCTCCTTATCAAAACCGCTGTGTTCGAGCGCTTCAAGCACTCTTTTTTCATCGGGGTCAATATTGAGAGCAATGTTTTCACCCAAACTGCAGGAAAAAATCTGAAAATCCTGGAATACGGCGGCAAATCTGTCACGGTGTGATTTCACGGTTACGTCTTTTATGTTTTCGCCGTCAATAAGGATTTCGCCTTCCGTTGCATCATAAAGCCTCAGCAGAAGATTGGTCAGTGTTGTTTTGCCTGCACCGTTATAACCGACAAGAGCGACTTTTTCATAGGGCTTTATGGTAAGGCTGATGTTTTCAAGAGTGGGCTTATTGTTACCCGGATATGTGAATGAAAGATTTTTGATCCGGATTTCTTTCGGCTCTGCTTTGGAAGCAACCTTTTTACCGCTTTTGATTTTTGATTCGGTGTTGAAAAATTCACGGTATTTATCAATCATCTTCGCCTGCTCCGAAAACTGAGCCAATGCCCATACCGCCAGCACCTGGAATGACATTGCAACCGAATGAGCACCGTTGAAAGTTGCAACAAAATCGCCGGGAGAAATGCTTTGCTTTACGAGAACACAGTAACCGAGATACAGAGGAAGAATGAAAAGGAAGCCGATTCCCTGTACACCGATTGTCTGCATAAAACTGCAGAAAGCTATTTTATCGAAAAATGTTTTTTGATTTTTGATAACATCGTCTGCCGCATCGTTGTATCTGTCAATGAGAAGAGGAGAAATATTATTCATCCTGACTTCTTTTGCGTAGTCCTGCAGATAGAAAATCCTCTGAAAATAGTCGGAACGGCGGTGATACTTTGCGTTTTCAATCCTTCTCTCCATCGCAAGCGAACCAACTTTTTTGCTGAAAGGCATGAAAGCAATAATCACACCGAAGATAATAATAAGGCATACGGGGTCAATTGACAGAATTACGGAGGAAACGGCAAAAAGAGAAACAATGTGACCGATATTTCCTCTTATAAGAACCATAAGATTCTGAACATTTCCCGATGATGATTCAATGGTGAGAATAAATCTGTTATAAAATTCGGGATTGTCATAAGATTCAAGGTCAAGACTTACGGCTTTTTCATAAATCTTTTTGTTGATTCCGCAATAGAGCTTTTCCCGTTCTTTGTTCCAGTAAAAATCCATAAACAAGCGGGAAATAACCGTTGAACCTATCATTACAATCGCAATAACCGCAACGGCATGGAAAATCCGTTTCAGGTCTTTGCCTTCGGTGACGGTATCGATAATATATTTGATGCCGATAACGCTGATAAGGTTATTGGGAAGAACCATCAGCACGCCCCAGAACAGTTCGCCGATGACGAGCAGCGGGGAGATGGAGAACATAAGCTTCACAAAATAGAAAATATTTGACGGTATTGAGTGAACTGTTTTTTCTTTGTTTTTTTTCTTAAACATTTTCTGTCACCTCGCTTTCTCCTTTGTAACTTGATGACTGCAGGGTGAACATTCCGCAATATTCGCCGTTGTCAGCCATTAGTTCGGAATGGGTTCCTGATTCAACGATTTCACCGCCGCTGAGAACGATAATCTTATCAGAAAGAACAGCACTTGAAAGTCTGTGGGAAATATAGATAACGGTTTTGTTTTCGGTTACTTTTATAAGATTTTCATACATTTCATATTCTGCAATGGGATCGAGCGAAGAGCTCGGCTCATCAAGAATGGCAATCTGAAAATCTTGGGCAAAGAGGCGGGCAACTGAAATCTTCTGATTTTCACCGCCTGAAAGACCGACACCCTCGGCATCAAATTCACGGGTAAGAACGGTATCAGCACCCTTTGGGAGATATGAGATTTTATCCCATACTCCACTTTGTCTGAGTGCCTTTTCGGCAAGATTCTTTTCTTCATCCGTGCATTCATGGCACATAATGTTTTCATTTACCGAAATTGCAAAGTTTTTGTAATCCTGAAAAACGGTTGCATAGGCACTCCGAAGCGATGCAACGTTATATTCTTTGACGTTTATGCCGTTATAGAATATTTCTCCTTCATCTGCATCATAAAACCTGAGCAGAAGCTTTATGAGAGTTGATTTCCCCGCACCGTTAACGCCGACAATTGCAACTGTTTCTCCTTTTTCAATTCTGAACGATATGTTTTTGAGGATTTTTTTGTTCGTACCGGGATAACCAAACGAAACATTTCTGAATTCGATGCTTTCAAATTCTTCCACATCTTTTCCGCCGTCTGTGATTTTTGGTTCATAGTCAAAGAAATCACGGAGATTCTGAAAATACATCGCCGTTTGCGTAAGCCTTTCGTAGTTGCGGGCTATATTTACTGTTGACTGACGCACGGCATTGATTGAAGAAAGAACAACGGAAAAGCCTGAAATAGTAAGAGCGTTTGTGTAAATAAACTGATATCCGGCAAATGCGTAGGTGCCTATAATCGGAATAAAATCGCTGAAAAGCGAGCTTAACATACCGTAAAGGAATAATTTTACTCCGTAATTTTTAAGAATAACAATGTTTGAGTCAATTGCAGTCTTGAATCGCTGAAGCATAACAGCAAAAATATTGGAGGTTCTCATATCCTTTGAGTATTCTTTGAGAAGCATTGTGCGCTGAATATATGCTTTTATTCTGTTGTTGGTTGTCATTTCTTTGCTAAGATTATAGGCAACCTTGCTTCTGAGATGTTCAACAGCAAAAACAAGAATTACAGGCAGAAGGAAAAGAAGATATATCGGATTAACAACCGTAACTGTCGTCACAACGCAGATAAGAGCGATGATTCCGCCGACGATTGTTGCAACGCAATAGCAAACTGTTTCGAAATAAGACGAAGAAACAACCTGAGTTGCACGGGTATACTTATCATAAAATTCAGGGGTTTCATAACATCCCACATCAAGTTCTATGGCTTTCTTGAAGATTTTATTATTGAGTTCTTTCAGCACAACCTTTGTTGAAATCATTTTTGTGCGGTTTGCAAAAGTTGAAATAACATTAACCGCAAGATATGTTCCGAAGAAAAGCAGAAGCGAAACAAAATATGTTTTGAAATCTGCACTGCCGTCAATAATGCTGAGTAACACTTTTAAAAACAAAATATTCTGAACATACATTGATAAAACGTTGTTTGCAATTTCGGCAGCAAATATTCCGATAAGCATTTTTTTGCCCGCTTCCCACACAAGCTTCAATGCAAACATTACATTTTTAAACACATTGATTTTATCGTTGCTCTGTTTCATAGGCAATCACCTTCTTTGGATTTTCTGTTATGATAAAATAATACAGGATATACAGGTCGCCGTCAATAAACGAATTATTGAAATGTCCGTTGAATTTCATTATAATACTGTTGAAATACTCTGTAAACCAGCTGGAAAATTTTAGACGAAATGCCGTTTATTATTAATCTTGGCTTTGTGCTTCACATACAGCCGGAAGATCAATGGACTAAAAACTCATATTAAAGACGATTTGAAATTACAAACGGAACTGCCAATATCAGCATCTGCAATCCTTCTGAAACAAACATCAGCTACGGTGACAGAATAATTCTTCATGCGGATATAGCAAACATTCCCGAAGGCGGCTATGTTAAATGGAGCGCTTCAAACGGAAACTTCTCATATTCCGTTTCTTCAAATGGTGCAGCTTGCGTTATCACTCCTTCATCAAGCGGCGAGACCACATTTACGGCAACAATCTGTGATGCAAAAGGAAATGCGGTTTCTTCGGATAATCAAGCAATGACCTCAAAGGCAGGATTCTTTGATAAAATAATTGCATTTTTCAAAAGATTATTCAGCTCAATAAAAATCATCATGCAAAACACAGATGATTAAACACCGATATCAAAACAATTATCAATTCCTTAAATTTTTTTATGAATTAACAGACCTTATTCACTGTTCTTTCGTCTTATATGTAGAAATCTGAAATTATTTACACGGAGGGTTCGTTGTGAAAGAGAATAACAAAAGAATTGACGAGCTTGCTAAAAAAGTAAAAAAGGGCGATAAGAAAGCTTTTGAGGAACTGTATAAGCTGACAGGTTCAAGGGCGTATTTCACTGCACTTCAGATTTGCGGCGACAAGCATGAAGCCGAAGATATTCTTCAGGAAAGCTATATCACCGCCCTCAACAAGATTTCTTCACTTGAAAGGACAGAAAGTTTTATGGGTTGGTTTAATCGGATAGTTGCAAACATATGATCAGCCGTTTTTTGACCATCTCACAAGACCGTTCCCCGTTGCTGTCTGCGGTGATATCGTAAAGTACCGTCACGACAGAGAAAATAATGCTTTTACCCTTGAATTCAATCAGGACAGGGTGTTTGATGTTCCGACTGTGATATTCGCTCATAAAGAAATCGAAAGCATTGAAACCGACGGCGAATATAAAATAATTCCTTTGGGTGAAACGGGCAGAAACCATATCGAAATAAAAACAGATATCGGTAGCCATAAAGTTGATGTAAAATTCAGATAAAAAGATTCCGTAACGGAGCCGCCTCAACGAGACGGCTCTTTGTTATTTCATAATAAGAAAATATTGTTTTTATTTATAACATATTGTAAAATAGAATAGAAAAGCGAAATGTTTTTTAAAATTCCAACCTTTTTTCAGACTGTTTCACTATATATTCGAAACCGTTCAGAGAGGATGCTGAAAAATGGAAAAATCACGAGCCGACAAAATCATCACCGAATATTACAAAAAGCTTTACGGCTTTGCTCTTTCGAAAATGACAGACATTGATAAAGCAGAGGAGCTTGCTTCAAGAATAACCCTTGAGGTTTACTCTTCTTTGCTTAAGGCGGATGAAATAGCAAATGTCAACGGCTATATTTACCGCATTGCCTGCAACGTTTTTGCAAGATACATTGCCGAGCGCAAGGAGAGTGCACACCTTGCAATCGATTCGGTGTTTTTGCCTGACAGCGCTGATTTCGAAAAGAACCTGATTGCCGATGAAGAAGCGAAAAAACTCAGACGTGAGATAGCATATCTATCGGAAACCCAGCGCAAAATCGTTGTTATGCATTACTATGATAATCTGAAGCTCGGCGAAATCGCAGAAAAACTTTCCATCCCTCTCGGAACGGTCAAATGGCATCTCTACGAAGCAAAAAACAGCTTGAAAGAAGGTATTGAAATGAAAAGAACCCCAGGCACACTTGGAATTAATCCCGTTAAATTTATAAACATGGGTCACAGCGGATTTGTAGGCAGCAAGGGTGACACATCAGATTTTCTTCGCAACAGCCTTACCCAGAATATTGCCTATGCGGCATATCATTCCCCCAAAACCGTCAACGAAATTGCCGAAGAACTCGGTGTTTCACCGATATTCATTGAAGATGAAGTACGCAATCTTGAAGAATACGGCTTTATGGACAGACTCGGTGGCGGAAAATACAGAACAAACATTTATATAACCGAAGCAACGGATGAAATTGACAGAAAAAAGCAGCTTCTCAACGAAGAATATGCAAAAATTATCTGCGAAGAATATATCCCTTCTGTTATTGATGCGGTCAAAAAGCTTGATATGAGCAAAATCTACATTCCCGATAACGACATCAATCTTCTTCTGTGGACTGTGGTTATTCTTGCCGTCGGCAAAAAATCAATGGATATCGAAACATGGAAAGAGCTTGACAAATACAGCGTAAAAAGAAAAGACGGCGGAGATTTTGTTGCGGTTGCCGAGGTTGAGCCTGATTATGATTTGAGCCGTAATAAGCGGTACAGTACATGTGGAGATATGACAAGAACAAACGAAAAATATTCAACCGGCGCATGGCAGTTTGATACATATTATGACAATCGTAGCAACGGTTGGCGTGACAGTCTTTCAAGTGACTTTGACAGCCTTTATGAACACATTTCGGGCAAAATCAGCAAGGATGACGTTTCTCTTGAAAAATATCAGCGCCTTTATGAAAAAGGTTATCTTGTTAAAGACGGTGACAATGATAAGGTAACAATGCTTGTTACCACCTACGGCGGTGATGAATTGATGAATCTTATTCCTGACCCCGATGAAAAGCTTGAAAAGAAGCTTGAAAAATACTGCAAAGAATACTATGAACTCACAAAGGACTGCGTTGCCGATCATATGCTTCCGTTTCATAAGATTGCCTGCAGAGCAAAGTGGACAAACGGCCGCATGAGAATGACCGTTATCGAACAGCTTCTCAAATCGGGAATGCTCACTCTTCCGACCGATGAACAGAAGGCTGCACTCACAACCATGCTTTTCTGTGATACACTTCCCGAATAAGGCATAAAAAGTATCAACCGTCAGTTGATACTTCAAAAACAACCGATGGTTTACCGATTTCAACGGTTCGTTTGTTGACTCAACCGAAGAGTTTTGCAACAATGAAATCGGCGAAAGCAAGCCGAACCAAAATTTGAAGGAGAATAAATTATGAATCTCGGAAACAACATTTCAGCAAGAAGAAAAGTAAAGGGTATGACTCAGGAAGAGCTTGCGGCTAATCTCGGAGTATCACCTCAGGCGGTGTCAAAGTGGGAAAACAATTTATCCTGCCCCGATATTTCGCTTTTGCCCGCAATTGCAAAGATTTTCGGAACGAGCGTTGATGAATTGCTTGGTGTTGCTGCCGCAACAGAAAATGTTGCAGAAGCAAAAACATATACCGAACCCGAAACTACATATGAGGAGCCTGTTTTTACGGGTAAGAAGGCAACAACTCTCCTTATTACAACCGAAAAGAACGGTAAAGTTTCAAATGTCAGAATTCCTCTTACTATTGTGCGATTTGGACTTAATTTAGGCAGCACCTTCGGCGGTCTTACGGGTGCTCAGGCAAGCACAATCGAAAACGCAATAAGAACAGGTCTTTCGGGAGAAATTCTTTCCGTTGACGGTGAAAACGGAGAAAAGGTAACAATCAGTCTTGTGTAACATATGAAGATTTGACAATACGGGTGATATTATGCAATCTCTGACTTCAAAAATATTTATGTCAACCTTGCGTTTGATTTTTCATTCGCCGTTATCCGACAGCTCAAAGCTGTCCGACAATGCGGCAAAGCTGACGAAGGATAAAAAATCAAAATACAAGCCCTCAAAAAACTTTATACATTCAAAACATACAACCGACGGTGTGAAATATGAAAAGCTCATAAATCGTAATTGCAAAACAGAAAAAGTTATACTGATGATTCACGGCGGCGGATTTAAAATCGAACTGAACGATTTTTACCGCAGGCTTGCCGAAAAATACAGCAATATGTTTTACGGTGCAACGGTTATAAATGTTGATTACGGAAGATTTCCCGAGCATAAGCTCCCGTCGCAGATGCACCATGTTGTAAAAGTTTATCTTCATCTTCTTGATGAGGGTGTCAATAATTCCGATATTGTTATCATCGGCGACAGTGCAGGTGCAACCCTTGCAATGACATCATCCTTGTGGCTTCGTGATAACGGTTATCCTTTGCCGAATCATATTGTTTGTTTTTCTATTTGGGCGGATGCAACATCAAGCGGTGATTCAAGAATTACTAACGCATACACAGACCCGTTTTACGGAATTTCAAAACACAAGAAAATCGAAGATAATCTTCACCTGCTCAGAAGAATATCAAAGTATGTTCTTGATGTTGACAGAACCGACCCGTATATCTCGCCGTTGTTCGGCAGTTTTGAAAAATTTCCGAAAGTCACTCTGATATGCGGTACAGCAGAGCTTGATGAAAGCGATAACGACAGAGTTTATGAAAAACTGAAATCCGTTGGCGTTGATGCCGAGCTTCATAAATTCGAGGGCATGTGTCATTGTTTTCAGTTGTTTTCGTTTTTACCCGAAAGCAAAACTGCATATAACCTTGTCAAAAGCAGAATTATGGAGGAACAGCGATGAAAATTCTTGATAACAGTGATAAATATTTATTACCCCTTTTGCCTCAGATTGTTTTTGAAAAACTTAATAAAAAAGCGGGTAATATAAAATTCATCGGCGGTGGCAGCTTCGGCAGAGTCTGTAAAGCCACGCTTTCCGACGGCGAAACAATCGCTGTCAAAGCATACAGAGTTCAGGGCTCGCAGTATGAAGAAGCAGGGCAGCTCAATCTGCTTTCTGCGAACACAACCGTAAAAATGCCGAAGGTTCTTTTTACTTATGAAGATGAAGAAACGGCAATTTTAGCTATGACCTTTGTTGAAGGGCAGAATGTGTTAAACCCTGCTTTTTTATTGAAAAGCAAGAGCCAGAAACAAAAATTTGCCGATGATGTTATTTCGGGTATGCTCGAGTGGCACAGCGTTACGAATGATAAATTCGGTTCATTGTCAAACCCTGCTTATGACAGTTGGCTTGAATACTATAAAAAAGAAAAGCAGGAGCCTTGGCTCGCTGCTCTGAAAGAATTATCCGAAAAAGGAAAGTTCAGCAAGAAAAAACTGAAACTGCTTATTGATGCAACGTATCTTTTCAACTCTCTCCCTGAAGAAAAAACAAATCCCGTACTCATACACGGCGACCTCAATATAATGAATATAATGGCTGACCCCAAAACATTAAAACTCACAGCTTTTATTGACCCCTGCGGCACTCTTTGGGCAGACAGAGAATATGATTTGTTCCAGCTTCGCAATATGTGGGGCGATGCCTACGGTCTGTACGAAACATACAAACAAAAATATAAATTATCCGAATATACGGATTTCAAAGTTGCTTATTACGCTTCCATGCATGAAGCAGCAATGAGACTCAGAGGCGGTTTGATTATGCCGCTTTGGGAAGATTTAAATAATGCCCGACTGAAAAAAGAAATGAAAAAGGTGAAAGAAAGATCATTATAAATACAAAAAGCAGATAACACCTCTATTATATCAAATACTGAAATAGCAAAAAATATTCAGGCTCCCTGACTTTCTTGTTATATATGATAGGTCAAGAAGTAACAATGGGGGTTACATATAGTTTGATTCGCAACCTCAATTTTAAGTTTTGACCGTTACAAAGGCGAGAATTTAAGTTATAGAAAAACCTCTGAGAATCAAATGGTTTTCAGAGGTTTTAAAACATATTTATTTAATCATTCCGAAGTGTTTTAATGCTTCCTTGATTGCTTTTTCTTTGTTCTCTGGACATTTGGGGTGTCTTGCATCTTCAGACTTTGGTTTATTATAACAATCACGCTCAATGATACCGCATTTTTGTTTTATCTGTGCGATATTTAGGGTGCTGACTTTCAAGCTGCTATGTTCAAGCACATAATCCTTGATTTCTTGATAGGTGGCTTTCTTTTCGGCATCGGTCAGATCAAGCTCATCCATATCCAAATCAATCTCGATATGGTGCTTTGCGTTGAGTTTGAACAAAAGACATACCGTCTCACAATGTCCGGTTCGGGGGAAGAGGTCAACAGGGGTTGCTTTTACCGCCGTGTAGCCGAGGCCGGCAAAAATTCCGCAGTCGCGCGCAAGGGTTGCCGGGTCGCAGGAAACATAAACAATTCTTTCGGGGCGCATTTGAGCCGCCGTTTTTATCATGTCGGAGCTGCAGCCCTTTCTGGGCGGGTCAAGAATAATAACATCGGGGCATACACCCTCGTCTTTCAGCATCTGTGCCGCCTGCGCCGCATCCGCGCAGATAAATCTTGCGTTGCCTATGCCGTTTATTTCGGCATTGAGCTTTGCATCCTCAACCGCCTCGGGCACTATTTCAACGCCGATGATTTCTTTGGCGTTTTTTGCCATGGAAAGCCCGATTGTGCCCGCGCCGCAGTAAAGGTCCATTACCGTTTCGCTGCCCGTCAAGCCCGCATACTCCGCCGCTTTGTTATAAAGCTTCTCCGCCTGATTGCGGTTGACCTGATAAAACGACAACGGTGAAATGCGGAATTTCAGCCCGCAGAGAATATCCGTTATATAATCGCTGCCCCAAAGGGTGCGACACTTATCGCCGAGGATAACATTTGTGTCTTTTGTGTTGACATTGACAACAATGCTTTTTATCGCTTTTTCTTTTTCAAGCAGAGCATCAACCAGCCTTTCCTCTGAAGGCAGTTTTTTGCCGTTGATAACGGCACAAACCATGATTTCTCCGCTCGCGCTTCCTTTTCTGATATAAATATGGCGCAAAAGCCCGCGGTGAGAGGTTTCGTCATAGACCGAAACGCCGTTTTCTTTTATATGTTGCGAAAAAACGGTTAATATTCTCTCAAACTCCTCGGGCTGCAAAAGGCAGTCGGGGCAATGAACAACGCGGTGGCTGTGGGGCGAATAAAACCCCGTTCTGATTTCGCCGTTTTCAAACGCAACGGGATACTGCGCCTTGTTGCGGTAGCGGCAGGTGCTCTCTGCGGCGATAATCGGCTCAAATTCGGGCATAACTCCGCCGATGCGCCTGAAGCATTCGGCAACATGCGCCGCCTTCAGCCCTGACTCCGCCTCATATGTCATATGCGAAAAGACGCATCCTCCGCATTTAAGATAAACGGGGCATTCGGGCTCAATTCTGTCTGCAGAGGGGGTTATGACGCTTTCGACCTTTGCAAAGGCATAGCTCTTTTTGACCTTGAGGATATGCGCGGTTATTTCGTCGCCCACCGCCGTTGCGGGCACAAAAATCGCCATGCCGTTATGCCTGCCCACGCCGCTTCCGTTGACGGAGCAGGAATCTATTTTTAAATTTATTCTGTCGTTCTTTTTGAGTTCCACGGTATGCCTCCGAATTATGATAACTGATGGTGAAAAGATAAAAATTCAGGCAGGAGTTGCCCACGCCCATAATATATATCCTTAATTTTTCACTCTTCAATAAACTATACCATAAAACATACCTTATAGTAAATATGTTATTTTGCACTTTCATGCACCATCGGCATAAAAATTGCAAAAAACGCTGAAAATCTTCGGTCAAAAGCGCATTTCTGACCATACAAAATGAAAATTTTACTTGATTTTTAAGCATATTTTGGGTATAGTATATAGGAATATTTTTGGGAGGTAAACAATGAAGAGATTTGCAGTTAAGCTTACGGCAGTATTTTTTGTGCTTCTGTTCGCATTCACAAGCGTTTTTGCCGCAACGGTTTATGCTGTTGACGGAGAAAACTCCGCTGAAAACGGCGAAGCAGTTGTGAACCATGCGCTTGTTCTTAAAAGCGACCATCTTTCCGTAACCGAAAGAAAAACCATTCAGATGACAGCTTCCGTTACCAATGTTGAAACCCAGCCGCAGATTTTCTGGAGCTCCTCCGACGAATCCGTTGCAACGGTTGACTCAAACGGCGTTGTCAAGGGTGTGAGCGCAGGTAAAGCGGTTATCTTTGCAAAGGCATATATTGACGGCCAGACCCTCACCGGCGAATTTGCAATCAATGTTGTTGCAAAAAGCAACTTTTTGAGAGATTTCCTTGTTAATCAGCAGGTGCTCAGCTATCAGTACAGCTACATTGACGACTATTATTATACTAACGACAAGGAAGCATGGCAGTATAACTTCGGCTTCGGCAAAATCTATGACATTGCTTCACCCTATATTTTGCTTGAATATGATTATATCCGCGTTTTCTTCACATATGAGGATAAGGACTGGATGCTTCAGATGTGGAAGGGTCAGTACGGTCTTATTTTCTATGGCGGCGAAATCGGTATTTATAACCGCCCCCATGTTGACGACGGTATTAATGAATGGACATTCTTCAGCTGCCCCGCAGAGGAAGATTGGCTCAATATGGAAATGACCCTCTGGCATGAAGAGCTTAACGGCAGCTGGACCCGCGAATTTACAAGAGAATACACCAAATATTGGTGGTGCACAGGCTTTAAAAACGGCCATCTCCGCCAGGAAGAGCCTGCAGACGAGCTTCGACTGACCGGCAGAATCACCTTAAAGGATGCGGAAATGACAAAGCTTGTTGTTGACGGCCTTAAGGAATGCGGCTTCGGCGTCAGCGAAACCAAGGACGGCGTAGGGCTTGACCAAATTTACACCGAAGGTAACGATGTTTATTTCTGCTGGCAGAATATCTCCGAAGCGGAGAGCACAATGGCAATAAAGGTTGGCATCGGCGCACTTTCAGTTTTGCAGATGCTCCCCATTCTTCCTTTCATTATGCCCTTTGTTCAGATGTTCGCATTAGCGGCAATACTTGTTTCGGTAATTCTTTAATTCAATATTTCATCAAAGACTGTTTCACTTTTGTGAAGCAGTCTTTTTTTGTTGCAAACCTTAAAAAACTATTGACAAATCCAAAAAACCCCGCTATCATAGTAATCGTCAGCGAACAAATGTTCGTTAACAGAAAGCTGCATTCGCCATTACGGCATAAAACGTAAAAGACAAATAATTCAACGGAGGTGACGCCAATGTGCAAGAAATGCTGTCCGTTCGAAACGGAGATTCCCGTTTCTCAGATAAGGCAGCAGGTCGATTACGCCGCAACAATCTGTTCGGACCTTTTTAACCTCTATTCTCCCGAAAAGCCCGACATTGAGGCGCTTTTAATCGACTACGCTTCAACCCGCACCAAGCTTTCGATGATGCTGGATTTTCTGCATCAGGCGAAGCTGTGGTGCTATACGGAAAAGGAGAAAAATGAGAAACTACAGAATTGATTTTAACTTAACAGACCCGTTCCCTGACGGCAGGATTATCGGACGCATCGGCGAAAAAAACGCCGCAAGCCTTGTTATCACCCCTCCCGCGGAGATGGCGGAAAACGAAAATATAACAAACTATGTTGCGGTTTTTGCAACCGCAAGAGGTACTGTTGAAACAGACCCATACCCCAAGGCGGAGCAATTCACCGTTGCCGTTACCGAACGTCTTTCGGTCGGCTATTCAATAGCTATCCAGCTTGAGGGCCGCGACGACAGCAATAATCTGATTGTTAAAACTCCGCTTGTTCACGGGCTGACCTTTGAGGCTTCCGCCGTGCGCTGCGGTTGCGGCATTGCGGGCGGTTTTTCCCAGAATACCGCGCTCCCCTCGCATTATCACCGCAACCTTGCCGTTCTTGATAAGCTTGGCGAAGCAGACGGCTCGCTCACCTTCAGCGGCAAGGCAATCGGCGCACAAAACATTAAAACCGCGGTTCTTTATAACAATAACGGCGAGGCGGATGCCGTTGTTGACGGTTATGCGTCAAATACCTTTTTAATTTTTGATTGCAATTCGGTTATTCCCCAAAATTCAGAAATTTTAAGTGTTGAAATCAAAATTAATGAGGGCGGCACCGAATCGGAATGGATTGATTTGAGAGATATGATCGCCTTTTACCCTCAGTCACCCTATGTTCTTAACGGACACAGAGCATTCTATTTAAGTGATTTTGGCGGAACATGCGTTGCGCTGGTTACTTTTTTGTCTGAAACAAACAAATTCTATGACTTCATTTCAGCATACTGCTTTGTTGCCGCACGAGTAACCTATATCGACGAAAGCGGGGCAACGTAATGGAAACCGAGGTTGTTGTTTCGCTTATCACTTTGTGCGGCTCCGCATTGGGCACCTTTGCGGGCATTGCCGTCAACTCAAAGCTGACAAGCTACCGCCTTGAACAGCTTGAAAAAAAGGTGGACAAGCACAACAGCGTTATTGAACGCACGGGCAAGCTTGAGGAGCGCGTGGGCGCAATTGACTACAGACTGCGCGAGCTTGAGAAATGAAAGGAGATTATTATGGAAATTAATTGGAAGCAAAAGCTTACAAGCAGAAAATTCTGGGCGGCGGTTATCGGGTTTGTAACTCCGATTATGCTCGCTTTCGGCGTTTCGGAAAGCGTAACCGCGCAGGTCACCGCAATAATTACATCGGGCGCGGCGGTTGTTGCCTATATCATAGGCGAGGGCTTTGTTGACGCCTGCGGAAGGGAGGGCTGACCCTGCCTAAAACAAACACGGGGCTTGTGGACTACGCCAAGGCGCAGCTTGGCAGACCGTATTGGTACGGCACCTTCGGCAACACCGCAACGGTCAGCCTTTTGACCGCGAAAAAAAAGCAGTATCCGAGCCACTACCAACACGAAAGATTGGAAAAATATAAATCGGAAATCGGCGAAAGAGTGCACGACTGCGTGGGGCTGATTAAGGGCTTCCTCTGGAGCGAATCACCCGAATTGCCGCCAAAATACAAGGCATCGCAGGATGTTTCCGCAAACGGTATGCTCAAAAAATGCAAGGAAAGAGGAAATATCGGCACCATGCCGGACATACCGGGAATTCTGGTGTTTATGCCGGGTCATGTTGGCATTTACGCGGGCTGCGGCAGGGTAATTGAGGCAAGAGGCTTTAATTTCGGCGTTGTGGAAACCGATTTGAAAGGCAGAAATTGGGAAAATTGGGGCAAATGCCCGTGGATTGAATATCCCTCGGGTAAAAACTATTTCAAAGCCTGTGCACACGACGAAACATCCGTTGTTGATGCACTCAAATCAATCGGCGCAAACAGCGGCTTTGCCTACCGCAAAAGAATTGCCGCGGCAAACGGCATGGCGGATTATGTGGGCACAGCCAAGGAAAACATAAAGCTGCTCTCGCTTTTAAGGCGCGGACTGCTTGTTAAGCCATAATATAATTCAAAAAAATCGGCTTGCGGGGAATTCCCTGCAAGCCGATTTAACTTTTATTGAATTATCTTGCGTAGTCGCCGACCTTGAGCATGTAGTCACCGATCTGTGCGCCGAATTCGGGTGCGCCGTCCATGATAAGCTTGCTTTCCTTGGTGAATTCAAGCATATCTGCGGTGCCCATAAGAATACCGAGTGCGCTGTCAAGGCAGTCAAATCTCATAGTGAAGAACGGAAGAGCGCGCTTATAAACGCCTCTGCCTGCCTTTGACTTACCTGCCTTTATGCGGATATAAGCCGAAAGCTCGGGATATCCGTCAACCGCCCATGCATAAACTCTGTCGGGGCTGGCGAGAGTCCACTTGTGAATCTCCTCGTGGCCGTGCTTGTTGAGGGTGCTGATACCGGTTGAAAGAAGGTAGAAATAGCACTTAACAAGCAATTTCTTTGCTTCTTCATCGGTGGGAGCCTCTTTTGCGGTTAAAAGAGATGACATTTTGAGAAGTGTCATCATGAATGCCGCAAACACTGCAGGCTTTTTGGTGATGCCCTTCATCTTGGGAAGAGTGGAGGGTCCGATTTTTCCTTTGAAAAATGCGTTCATGGTTTCAATGCTCTTGAATTCAAGCTCGATATGAGCATTGTCCGTTACCTTATCTGTGTGAACAGTCCATTCGCCGCAGTTAACAACGAAATGGGTTGAATACTTGCCTTCGGGTGCCTCGGGGTCTTTTGCGCTGACCTGAATAACTGCATGAGCGTGCTCAAATTTCTTTGCAAGACCGGGGTCGTCGGAGGCGATTGTTTTGATAAGAGGAAGAACCGCACAAAGGAAAATTTTATTGGTTAATATATCTTCTCTTGAAGCCATATAAATCATTCCTTTCAGTTGGTTTCGGTAATTTACAATTATTTTTGCTTTCGCAGAGACGGAAGTGTTCTATACACAACCGAGCGAGAAAGTGAAAAAATGTAAATTAAACCTCGTCGTCCCAGTCGTCGTCGAGCTCGAAGTCCTTACCCATAACCTCACGAACAGCGGCAATGATGCCGTTCTGGTCGATGCCGAGGCTGGACATGATGTCTTCGTGGAGACCGATGGGTGCGAACTTATCCTGAATACCGAGCTGCTTGAATGCGCAGCCCTTGCCTGCTTCAACGATAACCTCTGCAACAGCCGAGCCGAGGCCGCCGATAACATTGTGGTCCTCAGCGGTGATGATGCGGCGGGTTTCCATAACAGCCTTAACAACAGCTTCCTTGTCGATGGGCTTGATTGTGTGCATGTTGAGAACTCTTACCTTAAGACCGTCGTTGGTTTCAAGGAACTTTGCAGCCTGATATGCCTGGAATACGCAGGAGCCGCAAGCGATGATTGTGATATCGGAGCCCTCGTTGATTGTTACAGCCTTGCCAACCTCGAAGCCGTAGTCCGTGGTATCATAAAGAACACGGTCAAAGCCTCTGTTGATGCGGATATAATAGGGGCCGAAGTTGTCATATGCTGCGTGAACGGCGTTGTAGGTTTCAAGGCCGTCTGCGGGGCAGATAACAGTCAGGTTGGGGATTGAGCGGGCAACAGCCATGTCGCAGATTGCGTGGTGGGTTGAACCTGCCTGACCGAATGATGTGCCTGCGTGGGTAGCAATGATTTTTGCGTTAACGTTCTGATAGCAGATGTCGGTGTGGAGCTGGTCTGCACTTCTGAGTGAAGCGAAAACCGAAAAGGTTGAAAGGAACGGAACAAGACCCGCTCTTGCCATACCTGCAGCCATGCCGAACATGTTCTGCTCTGCAATACCTACATTGAAGTATCTGTCGGGGAATTTTTCGCCGAACATACCGATTTTTGTTGATTTGCCAAGGTCAGCTGTGAGAGCAACAACCTCGGGATGCTTTTCGCCAAGCTCGCAGAGAGCCTTGCCGTAAATTTCGGCAGTTGAAAAAGCGGTTGATTCGGTTGCTGTATATGTAAGTCCTCCTGCCATAATCAGATGCCCTCCTTTTCTGCGCGAGCAACGCGTTTTGCATAGTATTTTTCGAGGCTTTCTTTAGCCTGCTCATATTTTTCTTCGTTAAGTGCGCCGTAATGCCACTTATAATCGTCTTCCATGTAGTCAACGCCGCAGCCCTTGATTGTGTCGGCGATAATCATAACGGGAGCGCCCTTGTTTTCGAGAGCAAAGTCGATAGCATCGGCAAGCTCGTTGAAGTTATGGCCGTCAACTTCCTTAACGATAAAGCCGAATGAACGCCACTTGTCTGCAAGGGGTTCAAGCTTCATAACATCCTCTGTTCTGCCGTCAATCATGCACTTGTTGCGGTCAACAAAAGAAATGAGGTTGTCTGCCTTGAAATGAGCGGCAGCCATGCCTGCTTCCCAGTTGGAGCCTTCGTCGCATTCGCCGTCGCCGAGGATGCAGAAGGTTTTATAATCCTTGCCGAGAACCTTTGCGGCAAGAGCTGTGCCGAGAGCGATTGAAAGGCCGTGGCCGAGTGAGCCTGTTGAAGCATCAACGCCCTTAACCTTGTTGGAGTCAAGGTGGATACCCATTGTGGAGTTGGAAAGGTTGAAGGTCTTAAGCTTTTCTTTGTCGTCAAAACCAACATGGCAGACAAGGCTTGCAAGAGCAACGCCTGCGTGACCCTTGCTGAGAATGAAGCGGTCTCTGTCTTCCCACTGGGGATTTGCAACGTCGTATTTCATGTACTTGTAGTAGAGAATGGTAAGCATATCCATAACGCTCATGCCGCCGCCGATGTGAGCAGAACCTGCCCAATAGGTTGTGTCAAGGCAGAGCTTGCGAAGCTCATGAGCCTGTTTTTCAAGCTCAAGCCATTCCTGCTTGGTTAATGCCATAAAGAATTCCTCCTCTGGTTTTTATAATAGCGATAACACGCTTTGTTTACTGAATTATATGCGCCTATGGCGCATTCGGGGCGTCGGGGACGCCGCCCCCTACAATATTAATCAGCCCAATTCGGGGTGATTTTTGCGAACTGCTTTGAATGCGTCCTCCGCAACCTCGATTGTGTGCTTGATATCCTCGTCGGAAAGTGAAGCATTGATAAAGTGGTTGTGATGGTTGGTCATGTAAACGCCTCTCTTAACAACCTCTGCAATCCATTCCTGATGAAGCATGAGCGAATTGTCGTCCTTGAGCATCAGATAGAAGAGAGCGGGCTCGCCCGAAACGTTAAGGTTGAAGCCGTTGTTTGCGGCGGCGGCTTTAAGTCCGTCGCAGAGCATTGTGCCCTTTTCAAGGCAGAATTTCGGCAGGTCGATTTCCTTCATCTTGTTGATGCAGGCGATTGCCGCGGCAAAGGGAACGGCGCTCATCCAATAGCTGCCCGTGTAGGAAAGGCCGCTGATTGAGCTCTTGAGCCAATCCTTGCCGCAAAGAGCGGAAACGTTCCAGCCGTTTGCAAGAGCTTTGCAGAAGCAGATAAGGTCAGCCTCAAAGCCGTAGTGGTGGTCGGAGCCTGCAAGGTCAAGTCTGAAGCCGCAGCGAACGTCGTCTACGATAAGAACGATACCCTTGTCGGTGCAGAGCTTGCGTACCTTCTGCCAATAACCCTCTGCAGGAAGAACGTTATCAACAAAGTTGCCGTGCATATAGGGAGTTGAAATGAAGGCTGCGATTTCGCCTTCGTTTTCTTCAACGATTCTTTCAAGCTGCTCAAAATCGTTCCAATCAACATAAAGGTTGTTTGAAACATCCTCGGGAATAACGCCGGGATAGTCAATCTTCTGGCACCAGGGAGCAACGCCGTGGTAGTAACCCTTAACG
>JAZSGU010000077.1:0-13401 GCA_045532895.1 Acutalibacteraceae bacterium | reverse complement strand
GGCGGAGCAAAAAGCCTTCTTTGGAAAAAAATAATGGCAAATGTCCTCGGCATTCCGCTTGATACGGTTAAAACAGAGCAAGGTCCGGGCTACGGCGGTGCGATTCTTGCAATGGTCGGCAGCGGGGAGTATTCTTCCGTTAACGAGGCCAGCAAAATGCTTGTTAATATTGCTGAAACCGTTTATCCCGACGATGAATTAACCGCAAAATATGAGGAAAAATATCAGAATTTCAAAAAAATATATCCGGCACTCAAAGAGGTGTTTGCGGATTTGAATAAGGAGCAATAAATATGAGCGAAATTTTTAAAAACATTCCGAAAATTGCTTATGAGGGTGCAAAAAGCAAAAATCCTCTCGCTTTTAAATTTTATGACCCAGAAAGACTTGTTATGGGCAAGCCCATGAAGGATTATCTTCCTTTTGCCATGGCTTGGTGGCATAATCTCGGTGCGGCAGGCACGGATATGTTCGGCAGAGATACCGCCGATAAATCCTTCGGCGCAGAAAAGGGTACAATGGAGCATGCAAAGGCAAAGGTTGATGCAGGCTTTGAATTTATGCAGAAGCTCGGCATTGAATATTTTTGCTTCCACGATGTTGATATTATTCCCGAGGCAGAAGATATTAACGAAACAAACGCAAGGCTTGACGAGATTAGCGATTATATTCTTGAAAAGATGAACGCAACCGGCATTAAATGCCTTTGGGGTACCGCAAACATGTTTTCAAACCCCCGTTTTATGAACGGCGCGGGCAGCACTAACAGCGCAGACGTTTATTGCTTTGCGGCGGCTCAGATTAAAAAAGCTCTTGATTTAACGGTTAAATTCGGCGGCAAGGGCTATGTTTTCTGGGGCGGAAGAGAAGGCTATGAAACCCTTCTTAACACCGATGTTAAATTTGAGCAGGAAAACATTGCAAGGCTCATGAAAATGGCTGTTGATTACGGCAGAAAAATCGGCTTTACCGGTGATTTCTACATTGAACCCAAACCGAAGGAGCCCATGAAGCATCAGTATGATTTTGATGCGGCAACCGCAATCGGCTTCCTGCGTCAGTACGGTCTTGACAAAGATTTCAAGATGAATATTGAAGCAAACCATGCAACTCTTGCAGGTCACACCTTCCAGCATGAACTCAGAATTTCTGCCATTAACGGTATGCTCGGCAGTATTGACGCCAATCAGGGAGACTATCTTCTCGGTTGGGATACAGATGAATTCCCGTTTGATGTTTATGAAGCAACGCTTTGCATGTATGAGGTTATTAAGGCCGGCGGTCTTACCGGCGGCTTTAACTTTGGCGCTAAAAACCGCAGACCCAGCAACACATATGAAGATATGTTTGAGGGATATATCCTCGGCATGGATACTTTTGCTTTGGGTCTTATCAAGGCTGCTGAAATTATTGAAGACGGCAGAATTGATGATTTTATTAAAAATAAATATGCAAGCTTTGAAAGCGGCATAGGCGCAAAGATTGTTGGCGGCGAAACTTCTCTTGAAGAGCTTGCTGCTTATGCGGAGAATCTCAGAAGCGTTGCAACACCCGGCTCGGGTAAGCAGGAAAGACTTGAAGGTATTTTAAACAGCATACTTTTTAATTAATCATAAAGGATTGTTTAGATGCAGTTTATTGTAATGGATCTCGAATGGAATAACACCTATGCAAAAAAAGCAAACGGATATATCAACGAGATAATTGAAATCGGTGCGGTAAAGCTTGATGAGGATATGGAAATGGTTGACACCTTTTCATCCATTATCCGTTCTCAAATCGGCAAAAAGCTGCGCGGAAGCGTTAAAAAGCTGACCCACCTGACCAATGCGGATATAAGCACGGGAATGCCTTTCACAAAAACATTTTCCCTCTTTAAAAAGTGGATTGGCAATGAAAAAACCGTTATTTTTACATGGGGTGACGGCGATATCCGCGTTTTGATTGATAATTTTCAATATTTAAACGGAATTAAGGTTGTTCCGTTTTTAACTACATACTGTGATTTGCAGAAGTGTTTTCAGAAATACAGCAAGGGCAGCAAAGGTCAGCAAACAGGTCTTCTCGCTGCGGCTGAAATGCTCGGTATTGACCCTGAAATGTATATTCACCACCGTGCACTCGGAGACAGTATGCTCACAGCTGAAATATTAAAGAAGATTTATAAAACCGGTTTTGTTGAGCCTGAATTTATAATTTGCAACGAAGAGTTTTATTCAAAGCTTCTTTATAAAGCAAAGGTTATCAGAAATATCGATAATCCGCTTGTTGATAAAAAGAAGCTTAATCACACCTGTGAAAACTGCGGAAAGCCTTGTGAACAGCTTTCGAAATGGAAATTCCATTGCCAGTTTTTCCGAGCAAATTTCTACTGCAACGATTGTGATTTGACTTACGCGGTCGGAATAAGGTTTAAAAAGCTTTATGACCAGGTTGAATTCAGAAAAATTGTTTCAGTTAAGGAAGCAGAACCTAAAATTGAGGCGGAGGAAAATGAAACATGAAAATTCTTGTAACCGGCGGTGCCGGATTTATAGGATGCAATTTTGTGTATTATATGCTTGAAAAGCATCCGGATTATGAAATTGTCTGTCTTGATTCTCTGACTTATGCGGGCAATTTAAAAAGCCTTGACAGTGCAATGAAAAATCCGAATTTCAGGTTTGTCAAAGGCAGTATTGCTGATAAGGCTCTTGTTGATGAATTGTTTTCTGCCGAAATGTTTGATGTTGTTGTTAACTTTGCGGCAGAAAGCCATGTTGACAGGTCGATAGAAAACCCTTTTATTTTTCTTGAAACAAATATTATGGGTACAGCTTGCCTGCTTGAAGCAAGCAAAAAATACGGTATTAAAAGATTTCATCAAGTTTCCACCGACGAGGTTTACGGCGATTTGCCGCTTGACAGACCCGACTTGTTCTTTACTGAGGACCTGCCGCTCACAACATCAAGCCCGTATTCTGCTTCTAAGGCTTCTGCGGATTTGCTCACCCTCGCGTTCCACAGAACTTACGGCTTGCCCGTAACAATTTCGCGTTGCTCCAACAACTATGGCCCGTATCAATTCCCCGAAAAGCTTATTCCCTTAATGATTGTAAGGGCTCTTGAGAATCAGTCTCTTCCCGTCTACGGCGAGGGATTGAATGTCAGAGATTGGCTTTATGTTGATGACCATTGCAAGGCGATTGATATGATTATTCATGGCGGCAGAGTGGGCGAGGTTTATAATGTCGGCGGTCACAACGAAAAGCAGAATATTCAGGTTGTTAAGACTGTTTTACGCCAGCTTGAGAAACCCGAATCGCTTATAACCTTTGTTAAAGACAGAGCAGGGCATGACCTACGCTATGCTATTGACCCTTCAAAGATTTCAAATGAGCTTGGCTGGCAGCCCGAAACTGATTTTGACAGCGGCATGAAGAAAACAATCCAATGGTATCTTGATAACTCAGAGTGGATTGAAGAAATCAAAAGCGGTGAATATGCAGAATACAGCCGCCGCATATACGGATGAAACAGCAAAACACCCGCCAAACGGCGGGTGTTTTTTCATGATTAATAGTAAAGGTTAAACCAAAAAGAGAAAAGAGGCTTGAAAAGAAAAGAAAGTAGTCTGTCAACAAAACTTAAATTACAACTGATAGCTATTTCATTGATTTGCTCCGTGCCATCAGGATTTATAATTTTTGCATAAACAGTTGCAGTTCCGTTGCCGACGCAACCAACATAACCGTTTTCTGAAACCATAAGTATATTGCTGTCGCTGCTGCTCCATTCTACTCCTTCGTAAACAGAGTCTTCGGGATAAATAGCGGGAATGACTTTGGTTATTTCAAAAACATTCAAATTGTTTTTGAAAGTATACAGAATAAAGCTTTTTACGGTTTTATATTTTAATGATGCGATTGCCTGCAAAATCGCTTCAGTTTGTGAGTCAACAATCTCTTGTTCACAGGAATATCTGTCAGTAACATCAACTTCAAGTACGCTGTCGAGAATATACAGATTTTCATAAAGGCTTCTGTCAATCTCGTTTGCCTTGGCAACAGCAGCGTTATATGCTGTGTAGTCGGCAGGAGTAGTGTCTTTAATTATTACATTTGTGGTTATTACCGAAACTGTTTCCATATCGCGCTGAGTGATAACGCAGTAATAGAAAGGTGCGGTGTCCTTTTCCGTAAATGTATATGAGCTTGTTATTGCTTCTTTAATAGGTGTTCCGTTTTCTGTGGAATTGACCGTGTTCCAATACCATTGATATGTCAGATTGAAACCTACAGCATTAATAAATACCGTTTCGCTGTTTTCGGTAACATATTCCGGTATCTCGTTGAAAATCAAAGGAATCGGGATAAATGTATATTCCTTATGTTTTGCATATCTTTCAACAAAAGTGCCTGGAGTGCCGTAAACAGTCAGGTTTTTAGCTTTATCGGTTGATTCAATAAAATTATTGGAAAGCAGAATGCCGCTGTTATCGGGCAGGTCTGCTGTTGTTTCGAGGCTTCTTGCATCAATGAACTGTATTGTGCAATATGCAAACGCATTTTCTTCAATATGTGTAACATTTTCGATATTAAGGAAGAAAATATTGTGACAGCCTCTGAATGTGTTCTGAACGATTTCTGAAGCGGAATTCAGATAAATATTTTTAATTGAGTTTCTGCAGTTGTTGAACATATCGCTGACGGTTTTTTTAATTTTTGGTGCGATGAATGTTTCAAGGTTTTTGGGGAACATGATGTTTGGCCTTTCAGTATAATATGCTTCAGGCTCAAATTCACGCATAGACGGCAGATTCAGCGTTTTAAGAGAGATGCATCCTGTAAAAGCATTTGAATGGATTGTTTCTGCGTTGCTTAAGTTAACATGCACCAAAGAAACGCAGCTTTCAAAAGCGTTGGAGTTAACATATGAGGCATCAGGAATGTCGACGGTAATCAAATTTTCACATGTGCTGAAAGCTCCTACAGAAACATAGCTGGAATTATGAATGTCTACATCAACCAGTGATGAGCAGCCCTTGAACATTCCGTCAGGCATAGCGCTCATGCCGTTAAAATAAACACTGACGAGTGCGGTGCATTCGGTAAACACATTTTTTCCGACACCGACAATCCAATCAAATTCCGCAACCGAAATGGCAGAATTCATAAAGGCACCTTCGGGAAGCGTTTGTATCTTTTGCAGATTCAATGAAAAAGTTCTTTCTGTCAGATAATATTGATAACTGCAAACATTATAAAAAGAATAACTGCCGATTGAAGTAAGCTCGCCGAGATAAAGGTTTCTGAGATTAATGCAGTTATAAAATGCTCTGTCACCGACAACCGTTGCTCTGAATGCACCCATTGTTTTAAGATTGGTGCAGTTTTCAAAGGCACCATTGCTGATTTTTGTGACAGTATGCGGGAAAATAATCTCATATATCTCGCTGTTTGCAAAAGCGTTTTCACCAACTTCGGTAACTGTAATTCCGTTAACTGATGACGGAATTGTTATGCTTATATTTGAGCCGGTATATGAAAGCAAGGTACCGTTACTGTCAACAACAAGCTCGTTTGTATTTGCAACGGGAGCAATAATGGCGTTGAATGATGCTATTGATGAGCGATAGTTGCCTTCACTGTAAGCAACCGCCATAATTATTGTTGTTTGTGTAAGCTTAAGGGGAAAGCCGTCATAAATTTTTGCAGAAGGATTTGTTTTTGACGGAGCAGTTCTGTCAGTTGTATAATATATAACAGAGTCAGCCGTGTCACAAAAGATTTCAAGCTCAATTTCATGGCTGTAGAGCGCATTTTTTTCTGAAAAGTAAGGCGCCTCTGTTTTATCTTCGGGTAAATAAGAGTTTTCCAGCTGTGGAAAACTGATAACACCGTTACCGTATTTCAGCTCGGCGTTATTGTCACTTATCTTGTGTGCACAGGTTATCAGAATTTCCTTAACATCCTCTGATGAGGCATCGGGAATAACAGAAAGAATGCATGCCGCAACCGCGGAAACACAAGAGGTTGCAAAAGACGAGCCTTTAACATAGGTGTATTCGTTATTAAGGGTTGTTGTTTTTATATCAACACCGGGCGCAGCAAAATCAACATCAGGGCCAAAGGTGCTGAAGTTAGCGATAACATTAGCTTCGTTAACGGCAGATACTTTTATAACGCTTGGGTAAGATGCGGGATAAAAGACAGTATCGCTTCCGTCATTGCCTGCAGCGCCGACAACGGTAATGTCATGACTTTCCGCGTTATCAATGGCGTTTTTTAAAACCTCGGAATTCTCTTCAAAGCCGATGCTGATATTAATAACATCAACGCCGTCATTAACCGCGCAGTTTATTCCGGCTGCAACCGTTATAACCGTTCCTTTTCCGTTTTCGTCAAGAACTTTATAAGGACAGATATAGACGTTATCAAAAGAATTATCCGCTATAACGCCGGCAACCTGAGTGCCGTGACCGCAGTCATCCATTGAGTTGTTGCGCAATCCGGAAGAACTTGTGTTGATTTTAGTGGGAATTACCCTGCCTTTAAGGAAAGGATGGTTGGGGTCAACTCCGGTGTCAACAACAGCAACGAGTGTTTGTGTGAGAGGTAAATTTGCGGTGGAAACGGAGGTGTTAAATTCATCAAATCCTATGTGCAGCGCGCTCCAAGAGAGATGCTCTCGGTCATATGAGTTTTCAGATGATTGTGACGGAGTCGGCAACGCGCATGCTGAAATTTCTCTGTCTGCCTCAACAAAATCAATATATGTCTTTGATGAATAAAACTTATATGCTTCCGCGGCATCTACAGCATTTTCAAACTGAAGTACCCACAAATCGTTGTAACCGCTGACAACAGTAACTGAATTAAGAGTGTTGATTTTCTGCTTGCTTTTAACAATCAGTCTTGCTGTTTTGAATTGCAGGAATTCAGCTGTAGTTACGTAGGTCTCTTTGCCGGGCAGAGTGCCTTCTGTTTTATGCGCTGAAATCAACCCGCTAACATCACACGCAAATTCCTCCGCGGTCAATTCATCTGCGCTTTCTGTTGCGGCATAGCCGATGTGAAAAGCTGTATTTAAAAATAAGCATAAGGTTAAAACTATGCTCATAATTTTTTTCATTATAATCCTCCTAAATTACCTTTTGTATAATTACTGATAATAAATATACATTGATAATAATAAAATTATAATGTTAAATTTTTATAAATGCAATACATTTTTTGTTAAAATTAAACAATTATTTTAAAAATCACTAAACATGTTATACAAATAGTATAATATCAAAACTAAAAAAACTCTCAAACTACTATTATAGTGTTGAAAAAGTTAAAACTGTATATTATAATATTAAAAAGAGGTGGCTGATATGTTAAAAGAATTAGTGCTTAAAAACAGGTCATACAGAAGATTTTATCAAAACGAGAAAATTCCTTTTCAAACATTAAAAGAACTTGTTGATTTGGCGCGGTGCACACCGTCAACCGTTAACTCACAAGCGCTTAAATTCAAACTTGTCTGTGATGATACAGAAAATGAAAAGGTTTTTGAAACGCTGGCGTGGGCGGGTTTGCTCAAGAATTGGAGCGGCCCTGAAGAGGGTGAAAGACCTTCGGCATATATAATAATTCTCTGCGATTTGTCCGTAGGCAAGGATAAACGATATGACGACGGCATCGCCGCGCAGACGATTATGCTGGGAGCGGCTGAAAAAGGTCTTGGCGGCTGCATTTTCGGCAGCGTAAAAAGAGAATTGCTTGCATCAAATCTGGGTATTGACCCTGAAAAATATTCCGTTGATTTGGTTTTGGCTTTGGGTAAGCCGAAAGAGGAAGTTAAAATTGTTGATTTGCCCGAAAGCGGAAGCACAGCCTACTACCGCGATGAAAACGGCATTCATTATGTGCCGAAACGCGCACTTGAAGATATAATAATATAAAGAAAAGCCCACGGATTTTCCGTGGGCTTAAATTATTAATAATATCAGTGGTGGAAAAGACGCATGCCTGTGAAGCACATAACCATGCCGTGATTGTTGCAGGCTTCGATAACATTGTCGTCTCTGATTGAGCCGCCCGGCTCTGCAATGTATGTAACACCGCTCTTGGAAGCTCTTTCAATGTTGTCGCCGAAGGGGAAGAATGCATCGCTGCCGAGAGCAACACCTTTGATTGTTGCAAGGTATGCCTTCTGCTCTTCCTTTGTAAAGGGCTCAGGTCTTTCGGAAAAATATTTCTGCCATTTGCCGTCTGCAAGAACGTCGTCGCACTCGTCGGAGATATAAACATCAATGGTGTTATCTCTGTCGGGTCTGCCGACTGTATCGAGGAAGGGGAGATTAAGAACCTTTTCATGCTGGCGGAGATGCCAGATATCAGCCTTGTTGCCTGCAAGTCTTGTGCAATGGATTCTCGATTGCTGACCTGCGCCAACGCCGATTGCCTGACCGTCAACTGCATAGCAAACGGAATTAGACTGTGTATATTTGAGAGTGATGAGTGCGATTATAAGGTCGCGCTTTGCGGAATCGGGCATTTCCTTGTTTTCAGTAACGATGTTTGCAAGAAGCTCGTTGTTGATAACAAAGTTGTTTCTGCCCTGCTCAAAGGTGATGCCGTAAACCTGCTTTGTTTCCTGAACGGCGGGAACATAGTCAGGGTCAATCTTAACGATGTTATAATTGCCGTTTCTCTTGCTCTTGAGAATTTCGAGAGCCTCAGGCTCATAGCCGGGAGCGATAACGCCGTCAGAAACCTCGCGCTTGATAAGCTTTGCGGTTGTAACGTCACAAACATCGGAAAGTGCAATCCAGTCGCCGAAGGAACTCATTCTGTCCGTTCCTCTTGCTCTTGCATAAGCGGTTGCAAGGGGGGATTCGTCAAGACCTTCGATATCGTCAACAAAGCAAGCCTTCTTAAGCTTTTCGTTCATTTTGATGCCGACAGCCGCAGAAGTAGGGCTGACGTGTTTAAAGGATGTTGCGGCGGGCATGCCGAGAGCTTCTTTGATTTCCTTTACAAGCTGCCAGCTGTTGAATGCATCAAGGAAGTTGATGTAGCCGGGTCTGCCACTGAGAATTTCGATGGGAAGCTCTGTGCCGTCTGTCATATAGATTTTAGCGGGTTTCTGATTGGGATTACAGCCGTATTTAAGCTCAAACTCTTTCATTTTTATTCTCCTTATTTGTTCTTATTAATCGTTCTGCTGTCATACTTACCCGTTTCAAGGTCGATATAACGCACATAAAGCGAAATCTTATTCTGCTCGTTAAGGTTTTCCCAAATCATGTTGGTGAATTCGTCGATATCGTCGGGAATTGAAACTCTTTCAGGCTCGCCGGTGAATGTGGGGATAGGATTGCCATCGTGATTATATGTGTGGATGAAATGACCGAGACCCGCAAGCGGAGCATAAGAGAATGTGTATCTGTTGCAAGCGGAGCCGTTTTCGTCTGCGCTCTTGAGAATGCTCATTTTGTAGGTGAAATCAGCGTTTGCAAAGGTCATCATGCCGCTGATTCTGGGCGTGAAATTCGGCATATCGGGCTCAAACTCTCTGGTTTCAAGAGCCTGTTCAAAGGTTTTGCCTTCTTTAAGGAAATCATAAACCGTGTCGGTCTGGTCGCCGTTTGTAACGATAAGGTTGTTTTCAAAAACTCTGACAGGGGAATATATGATGAGAGAGGGATCCTCAACCTTTGAAGCATCAAAGGGATGAATAACGATTTCGTCACCGTTTTCAATAAATACTCTGTTTCTGCTGTTTTCGCTTCTGCCCATGATGAAATAAGCTGTAACAGCTTTTTTTGCGTCTGCGCTTTTTCCGATAACAATGCCTCTGCCGACATATGTGTTATCCTTGATAAGCTCGCCCATATTGTTGATTTCGTAAATGCCCATTTTTTTCATCCTTTCAAAAAAATTAAAGGCAGCCCTATCCGAATGGATAAGACTGCCCAGACGGTCGGCATAAAACAGATTTTTTGCTTCTTTGCAGTGCTCTGCTGGTCCGTCAGTCACAAAAAACCTTTAAATTCAATAAAATTTTAGCATATATAATATGATTTGTCAATAAAATTAAATTTGGATTTTCGGCTTTTTCCACTTGCCGCTGGCAACATAAATCGCACCTACAACAATAGAAGCAAGTGATGCAAGCCCAGTTGCAAGACCGATTCCGTTAAAGCCGAGGGTTGTGAGGTTAACCACAAGATACGCAAACGGAACTCTGACCAAAATTGAGCTGAAGCATGCGTTGAAAAGCGCAAAGTTTGTGTAGCCTGCGCCTATCGCAAGGCCGTTCATGCAGAAAACGAAGGGCACAAACAGATAGTCCAGCGCAATAAATCTGATATATTGAGTGCCTACTTCAATAACCTCTCGGTTAGTATCAAACAAGGATATAATCTGTTGCGGAAAGAGCTGAACAACTGCAAAAACCAAAACCGATATAGTAAATGCTATACCCATACCCGTGAGCATAGTTTTCTTTGCTCTTTGTGTGTCACCCGCACCGATGTTTTGACCCGCCATGGAAGAAACGGAGTTGCTCATCGCAAGAGCCGGAAGCACGGCAAAGGAGTTAACCTTTCCGCCTATACCTTGGCATGCCGAAGCAATTTCCGCATTCGGGAGAGAATTGACAAGCGCGGTAAGAGTAAGGAAAGAGAAAGAAACAACAACCTGCTGAACTGATGAAGGTAATCCGATCTTGAAAAGCATTTTTGCTTTTTCTTTGTCGATTTTGAAATCCTCTTTTGAATAGCCTGCAAAGAAATGGTTCTTTGCAAGATAAATCAGCGAAAGCACAACGCTCAATGCCTGCGCGGAAACGGTTGCAATCGCTGCGCCCGCCGCACCCAATTTAAAAGGACCAACGAGAATGATGTCGCCGATAATATTGACGATTGTTGCAATCAAAACAAAATAGAGCGGTCTTTTTGAATCGCCCATGCCGCGGAGAATCGCGCTTATAACGTTGTATGCAAACATAAACACAAGTCCGCTCATGCAAATAGCGTAATAATTATATGTTTCCTGATATGCTACTTCGGGGGTGTTGAGAATTTTAAGCATTGTGTCGCCTAAAAGCAGCATGACCGCCGTGCACACAACGCTCAAAATCATATAAAGAGTGAAAAGCGTACCTATTGTTTTTCTTTGTTCATTGAATTTTTGTGCTCCGCCGTATTGAGCAATCAATACCGTGCCGCCAACGGCAAGTCCGAAAGCTGCGCCGGTTACAAGAATATTAATCTGGCTTCCGATGTTAACGCCTGTAATACCGTGAGTGCCGCAGAGCCTGCCGACGATTATCATATCGGCAACCGAATAGAAAGCTTGAAGCAGGTTGGAAAGCAAAAAAGGAATTGAAAATTTGATGAGCTGTTTTCCTACACTTCCTTGTGTTAAGTCCTGTCTGAATTTATCCGCCACTTACTGTTTATCCTCCTGCTTTTTGGGTTCTTTCATTGTCAGAGAAATTCTCTTTTTGGCAGCATCTGCCGCAATTACCCACACGGTAACGATCTGACCTACCTTGAGAACTTCTGACGGATGCTTGATAAATTTGTTGGTTATTTGAGAAATATGAACAAGTCCGTCCTGATGAACGCCGATATCAACAAATGCGCCGAAATCTATAACATTTCTGACTGTGCCTTTAAGCTCCATGCCGGGAACAAGGTCCTTGATATCCATAACGTCTGTACGGAGCATCGGCGGAGGGAGCTCATCGCGCGGGTCTCTTGCGGGCTGGATAAGCTCTTTTATGATGTCTTTAAGAGTGGGAACACCGATTCCGAGCTTTTCTGCAACCTTTTCTTCGCCGAGGCTTTCAACGCTTGCGGCGATTTCTTTGATTTTGTCCGTGCCGATATCGTCAACAGAATATGTGAAAAGCTTCAAAAGCTCTTTGGTTGCCGCATAGCTTTCGGGGTGAACGCCCGTGTTGTCGAGTGCGTTTTTACTTTCGGGAACTCTCAAAAAGCCTGCACACTGTTCAAATGCTTTTGCGCCGAGCTTCGGAACCTTTTTGAGCTGTGAGCGGTCTTTAAATTCGCCGTTTTCGTCGCGATAATCAACGATGTTTTTTGCAACGGTTGAGTTAATGCCCGAAACTCTTGAAAGCAGGGGGGCGGATGCTGTATTAAGGTCAACGCCTACCGAGTTAACCGCATCTTCAATAACGCCGTCAAGGGCGGCATCAAGCTCTTTCGGCGGCATATCGTGCTGATACTGACCTACACCGATTGCTTTCGGGTCAATCTTAACAAGCTCAGCAAGAGGGTCCTGTAAACGTCTTGCGATTGAAACCGCGCTTCGGAGCGAAACATCATATTGGGGAAATTCTGCTGCTGCAAGCTTTGAGGCAGAATAAACGGATGCACCCGCTTCGCTGACAACCATGTATGAAACATCTGCATTGATTTCGCGCAGCACCTCTGCGGCAAAAATCTCGGTTTCTTTTGAAGCCGTGCCGTTGCCGATTGAAATACAGTTTACGTTATGCTTTGCAATAAGCTTTTTGATAAGCTCCTTTGCTTGATTTCTCTGGGTATCAGAGTGGGTAACATAAATAACCCCCGTGTCAAGCACCTTGCCTGTGGGCGCAACAACGGCAACTTTGCAGCCGGTTCTGTAGCCGGGGTCAAGACCGATAACGACCTTGCCTTTGACGGGAGGGGCAAGCAGAAGCTCTTTTGTATTAAGAGCGAATACTTTTATTGCACTCGCGGCTGCATTTTCCGTCAGCATGTTTCTGATTTCGCGTTCAATCGAGGGGCAGATAAGTCTGTTGTAGGCATCCTCACCCGCGGCACGCACTGTTTCCGTGCAGGGTGAGCCTTCGGGATTAAGAGTTGCGCTTGTAATAATATTCGCCGCCTTTACGGCATCAAGCGTTACGCTGACTTTGAGAAACTTTTCCTTTTCGCCTCTGTCAATGGCAAGAACTCTGTGACCTGCAATTTTGTTCACAGGCTCTGAAAAGTCATAATACATTGTATATACGCTGTCAGCATCCTTGTCAGCAGCGGTTGCGGTAACAACGCCGATAACGCTGAAAAGGTTGCGAAGCCTGCGGCGGATATCCGCATCATCCGAAATGTTTTCAGCGATAATATCCATTGCACCTTTAAGAGCATCTTCGGCAGTTTCAACGCCTTTTTCGGCATCGATATATGATGCTGCAAGCTCGATGGGGGAGAGCGAGTCCGCTTTTTGCTCGAAAATTTCGTTTGCAAGGGGTTCAAGTCCCTTTTCTTTTGCAACGGATGCTCTTGTTTTTCTCTTCGGTCTGAAGGGTCTGTATATATCTTCGATTTCCGCAAGAGTTGATGCTTTTGCGAGTGCCTGAGCGATCTCATCGGTCAGTTTTTCCTGAGCCTCAATTGCACTGCGGACTTCTTCT
>JAZSGU010000111.1:0-6126 GCA_045532895.1 Acutalibacteraceae bacterium | reverse complement strand
CGTTTCATCGGCATTAAGCACACCTCGGCTGACCTTTTCACTCTTCAGCAGTTTAAGCAGAAGATTGAAAATGTTACCGTTTTCAACGGCTTTGACGAAATGTGCATCGGCGGCCTTGCAATGGGTGCAGACGGCGCAATCGGAAGCACCTACAACTTTATGGGCGACAAGTTCCTCAGAATTTATGATGAGTTCCATAACGGAAGCATCGCAAAAGCACAGGAAATTCAGAACGAAGCAAACGAGATTATCACGGAAATGATTAAATACGGCGTTTTCCAGTGCGAAAAAGCTGTTCTCACACATATGGGCATCGACATGGGTCCCTGCAGAAAGCCCTTCCTCCCCTTAAGCAAAGAGGGCTTTGACGCAATGAAAAAGGTTGCGGAAAGTCTTTAATAAATAAGATAACGGCTTGTACGGAATTCCGTACAAGCCGTTTTTTGTCGTTCGGTTTTTAAAAATGGCCGCCTCTTATGGCAACGGTTATTTTGTCACCCTCAAGATAAACCCAGCCCAAAACTTCAACAACCTTATAAAGCAGACGGTGAAGTTTTTTGAAAATCGAATCATCGTTGTGGTCATCATCAGTTTTAACGATTGTCAGAGAATCCAAAAGCTCGCTGTTGTCGCCGCGCTTGGTTTCAATTTTCATTGTGTCACCCTTGAAATCGAGGGTTGTGTATGTTGTAACATCGTTTTTGCCGAAGCTGTAAGCAACATAAGGAAGATTAAGGAATTCATATTCCTCAAAGCTGTCATGGTCACAGAATGCATTGGTGTTAAGATAAACCGTGCCCTTGGGGTCTGTATATGTTTCGCCGCTCTTTGCCTTGCCGATTGTCATGCTTTGATACATAAAGTGGGAACGACCCTGAATGTGGCTGTGACCCGTAAGAACAAGGTCAACATCAAAGGTATCGAATATGGGTGAGAATACCGCATTGAGAAGAATCTGGGTTTCGGCGCTGAATGCGCAGAATGCGGGACCGTTAAGCGCCTGATGCATAACGCCGATTCGCCATTTTGCGTCGGGATTTTTTGCAACCGCTTCCTTTGCCATTGCCATATGGTCTGCGGCAGAGGCAGAGCATGCATCAAAAACAAGATAGAGAACATCGCCGTAACGGAACCAGAAGTCACGGTCGAGCCCCTCAAAATATTTGCCGAAATATTCGTTGGGCATGTTTGTATAATAATTATATGCCATGCCCTTTTTATCGTGGTTACCGATAGCAAGAGCCATGGGCAGCCCGCGCACGCCCTGCGGCATAAGCAAAGTCTGCCACTCGTCGGCGGTTTTGCCGGTTGAAGTGTTGTCACCGGGAGAAACAAGATAGCTTATATCGGGGTTTTCCTGCAATGCCTCGGCAAGAACATTATTCCAGTTAAAGCCTACATCGGACTGAATACTTGAATCATCGCTCTGTCCGCCAATCTGGATATCGCCCACAACAAGCGCCTTGTGGTCACCAAAAGACTTGGTTTCGTATTTATAAGCCTTGCTCCAGCCGTTGTCGGAATACCATTTATAATAATATGTAGTGTTTTCCTCAAGACCGTCAAGCGTAACGCGGCAAACAAGCTGTTCTTGGGTTTCCGCTTCGGTGGTTTTTCCCGTAAATTCAACATAATCAGCCATTGACGCACTTTTTGCAAGGCGCACCTTGGGCTTTGCCGTTTCAGCATCCGCATGCCATACGAGGCTGACAGAGTTTTCATCTGCACCGACACAAAGCATGGGCAGAGTGTTTACATCACACAAGGAGCCGTAAAGTCTGTCCCACTGCGCGCGGGTGAGTGTGGGCGCATCAAAAGCCGCACCTGCAGAAGCGAACGGCACCTGCATAAGCAAAATCATTGCCAGCATAAGAGAAAGAATTTTGACGGTTATTTTCATAATATCTCCTCCCAATTCATCTTTACTGCATTTTAGCATATTTTATTTCAGTTTTCAATACTTCAAAATCAGATGCATCAATATAACTAAGCACCGCATCTCCCTCAAAATCACAAACAGCAAGATAGCAAAGCCTCTCTCTGCCGTCAATTTCAGAAACACAGGGGATACATCTTTCCAAATCAAGATTTTCGGGCAACACCCGGCTTAAATCCGGGTTGCCGATATCAATAACAATGCCGTTGCGAAAATTTTTAATATACTTGCTCGCATCAAAATAGGTTATTTCGCCATTTGCAAGGCATACGGTCACCTCAATCCGCGCCGTCAAAAGCAAAATTCCGTTCACTTCAGGAAACATATAAAAGCTTGCTTCAAATTCATTTTCGTTTATCAAAAACAAGATCAAGTCGGTATATCCGTTTGTTTTTGCGAAATCAGCCGCCCTTTTTTCGGCTTCTTCGGCGGTATACACCGCTTTAGCGCATGGCGAAGGCTTCACCAGCCTGCAAACAGCTCCGCCTGATTTACAAATATCGGCGGAAATATCCCCGTGAACAAAAGAATGAGTTTCAATATCCTTGGCTCTTATTTTATCTGTACGCCACAAAGCCGTGCTGACATCAGCAACACGGCTTGCAATTTTTTTCGCATCTTCTTCTGCAATTTTTTCTTTGTTGCGCAAAAATTCGCACCCGCGCGCCGATGCATCTGCGGGTATTATCACTTTAAATATTTCACTTTCGCTGCCATTTGAAAAATCAAGAAAGTCTTCGTAATAAGGTGTTTTTTCACCTGCATACAAGGACGAATATTCTGTCAGAGAATACTTGCCGTTCATGACCGCCGATGTCAAATCATTAAGATGGTAATAAAGCTCTTGCGCATAATCCGACAGCATTACCGCGGCCTTCCGTTCCGATTCGCTGCCTGAAAAATCCTGCACATATCCGTTAACACCATTCAAAAAATCTGAAATGTTTTTAACATTTTTGCTGTTGAAGCTGTTAAGGCAGCCCGTCGCTCCCGTGACTCTAGCGCCGACATAAGCAGCGCTGTCGCTCATTGAATTATCAGCCGATACGGCAAGAAGACGAAGCCCCGCACTGATATCCCTCGAAAACTCGCATAATGACGCAAGAGCACTTAACCTCATTTTGCCCAGCGTTTCTTCATAAGAGGCTTTTGCTTTTTGCGCTGAAAGCCCCGCCACCGCAAGTATAACCGAAATTGCGCAAAAAAATGACAAGGCTCTTATAAATATTCTCCGCTTAACAGACATCATTTCACCTGCTTCAATAATTACATTCTATATATTTGTTGTTACAGGTTTATTCTGATATATTCAAGGAAAAAATCCCCTGCGTTCAAATGAACGCAGGGGATTTTAAAAATTCAAAGATTATTCTGCTTCTTCTTCGCCGCTGTTGCTGCCGAAGCCGCTTCCGATACCGGAGAAGAGAGCCTTCAAGAGTGCTCCCCAGTTCTTGGGATTAAGTGATGACTTATTGATATCGAAGGGTTCAATCTTGAGAGTGAGTGACTTCCACATGTTGATATCAAAGAATCCGTTCCAATCCCAGTTTTCGATTTCGGGAACAAAGAAGATGATGATATTGGTTTCGGGATATCTGTTGAGGTCGCCTGCAGTATCCTTATCACGAACGAAGCCGTTATACCAGTAATACATCTTGAAGTCCTTACCGAGAGCTCTGGAAAGGCCGTGCTCAGTGTCGTAGACTCTGAAGAGGAAATCGCCGTGTGACTTCCACTGAATCTGGTAAATGATGTTTGACTTTGCGAGTGAAGTGCCTTCATCGTTAACGCCTTCAACCCAGTTAGCTCTGTCATAGATATCCTTACCGTCTGCAACATGGTAAATCTTCCACTCAACAACTTCGTATCTTTCACCGGGCTTCTTATCTGCACCGAATGAGGTGCTCATAACATCCTGAGTCAAGCTGATGGGAGCAATATCCTGCTCTGTCGGTTCGGGAACAAATTCAACATCGAAACCATAGAAGGGATTGTACTTGCCCTTGTAGGCATCCATTGTTTCCTTTGCAGTAAGCGGATTTTCTTCAGTACCGAAATTAAAGTCGATATAAACCTTAATAGGTTTAGTGCTGTATGTTGCATAGAACTCTGCACCGTATGCAGGCATCGATGTAACATTTGAAGATACATCGCCGTTAAGCTTGAACGAAACGAAGGTCTTGCCTGCGGGAAGATTTGCCTTTGCAATTTCTTCGGCTGCATCTTCATAAGCGCTAAGGCTTTCACCTGTCTTAACCTTTATGGGGTCAAGGGCTGTGTAGGTGGGATTGCCCTGTTCATCTGTTCCGCTTTCGTAATAGTATACGAGGTCGTAATACTCGCTTTCCCACATACCGTAAATTATAAGTACGTCGTTTGAAACAGACTTCTTAATAATCTCTTCAGTAATTGTTATGGGCTTTGAAACATCAACTGCAACATATTTGCCGCCGCCTTCTGAACGCTGCCAGCCTGTAAACTTGTAGCCGTCTCTGTCTCTGTAGGAGCCGTTGGGCTGTTCTTTGTTTTCAAGGCCTATTGTGGGAAGATATGCTGTTGCATTGGTCTTTGTATCAATAACCTTTACATCGGCAACATTAATTTCATCACCGATATTGAAGGTGCCCTCAATCACATACTCATCCTTAAGTGCGCCGTTCTGGAGGTCAAACTTAATTGTATATTCAACAAGCTCATACTTGGCGGTGATTGTGCGCTTAAGGCCGTCAACAGTGTTAAACTTTGCGCCTACGGCACTGTTATATGAAACACTGTTGCCGTCTTCATCGAACCAGCCTACAAACTTGTAGCCGGTGTGAGCTGCTGTGCTAAGGGTTGTTGCGATGTTTGTTTCAAATGCATTTGAAACCCCGCCTGTTTCGCCGGTAACGGTTTCTGTGCTGTAGTTTTCTGTAACTTCGCCTGTTGCCTCATCAAATGTGGGAACCTGCCATGTTACGCTGATGTTTGTCTTTGTGAAAACATAGACTTCCTTATTTGCGTCGTAAGCAACAGCATCCTTGATTCTGTTGAAAGCATCGGATGTTGTTGAAGGACCATAGTAAATATAGCCGGCATTCTCAGCAGCAGCCTTGATGTCGTTGAGAGCAAGTGAGCCGCTGTCTGCATATTTTGCTGCAAGAACCTTCCAGCCGCCGTTTTCATAATCTCTGACATTAAGAGTTATTGTGTACTTCTTGTCAGTCCATGTAGCATAGAAAGCCTTGTCTTCAGTCATTGTATATTTGAATGAAGCACTTGTGGAAACAACTTCGCCTGTTTCAGCATCCGCCCAACCTGCGAACTTGCTCTTATTGTCAGCATTGGTGTTGCCTTTGCTGATGTCTGCATAACCTGCGTTCTTGTTATACTCAACAGTTGTTTCATTAAGAACATTGTTGTTCTTATAATCGTCTTCGCTGTAGTAGAAGGTTACATTAAACACATCTGCAACCCATGAAATCTTAACTTTGAGACCGTTGATGTTTTCAATCTTTGCTGCTTCTGCCCATTCTGCAGCCTTGTAACCGGGCTTGGAGAGAGCTTCTGCGGGAAGAGCATCGTTAAGGTCGATTTCTGTTCCGATGGGAGCCTTGATTGTAACGGAGCCGTCCGCGTTAGCTGTTGTGCCCTCGGGAAGGAGAGCAGCATCTTCAACCGAACCGCCGTCAAGGTTAACTGTGATATCAAACTTGTCTGTTGTAAGAACGCGCTTATATGTAACGTTCTTTTCAGGCATTGCAAAGCCGTTTTCAAGAGCAACGATTGCACCTGTTGCAACATCTGCCCAACCGTACTGGTCAGCAACTGCTGCGGGAAGAGCAACGGGCTTGCCGGGCTCATATTCTGTTGCGGAAATCTGTGTGCCGTCATTCTCAAGGAATGTAACTGTTTTCTTTTCAACTGCGGGACCTGTGGGAGCATCACCGATAGTGAAGGTGTGAACAGTGTCGTCAAGGTTGAACCAGTTGATGTTTGAATATCTGAGGTTACCAACCTTACATGCTGATGCCTTGGGTACTTTGTCTGTCCAGTCCGCTGTAAGAATATCACCAAGCTTGCCGGAAACTGCTGATGCGGGCTTGTTGCTTGTGATTACGCAGTTGCCGTCTGCATCATATGTGTAAGGAACAACAAACTTGTACATGTCATAACGTGACTGGGATACACCCGTTGTACCGTCTGCAAGG
>JAZSGU010000051.1:0-9503 GCA_045532895.1 Acutalibacteraceae bacterium | reverse complement strand
TATAGTTATAAAGACTACTGTTCTGAAACAGTCTGGAGGAAAAATGTTATGTGTAATTACAGCGGTCCCCAAAGCGATTTTACTTTGATTGCCGACGTGCTTGCCAAATACGGCGATGCTCCGAGCAACCTTATCACAATTCTTCAAAAGGCGCAGGATATCTATGGCTATCTGCCCAAGGATGTTATGTATCACATCGCAGAAAAAGTTGGCGTAACCCCCGCGGATGTTATGGGCGTTGCAACGTTTTATTCCCAGTTCCGCCTTGCTCCCATAGGAAAATATCTAATAATGTCCTGCCAGGGCACGGCGTGCCATGTTAACGGCAGCGAAAGAGTCAGCGCGGCGATTGCGGAATATCTCGGCATTCAAAGCGGCGAAACCACGGCTGACGGGCTTTTCACCCTTGAAAATGTTGCCTGCCTCGGCTGCTGCTCGCTCGCACCCGTAATTATGATTAACGGCGAAGCTTACGGCAACCTGACCCCCGATTCCGCCGTTGCTGTTTTGAAAGAAATCCGTGAAAAGGAGGGCAAATGATGCGTATTATAATCGGCGAAGGCTCCTGCGGCGTTGCTGCGGGTGCGGCAAAGGTTCATAACGCGATATCCGCCCTTATGAACGGAAGCGAAAGCTTTACTCTCGGCAGCACGGGCTGCATAGGCATGTGCTACCTTGAGCCTATTGTTGATATTTATGACGGAACAGAGCTTGTTCACCGCCTTGTGCGCGTTTCGGAAAATGACGCCGAGGCAATCGTCAAAGCGGTTGAAGCAAACGATTTTTCGCTTGTTGAGCATATAATCATTTCCGCCGAGGACGAGGAATTTTTGAGCCGCCAGACCAGAATTGCTCTGCGCCACTGCGGACTTATTGACCCCGAATCTCTCGATGATTACAGAAGCACCGACGGCTATCAGGCGCTTGAAAAGGTGCTTAAAACAATGACCCCCGAGCAGGTAATTGAAGAAATCAAGGTTTCGGGCCTTGCAGGCAGAGGCGGTGCGGGCTTCCCCACATGGTTCAAATGGAATGCCGCCCGTCAGAGCGTGAGCGAGCAGAAATACCTTATCTGCAACGCAGACGAGGGCGACCCCGGCGCATTCATGGACAGAGCGCTCATCGAATCCGACCCTCACAGCCTTATTGAGGGCATGCTTATCGGCGCATATGCTATCGGTGCGAGCGAAATGATTGTTTATGTCAGGGCGGAATATCCCCTTGCCATCATTCACCTTGAAAAGGCGATTGAGCAGGCAAAGGCGGCAAACCTTCTCGGCGAAAACATTCTCGGCACGGGCTTTTCATGCGAAATGAGAATTAAAGCGGGCGCAGGCGCGTTTGTCTGCGGCGAAGAAACCGCTCTTATCGAATCTCTGGAGGGCAAGCGCGGCATGCCCAGGCTCAAGCCCCCGTTCCCCGCTCAAAAGGGATATATGGATGAGCCCTCAAACATCAACAATGTTGAAACATTCGCCAACGTTGCGTGGATAATGAACAACGGCGGCGAGGCATTTGCCGCAATGGGCACGGAAAACAGCAAGGGCACCAAGGTTTTTGCTCTCACAGGCAAAATCAAAAAGGGCGGACTTGTTGAAATCCCCATGGGCAAAACCCTGCGCGACGTTATCTACGGCATCGGCGGCGGTATAAAAGAAGATAAGCCTTTCAAGGCTGTCCAGATGGGCGGTCCGTCGGGCGGCTGCATACCCGCAGATTTGCTTGACACGGTTATTGATTACAAAGCTCTTGCCTCAACGGGTGCAATCATGGGCTCAGGCGGTATGGTTGTTATGGATGAGAGCACATGCATGGTCGGCATGGCAAAATTCTTTCTTGATTTCACCGCACTCGAATCCTGCGGAAAATGCGTTCACTGCCGCATAGGCACGGCAAGAATGCAGGAAATCCTCACCCGCATTGTTAAAGGCGAGGGCAAAGAGGGCGACATCGAGCTGCTCGAAGAGCTTTGCGAAGCGATAAAAGACGGTGCGCTTTGCGGCTTGGGTCAGACTGCGCCCAACCCCGTTTTGACAACAATCCGCTATTTCAGGCATGAATATGAGGCACATATCAACGAAAAGAAGTGCCCCGCCAAGGAGTGCGTTGAGCTTCTCACATATTCGATTGACGCCGACAAGTGCAAGGGCTGTACGCTTTGCGCAAAGAAATGCCCCGCCAAGGCAATCACTGGCGAGGTTAAAAAGGCTCATCTTATCAATTCCGACATTTGCATCCGCTGCGGTCAGTGCGTAAATTCCTGCCGCTTCGGTGCTATCATTGTAGAATAAGGAGGCGGCAGAATGGAACAGATTAAAATTACGGTCAACGGCAAAGAAATCGTTGGCAACAAAGGCGAAACAATTCTCAACATTGCCGCCAAAAACGGCATAGAAATCCCCAACCTTTGCTATAACGGCAATCTTAAAATATACGGTGCGTGCGGTCTTTGCGTTGTTGAAGCCGAGGGAAGCCCCAAGCTTTTGCGCGCATGCTCCGCCGTTGCAAGCGACGGAATGGTTATCAGCACCGAAACTCCAAGAGTTAAAAGAGCAAGAAAAATCGCTCTTGAGCTTCTCATGAGCGACCATGAGGGCGACTGCGTCGGTCCCTGCTCGCTCAACTGCCCCGCACACACGGATATTCAGGGCTATTTAAAGCAAATCGCTTTGGGCAATGACAGCGAAGCTGTTAAAATCATTAAAGAAAAAATTTCAATTCCCGCATCGATAGGCAGAGTATGCCCCCACCCCTGCGAAAGCCATTGCAGACGCGCTCTTGTTGAGGAGCCGCTTTCAATCGCTTATCTCAAAGCTTTTGCGGCGGATAACGACCTTGCATCCGACAAACCGTTCACTCCCGAAATTGCGGAAGCAACGGGCAAAAGGGTTGCAATTATCGGCGGCGGTCCCGCAGGTCTTAACGCGGCATATTTCCTGCGCCTTGCAGGTCATGACGTAACAATCTATGAGGCAATGCCCGAAATGGGCGGCATGCTCCGCTACGGCATCCCCGAATACCGCCTGCCCAAGGCTGTTCTTGCAAAAGAGGTTGAAGCAATCGCCGCAACGGGCGTTGTTATGAAAAACAATGTCAGAATAGGCAAGGATATTTCCTTTGAAGAAATCAAAAACAGCTCGGATGCCGTGCTTGTTGCCGTCGGCGCATGGAAGGGCAGCGGAGTCGGCTGCGCGGGCGAGGAGCTTTCAGGCGTTTTGAGCGGCATTGATTTCCTGCGCGATGTCAACATGGGCAACAGACCCGATGTGGGCAAGGCGGTTGCGGTTGTCGGCGGCGGCAACACCGCCATGGACGCCTGCCGCACGGCAGTAAGATGCGGAGCGGAAAACGTTTATGTTATCTACCGCAGAACAAGGGCAGAAGCCCCCGCGGAGGATATAGAGATTGAAGAAGCAATGGAAGAGGGCGTTGAATTCCTTTTCCTCACAAATCCTGCCGAAATCATCGGCGAAAACGGCAAGGTCAAGGCTGTAAAGCTTCAGATTATGGAGCTTGGCGAGCCCGATGCATCGGGCAGAAGAAAGCCTGTGCCCGTTGAGGGCGCGTTCAAAACGATAGAGGTTGACACGGTTATTGCCGCAATCGGTCAGAAGTGTCTGCCCACGGGTCTTGAAGAAATCGGCATGACCAAATGGGGCACAATCGTTGCCGACGAGGTGACGGGAATGACCAACATCGAGGGCGTTTTTGCCGCGGGCGATGCCACCAATAACGGCGCATCAATCGCCATTGATGCCATTGCCGAGGCAAACATTGCCGCAAGAGCCATTGATGCATACCTTATCGGCATGCCCATGGATTTCCCCAAGCCCTATTATTCCGAAAGAAAAGTGACCGCCGAAATGCTTGCCGACAGAGAAAAGGCACCCAGAGCGGTTATGTCGGTTAAAGCCCCCGACTACAGAAAGGGCAATTTTGAAGCGGTTATCAACGGCTTCACCGAGGAGCAGGCAAGAAACGAAGCAAAACGCTGCCTTGAATGCGGCTGCCATGATTTTGAGGACTGCAAGCTTATCCGCTATGCAAACCTTGACCCGATTAACCCCGAAAGGCTTGCGGGCGCAAAGCACGAGTGCTTCAAGGAAGAAAGGCTTGTTTCCATTGAGCGCGACCAGGGCAAATGCATTCTTTGCAATCTCTGCGTGCGCACATGTAAGGAAGAGGCGGAAAAAGGCATACTCGGCCTTGTCGGCAGAGGCTTCAAGACCGTTATCAAGCCCGAATTTGAAAATTCCGAGGTTATCGCGGGCTGTAAGGACTGCCTGAAGTGCGCAAACATCTGCCCGACGGGCGCATTGAAAATAATATAATATATATAATGTATGGCGGGGCTTGCCCCCGCCGTATATTTTTGATATGCACAAATTGTTCACAAAAAGTTCACAATTAAATTGCAGGAATCGACGGATTTATTTTCGTATTAGTATATGAAGGGGTGAAAAGAATGGATTTTATCAGAGAAACCACCTGCGCAAGAGAGAAAGAATTTTTATCAAAACATGCGGCTTTGTCGAGCGAAAGCAGGGGCAGGCTTCGCCCCGAGGAGGAATGCCCCGTCAGAACGGCGTTCCAACGGGACAGGGACAGAATCATCCATTGCAGCTCGTTCCGCCGCTTAAAGCATAAAACCCAGGTTTTTCTTTCACCCGAGGGCGATTATTACAGAACCCGCCTCACTCACACTCTCGAAGTTTCTCAGATTGCAAGAACCATTGCCGGCGCGCTGAACCTTAACTGCGACCTTACCGAAGCCATCGCCTTGGGTCACGACCTCGGGCATACTCCGTTCGGTCATGCGGGTGAAAGAGCGCTCAACGCCGTTTGCCCCACGGGCTTCAAGCACTATGCGCAGAGCCTTCGCGTTGTTGATGTGCTTGAAAAGGACGGCAAAGGCCTTAACCTCACCTTTGAGGTGCGCAACGGCATCGAACGCCACACAAACGGCGAGCAGGCGGCAACCCTTGAGGGCAGAATTGTCCGCCTTGCCGATAAAATTGCTTATATTAATCATGATATAGACGATGCAACCATTGCGGGCATAATGAGCGAGGACGATATTCCCCTTGCAATCCGCCATGAGCTGGGCACTTCGAAAAGCGGCAGAATAAACACCCTTGTTTTAAGCTGTATCGAAAACAGCGGCGAGGATATCGCAATGGAAAGCGGAATTCAGCAGGCTTTTGACGAGCTTCACAGCTTTATGTTTGCAAAGGTTTACACCAACCCCGCCTGCAAAAGCGAGGAGAAAAAGGCGGTTGACCTTATTCAGAAGCTTTATTTCCATTTTGCACAGAAGGTTGAAAATCTGCCTCCGCAGTTCAGAGCCATTGCGGAGCGTGACGGCATAGGAACAGCGGCGTGCGACTTTATTGCAGGAATGACGGACAGATACGCAGTTCGAATTTTCAACGAGCTCTATATCCCCAAGGCATGGAGCGAGATTAATGATGCGTTTCTTTAAGTTAAAAATGAAGAATGAAAAGTGAAGAGTTGAGGGTGGGCTTTGCCCACACCCAAATATATATTCGGTCATAGGCGGAGCCTATCCGAAACTATTCACTATTCACTTTTAACTTTTCACTTATCCATGGAGGTAATCCAATCAAATGAATTTGAAAAAAGCGGCCCTTGCCCTGCTCTGCGCCGTTCTGCTTTTTGCGGGCGGAATTGTGCCGAGCGTGTCTGCCGATTGGTATGACGATATCGTCTCGGGCCGATATGTTGAGATACACGGCAAAAACTTCGTTGCGGACACCTTTTACGGAGTTGATGCACTTTATAATGAGGACGGCAGTGTTTACCACTGCGGCGAAATTGTTGAAAGGTTTTACAGAGAAGCCTACGGGCTTGATGTTCATATAGGCAGTTCGGGAATCCGCATGGAAACCGAGGGCTACAAATTCACCACGCCCAAAGCTCCGAAAGCGGGCGACGTTGTTTATGTCAGCGCGGAAATGCGCGGCACTACCGACCATTGGGCGTTGGTTAAATATTATGAAGGCGGCTATCTTGTTTTGTTTGAACAAAATGTCGTTTACAGAGGACAAGCAGGGGTTGAGAGAAAGCTTAAATATCCCTCAAATTCATATCACCTCTACACTCCCGTGAGCGCAGGCGAAAAGCCCGACCCCGTTCTCGGCGGCTCAAATCAAGCCGAAACAACTCAGACAACGGCGGTTACAACCACGGAGAAAACAACCACAACAACCAAACCAACTACTACAGCAAAGCCGACAACTACCACACAACCAACCACAACAAAACCCACTACCACAACCAACCCGACCACCACTAAACCCACTACTACAAAGCCCACAACAACAAAGCCTGCCACAACAAGGGTAACAACAACGTTTGAGCAGACTACCGCACCGTCAACAACAGCCGCAACAACGCAGGCACCTGCGGCATCGGTTGCGGGCGTAACATTTTTGCAGGTTAAGGTAACGGAAAATTACATATTCACCACCGAAATGCCGACAACGGCTGAACAGACGCCTGAAAAAACAAACATTGCACCGATTGCTCTGGGTGCCGCGTGCGCGGCAGCGGCAATAGGTGTAGGCGTTTTGATATTCTTGCTTATCAGAAAGAAACGATAAATATGACCGAAAGGAGGCGGGAATTTGAGAATAAGCGAAAGATTCATTCAGGAATTGCAGGACAAGGTTGACATTGAGCAGGTCATTTCTTCAAGCATTGCGCTAAAGCGCAGGGGCAAAACTCTTGTGGGTCTTTGCCCGTTCCACAACGAAAAAACCCCGTCCTTTACGGTTTATCCCGAAAGCAACTCGTTCTATTGCTTCGGCTGCGGGGCGGGCGGCGACGTTATAAGCTTTGTGCGCCGAATGGAAAACCTTGACTACATCGAAGCGGTCAAGGCGGTGGCGCAGATGGCGGGCGTTTCAATGCCCGAGGACGGATATGACGACACGCTCTCCAAACAGCGCATGAGGCTGCTTGAGGCAAACAGAGAGGCGGCAAAATTCTTTAACGCTTGCCTCATGGACCCGAAAAACAAACCCGCGCTTGATTATTTCCTCAACCGAGGGCTTTCAATCAATACGGTCCGCCGTTTCGGGCTGGGCTATGCACCCGATGATTGGCGCGAGCTGATAAAGCATATGCGCTCAAAGGGCTTCACGGAGCATGAGCTTGTGCTTGCCAACCTTGCGCGGCGTTCCGAAAAAAACGGCGTATCAAATTACTATGACAACTTCAGAAACAGGGTTATGTTCCCCATAATCGACCTGCGCGGCAACGTTATCGCGTTCGGCGGGCGCGTTATGGACGACTCAAAGCCCAAATACATAAACACCTCCGACACGCTTGTTTATAAGAAAAGCAACGGCGTTTTTGCCATGAACTTTGCAAAAAGCAACAACGGCGGCAAGCTGATTCTTGTTGAGGGCTATATGGACGTTATCGCCCTGCATCAGGCAGGCTTCACCAACGCCATTGCATGCCTCGGAACGGCGTTCACCAATGAGCAGGCAAACCTTTTGTCGCGCTACGCGGAGGAAATCATAATCTGCTACGATAACGACGAAGCGGGCAAAACCGCAACGGCAAGGGCTTTGGGCGTTTTGAGCAAAACGGGCTTGAAGCTTCGCGTTGTGCGCATGGCGGGCGGCAAGGATGCCGACGAGATTATACGAAAGCACGGCAAGGAGCGGTTTGCAGACCTGCTGAAAGAAGCCTCCAACAAAACGGAATACAAGCTTCTTGAGGAAAGAGGAAAATATAACCTCGACACCGACGACGGCAAGCTGCGCTTTCTTATGGCGGCAACGCAGGTGCTTGCTTCCTGCGGCAGCATTGAGCAGGATATTTACGCAACACGGCTGTCAAACGAGCTTGGGGTAAGCGTTGAAAGCATAAAAGCCCAGCTTAAAACAGCTTCGGCGCGGCAACGGCGCATTGAAGAATCGCGCAAACGCACCGAAACGGAAGAAAAGCTGCTCAAAAGCAGCGAGGATAAAAACAACCCTGAAAGGGCAAAGAATCTGAGGGCGGCAAAGGCGGAAGAAACCCTGATTGCTTCCTTTATGCGCAACCCCGATTTTTATAATAAATTAAAAGAAAAAATTTCACCCGATAATTTTGTTACCGCGTTTAACCGCAGGGTTTATGAATGCCTCATAAACGGCATTCAAGGCGGCTTTGAGCCGTCGCTGAGCCTGTTTTCGGCGGATTTCAGCCCGCAGGAAATGGATTCGGTAACAAGAATATCGCTCCTCGGCGCAAACCTGAGCAACACCGTTAAGGAATGCGAGGATTGCATCGCCGTGCTTAAGGAATGCACCGCAAACAAGGTTGATAATGTGGCTTCTTTGAGCGATGAGGAATTTATGAAGCTTTTCAAGAAAAAATAATTTGTAGGATGTGATTTAAATGGAAGCAAATGAAAAGAAAACACCGTTTAAAGCGTTGGTGGAAAAGGGAAAGGCAGCAGGCAAGCTCACAACGCAGGAAATTGACACGGTAATTATCGAAATGGACCTCGACATTGAGGAGCTTGACAAGCTTTATGAAACGCTTGAAGCAAACAACATTGAACTTATCGAAGATTTCGAGCCTGACCTTGACATCAACATCGATTTAAGCGAAGTTTCTGACAAAAACGAGGATAGCTTGGAAGACCCTGCTTACGGGCTTGACACAAGCATTGACGACCCCGTTAAAGTTTATCTTAAAGAAATCGGACGTGTTCCGCTTCTTTCTACCGAAGAGGAAATTGAACTTGCCGAGAGAATGTTACAAGGCGATGAATCTGCTAAAAGACGTTTGTCGGAAGCGAACTTAAGGCTCGTTGTAAGTATTGCAAAGCGTTACGTTGGACGCGGTATGCAGTTCTTAGACCTCATTCAAGAGGGAAATTTAGGTCTTATCAAAGCGGTTGAGAAGTTCGACCATTCAAAAGGATTTAAGTTTTCAACCTACGCTACCTGGTGGATAAGACAAGCCATTACCCGTGCGATTGCAGATCAGGCGCGTACCATTCGTATTCCTGTTCACATGGTTGAAACGATTACAAAGGTTAAGAAAGTAAGTTCTCAACTTCTTCATCAGAACGGTCACGAGCCGACTGCGGAAGAAATTGCAAAAGAACTTTCCATGACGGTGGACAAGGTTCGTGAGATTATGCGAATTTCCCAAGAACCCGTTTCTTTGGAAACACCTATCGGCGAGGAAGAGGACAGTCACTTGGGAGATTTCATTCCCGACGACGAAGCTCCCGCACCCGTTGATGCAACTTCCCACGTATTACTTCGCGAACAACTTTCCGAAGTGCTCGGTACACTTACTCCCCGTGAAGAAATGGTTTTACGCCTTCGTTTCGGTTTAGTTGACGGCAGAAGCAGAACACTCGAAGAAGTGGGCAAGGAGTTCAACGTAACCCGTGAGCGTATTAGACAGATTGAGGCGAAAGCATTAAGAAAACTGCGTCACCCAAGCAGAAGTAAAAAGTTAAAGGATTT
>JAZSGU010000142.1:0-4064 GCA_045532895.1 Acutalibacteraceae bacterium | reverse complement strand
TGAATAGCACGTGCAAATGCTGAGATAGGTGCATTGAATGCGTTGCAAACTGTTGCAAGAAGGATGTCTCTTGTAGGAAGTTTTGCAAGTGAATCGATGGTTGCTGTGTCAACAACCTTGCCGTCAAGGTAACCGCTCTTTACTGAGAAGTTCTTGTGTGTTTCGGCAAACTATGAAAGGATTCTTGCTGCTGCAGTGTGATCCTCGGGGCTGATAGCGATAGCTGTTGTGCCTTCGAGAACGCCGCAGATATCGTCAAGACCTACGTTCTTTGCAGCAAGGCCGAGAAGAGTATTCTTAACAACCGAATACTTGATGCCTGCTTCACGAAGCTCTTTACGGAGCTTTGTGTCATCAGCAACGTTGATGCCCTTGTAATCAACAACAACACCTGCTACTGAATTCTGGAGCTGCTCTGTGAGGTCAGCGACAATCTGTTTCTTTTGTTCCAAAACCTTTGCGCTGGGCATGTATTTTCACCTCCGTGGGTTTATTACTGATTTGGTAACCTCTCGGTTACAAAAAATTTAAGCCCTTTCCGCAAACCGCAGAAAGGGCATGAACATACATAGATTATTGTATGCATCCTCTCTCGGCAGGCGGTTAAAATAACCTTTATGCGAAAAGCACCTGCTGTCTTAAAAAGAACAGCTTATATAGTTTAGCACAAAAATTTGCGCTTGTCAAGCATTTTTTATGCTTCTGCGCCGCCAATCTTGTTGGGGTTAACCTTGATGCCGGGGCCCATTGTTGTAGCAAGTACGCAGGAACGGATGTACTGACCCTTTGCTGCTGCGGGCTTTGCCTTGATGATAGCGTCAAGAAGAGTGTTGAAGTTTTCTGCAAGCTTCTCTGCGCCGAAAGAAACCTTGCCGATGGGGCAGTGGATGATGTTTGTCTTATCAAGACGGTATTCAATCTTACCTGCCTTAGCTTCTGTAACAGCCTTTGCAACATCGGGGGTAACTGTGCCTGCCTTGGGGCTGGGCATAAGGCCACGGGGGCCGAGAACCTTACCGAGACGGCCAACAAGACCCATCATGTTGGGTGCTGCGATGCAAACATCAAAATCCATGAAGCCTTCGCCCTGGATTCTTGCAACAAGGTCTTCTGCGCCGACAACCTCTGCGCCTGCAGCAGCTGCTGCGTCAGCATCGGGTCCCTTTGCGAAAACTGCAACTCTTACTGAACGGCCTGTACCGTTGGGGAGAACTACTGCGCCGCGAACCTGCTGGTCAGCATGGCGGGAGTCAACGCCCAAACGAACGTGAACCTCAACTGTTTCATCGAACTTTGCGCTTGCTGTCTTAACAGCCAAATCAAGCGCAGCATCGGTATCATAGAGTGTTGCTCTTTCAACGAGCTTTGCACTCTCATTATATTTCTTTCCGTGTTTCATGTTAATTAATTCCTCCCAATCATGTGGTTAATCGGATTTTTCCTCCCACTGTTTGCAAATCAGTCAGTAACGGTAACGCCCATGCTGCGAGCTGTGCCTGCAATCATGCTCATTGCTGCTTCAACGGAAGCTGCGTTGAGGTCGGGCATCTTCTGCTCTGCAATCTTGCGAACCTGTTCCTGAGAGATGGTTGCAACCTTGGTCTTGTTGGGAACGCCCGAACCGCTTTCAATGCCGCAAGCCTTCTTGATAAGCACTGCTGCGGGCGGGGTCTTTGTGATAAAGCTGAATGTACGGTCAGCGTAAACTGTGATAACAACAGGGATGATAAGACCCATGTCGTTCTTTGTGCGCTCATTGAATTCCTTTGTGAAAGCCATGATGTTAACGCCGTGCTGACCGAGAGCAGGACCTACCGGGGGAGCCGGAGTAGCCTTGCCTGCGGGGATCTGCAACTTAATTAAGCCAACTACTTTCTGTGCCATAATTAAAAACCTCCATAAATTGTGGTAAATTGCGGAGCCTTTAAGCTCCTCCCACGAAGCCCACGCCGTTGGCGGGACTGCGCAAAAACGCGCTAAATTTGAAAGGGATAAACCCTCAAATTACCGTGATTATTCGGCAAGCTCAACCTGGTCAAGCTCAAGCTCGACTGTTGTTTGTTTGCCAAAGAGAGCGGATACCGAAACCTTGACCATGTTATTGTCAATGTCCAGCTCCTCGACAACGCCCGTGAAGCCGTCGAAAATTTCGTCGATGATGTTGACCGTGTCGCCAACATTATATGAAACCTCAACAGTTCTCTTTTCGACTCCGAGCCTGATAACTTCTTCGTCTGTAAGAGGGATTGCCTTGTTTTCGGGACCGACGAAGCCCGTGACACCTCTTGTGTTACGGATAAGGAGCCATGTTTCATCGCTCATTGCAGGGCGATTGTCCCTATCGGGATAAACGGCAACCTTAACGAGAACGTAGCCGGGAAAAAGCTTGCGCTCAACCTCTTTCTTTTTCTCAACATCTGTAACAATTTCGGTGGGAATTTTGACTTCAAGAATCTGGTCCTGCATTTTACGGTTTTCAACCATCTTTTCGATGTTGGTTGCAACCTTGTTTTCATAACCGGAGTAGGTATGGACTACATACCATCTTGTGTCAACAGACATCTGATATCCTCCCGATTAGCCCGCTATCTGTGCGGCAGCGGTTGTTGCAGCTTCAACGGCAGCGGCTGTTGTTTCTGCTGAGCCGCCAACTGCCTGTGCGCCTCTCTCAAGAAGAGAAAGAGCAAGAGCAAGAAGCTGGTCAACTGCAAAAATCGCGAGGCCGCAGATAGCGACCGCTACGAGAACAACTGCTGTTGATTTCAAAACTGTCTTTCTGTCGGGCCAAACAATCTTTTTGATTTCGCCCTTGATGTCTTTGCAGAACTTTTTGATTGCCTTGCCGGCTCTTACGAAAATGTTTCCGTTAGGGTTAGCAGGCTTCTTTGCTTTTTGCTTTTCAGCGGCGGCAACCTTTTCTGCAGCCTGGGAAACTTCCTTTTTAGCCATAGGTTAAATCCTCCCGCTATTATTTTGTTTCTTTGTGGAGAGTATGCTTCCTGCAGAAACGGCAGTACTTGTTCATCTCCATCCTGTCGGGTGTGTTCTGCTTGTTTTTCATTGTGTTGTAATTGCGCTGTTTGCATTCGGTGCAAGAAAGTGTGATTTTAACTCTTTTACCGTTAGCAGCCATGTGCGGCACCTCCATTTTTGGAATATTTAGCCCTGTGACGGGTCTATCAGGCAACCTGAAACAGAGCCAGGCCTCCCTCTGCTTTCAAATTTAACAATTTATTTTCGGGCACAAAAAAAGAACCCTCCTGCAGAGGTACGACTATCATAACACATCGCAACCCTGCAGTCAAGAACTTTTTTTGAAAATATTTCGGTTTTTTTTGAGCCGCATATATACATTATTATATATATTGTGTTTTGCAGATGAAACCGCGCAACGCAAACGGCATATATTGAAAAATATTTTTATAAAACTCCCTTGAAATACATTCCCCTTGTAAACTCTTCGGGCGGATTTTCGCCGTTTTTGACTTGTGAAACTATCTTTTCGCATTCCGCGCGGCTTTCGGTTGTGAAATAAATCAAACCGAAATCAAGATTTTTAAAGGAGCTTTTTTTATCCGCAGCCCAAAGAGGGCGGGAATTAAGAATTATGCTGCATCCGTTTTTGCAGACTACGGGGAACTCAACACCCATTCTGTCAACAAGAAAGCTTTTGCCGCCGCATTCGGAGCAGGTCAGCTTGTTTCTGACGGGGCAGTTTCTTGTCAGCATAAGCGGAATGCGCCCGTAAATCATTGCACCCCTCGGAATTTCTCCTCCGAGACGCGATGCCTCTGAAAGCTGAATTTCGCAGGACAAAAGGCTGTCCTTTGCACCCATTTTCCCCATTTCATCAAGAGAACAGCTGTTGTAAATGTTCATACCAAAACCCGAAGCAACCGAAATCCCCGCTTTTTCGGCTATGCCGACACCGTCAAGCGTGCATGCCCATGCAAGCGAAGCACCTGCTTCTTTGAGTAACTTTAATTTTTCGATATATTTATCGGCATTTGAAAAAACAGCATTCGGTATTTCAATCGCCGTTTCAATGCCGCCGTCGGAAAGAC
>JAZSGU010000190.1:0-8091 GCA_045532895.1 Acutalibacteraceae bacterium | reverse complement strand
TGGCCTCCGACTTATTTTCGCGCCCTTTCCAACGGTGAAACCGCCCAGCACCTTCGCACCCGCTGACAGCGTTACGTTTTCCATCACCGTGGGGTGCCGTTTACCCTGTTCTTTGCCCGTACCGCCCAGCGTTACGCCTTGGTAAATAACTACGCCTTCTTCAATTTCGGCAGTTTCACCGATAACTACGCCCGTGCCGTGGTCGATAAAAAATCTTTTACCAATCTGAACGGCAGGATGAATTTCAACACCCGTCTTTTTTGATGCCCTCTGCGAAATCCAGCGGGCAAGAAAAAACATCTTTTTCTTATAAAATTTATTTGCCAGTCTGTGAAGCCTTATCGCTTTAAGACCGGGATAGAGAAGAAGAATTTCTATTGCGGAACGTGCGGCAGGGTCCCTGTCTTTAACGCAGGCAATATCTTCTCTTAACTGTTTGAACATTAAATCACGCCTTTCGGACTAAAAAAGAAAGCCTCCGCAGTCAAAAAGACCACGGAGGCGTAATAAACGCGGTTCCACTCCTGTTTATAACTCAAACAAAGCTTTAACGCAGCCATACGCACAGAGATACTGCTGTTTCCCTCTGTGTGCCGGCGGGTGCACTTCACCGAATACGCATAAGAAGCATTTTCAGCTGCCTGCTTCCTCTCTGATATGCCGAAAAAACGGTTACTCTCCCGACGATTGCATGTCAATATAAAATTGGACTATATTTTATTATATGTGGTTTATTTTGAAATGTCAATGACTTTTTTGCCGTCTATGATGTATTTAACACCCGAAACAACGGTTAAAACAGCGGTAATCCAAAGAAGTATATTGGAAACAAGCGCAAACTTATCAAAATCAAGATTAAACTCAACAACAAAATGAATTGCAAGCATAATTGCGATTGAAAAAACCATCTGACTTGCCGTTTTCAATTTACCCCATATACCCGCGGCGATAACAACCCCCTGTGCGGAAGCTACAAGGCGGAATGAAGTAACAAGAAATTCTCTTGTCAAAACAATCATAACAATCCAAATGTTGCAAAGACCGAGCTGCATAAAAGCAAGCAAAGCTGCGGTAGTGAGCATTTTATCGGCAACGGGGTCGCAAAGCTTGCCGAATGTCGTAACAAGATTATTCTTTCTCGCAATTTTGCCGTCAAGAAAATCCGTAATCGAAGCCACAATAAAAATCGCTGCCGCAACCAAATAATGATATTTAAATTCAATTACCATTGCCGCAAGATAAAACGGGGTTAAAATTATTCTTGCAACAGTAAGTTTATTTGGCAAGTTCATGTTTCACCTCAAGAATTAATATCTTTACCTATAAGGTCGTAGTCGTTAACGCCGATAACCGTAACCTCGGCAAATTCACCGACCTCATAATGCTTATCGGTAGTAAAGGAAATCTGCCCGTCAATTTCAGGCGCATCCATATATGTTCTGCCGCTGTAGCTGTCGCTGTAGCCGTCATAATCTTCGACGATAACCTTGTAGGTTTTGCCGATTCGTTCTTGGTTTTTAACGGTTACAATCTCAAGCTGGTCCTGCATTATTATTTCACCGCGGCGAAGCTTAACATCCTCTTCAACCTGATTTACAAAATCGAAGGCGGGAGTACCCTCCTGCGGAGAGAAAGAGAAGCAGCCGAGACGGTCAAATTCAATTTCATTAACAAATTCCGCAAGGTTTTCAAATTCCTTTTCACCCTCACCGGGGAAGCCGACAATAAATGTTGTTCTGATAACGGCATCGGGCATTGCCGCGCGGATTTTTGCAATAACCTCACGCAGATATGCGCTGTCACCGCGTCTGTTCATCGCCTTGAGCATACCGTCATCTGCGTGCTGAAGCGGCAAGTCGATATAGTGAAGGACTTTGGGCTGCCTTGCCATTGTTTCAATAAGCTCATCGGTTATTTTGTCGGGATAGCAGTAAAGCATTCTTATCCACTCAATGCCGTCAATTTCACACAGGGCATCCAGCAATTCGGGCAGACGAAGCCTGCCGTATAAATCCATGCCGTAATTGGTTGTATCCTGCGCAATGAGAATGAGCTCTTTTGTTCCTGCGGCGGCAAGAGCTTTTGCCTCTTCAACAAGCGTTTCAAATTCAACGCTTCTGAAATCTCCGCGAATTGACGGGATAGCGCAATAAGTGCATCTGTTGGAGCAGCCGTCGGCAATTTTAAGATATGCCCAATGCTCGGGAGTTGTCAAAAGGCGCTCGCCGACCAAAGGAAGCTTTGTGTTTTCGGGCATCTCATAAACTGTTTCTCCCTCAACGGTTTTCTTGATGATATCAACAATATCTCCGTTTGCACCTATGCCGACAATGGCATCAACTTCTGGAATTTCTTTGAGGATTTCGTCCTTATATCTCTGCGCAAGGCAGCCTGTAACGATTATTTTCTTTACTATTCCCTCTTCTTTAAGCTGTGCCATTTCAAGGATGTTTTCAATAGCCTCCTGCTTTGCGGCATCAATAAAGCCGCAGGTGTTAACGATAACCGCATCAACACCCTCGTAGCAGTCGGCAATTTCATAACCGTTTTTGTCAAGCTGGGCAAGCATTCTTTCGGCATCCACCTGATTTTTGGGACAGCCGAGGGAAATCATTCCGATTTTATACATCGCCAAAATCCTCCGTTTCAACTTCAAATTGTCGAAGCGCGCTGCTAATATCCGACCATTTATAGCCCAACCGCTGCAAAGAAGCGACGGTTTTCTTTATGCCTTTTTCATCGGATAAATATCGGGCATATTTTGTGTTTAATAAATCTATAATACGCAAAATCGGGTCAATGTCAAGCCCCTCAGCAACAATATCGGCAATTTCGCGGGAAATTCCCTTGCGAAAAAGCTCAGTTTTTATGCCGCGGACACTCATGCCTTTTCTCATAATAAGACTTTCGGCAAGATTTTGTGCATAGCGTTCATCGTTGATATAGCCGTATTCCTTCAGTTTTTCCGCAGCTTTCTTTGTATACTCGGGTTTATGTCCTTTCCTGACAAGCTTTTCAGTTATCTCCTTTTCGCTGTGGTCACGGTAAGATAGAAGCCGCAAACCCGCTATGAACGCAGAGCGGGAGCCGACGGCTTCAAAAAAAGCCGACAGCTCCTCATCGTTTTCAATGCCTTCAACGCCATAATACGGACAACTGTACCAATACTCGGCATCAACGGTAAATGAATATTCACCATCACAAAGAATGTGTATTTTATTCTGTTTTCCGGGATTTGCAGTTATTTTCATAAATTATTCATCATCGTCAACAACAATATCAAGCTTTGCCCTTGCGCTTGCCTTTGTTGTGGGTTCCGGAGCGGGAGGAGCAGGCATAACAGGTCTTGCCGTGGGCTTTTTAGCCTTCGTTGCCGCAGCAGCCTCACGCATTGCGGCATTAATCTTGTTTTCAATTTCTTCGGCAAGCTCTGGAGAGTTTGCAAAAAGCTCTCTGACATTATCTCTGCCCTGACCCAAACGCATATCGCCGTATGAGAACCACGCGCCACTCTTTTGAATAACATCATATTTTACGCCGAGGTCAACCATTTCACCCTCTTTGGAAATACCTCTGCCGTACATAATATCAAATTCGGCATCCTTAAACGGAGGAGCAACCTTATTTTTGACAATTTTACATCTTGTTCTGTTACCGACAACCTCGCTGCCTGCACCCTTCAAGGATTCAACACGGCGAACATCAATTCTCATTGTTGAATAGAATTTGAGAGCTCTGCCGCCCGTTGTTACCTCGGGATTGCCGTAAACAACACCAACCTTTTCGCGAAGCTGGTTGATAAATATAATAATGGTATTGGATTTTGCAACGGCACCCGCAATTTTACGAAGAGCCTGCGACATAAGCCTTGCATGAGCTCCGACGTGGGAATCACCCATTTCACCCTCAATTTCAGAGCGGGGAACAAGAGCTGCAACGGAGTCGATAACAACAACATCGAGAGCACCGGAACGGACAAGAGCCTCTGCGATTTCAAGAGCCTGCTCGCCGTTGTCGGGCTGTGAAACAAGCAAAGCATCAACATCAACGCCGAGGTTTGCCGCATATGAGGGGTCAAGAGCATGCTCAGCATCAATAAATGCAGCTTCGCCGCCGCCCTTCTGAGCCTGCGCAACAACGGTTAACGCAAGGGTTGTTTTACCGGAAGATTCGGGACCATAGATTTCTATGATTCTGCCTTTGGGCAATCCGCCGATACCGGTTGCGGCATCAAGGGCGATTGAGCCGGTAGAAATTGCCTCTATATTCATGCCGGTGTTTTCACCGAGGCGCATGATTGTTCCTTTACCGTAAACCTTTTCAATTTGCGCAAGCGCGGTTTCAAGAGCCTTTTTTTTATCTGCCATTTATATTACCTCCAATCATCTATCAAACAAATGTTCTGTATGCATTATATAACATTTATTTTGAAAATGCAATAGGTAAATCAAAATATTTTTTCGAAATTTTAAAACAATTAAAAAAAATGCAAAAAAATGCTTGCAATTTGCGCAGTAATCTGCTAATATATCATCTGTTAATGACTAAAAAGGAGGTGTGACACATGGCAAAATGCGATTTCTGCGGTAAAGATGTGTCATTCGGCATTAAGGTTTCCCACTCACACAGACGTTCAAACAGAACATGGAAACCCAACGTAAAGAGAGTTAAGGCTGTTGTTAACGGTACTCCCAAGAGAGTTTACGCTTGCACACGTTGCCTTCGCTCCGGTAAGGTTACAAGAGCCGTTTGATTTCAAACGCATGATTAAGAGACTGCTTCGTGCAGTCTCTTTTTCTTTGTAACTTTTGCCGAGTTGATTGTGTCAGTTTTTTCATGAACCACAATCCCTTGTGATTTATTACATTATAATATAGAATATTGCACAAAGACAAACTTTTTGCAAAAATCTGTTTCAATTTTCCGCAAAATTGTGTATAATTAAGATTACTGCTGAAATGCGTAATATCTGAAACGGAGAATTAAAATGAGCTATTCTGTAAATCCAACTGTTTTCAAGTCAATATTTGCCGTGCCTGCGGATATTGTTGATAAACACATCCGCCTTGCGAACGGCGACCAGCTTAAGGTTTTGCTGTGGATTTTACGCAATTCGCCCGATAACCCCGACCTTGATAAAATGTGCACTGATTTAAGAATGAACAAAACAGATGCGGTTGACTATTTGCAGTATTGGGTGCTGACAGGAGTTTTGAGCGACAGCGGCGGCAGTTTTGCTTCTGTTCCCGCAACAGAAACACCCGTTAAACAACCCGCCTCAACGGTTGAAAATAAAAAAGCTGATATTCCTGCCGTTGCGCCCTCCAAGCCCTCAAGCTCGGAGATTGCAAAGCGTGTAGAAGAATCACCCGAAATAATGAATCTGTTTAACGAGGCGCAGCAAAAGCTCGGCAAAACTATAGGATATGACGGTCAATGCACTCTGCTTTTGCTCCACGATCATTACGGACTCCCCTGCGAAGTGCTGTTTATGATGATTGAATACTGCGTTTCAATAGGTAAAACAAACTATGCATACCTCGAAGCTGTGGGCAAAGACTGGGGCAACCGAGAAATTGATACTCTCGATAAAGCCGCTGAACAGATTTCCGTTTTGAGAAAGGCAAACGCCGTTTGGCAGGAATTTGCCCGAAATGCCGGAATTGCCAACCCCCGCCCCACCGTAAAACAAACCGAATATCTGCGCCGTTGGAACAGCGAATGGAAATTCAGCGTTGACATGATTATTCTTGCATATGAAGAAATGGCAAATCACACAGGCAAATTCAGCATGGCATACATAGAAAAAATTCTCGCAGGCTGGATGAACAAGGGATTTAAAACTCCCGCCGATATCGAGAACGCCGCAAAGAATACCAAAAATTCCGAGCAAAATTCCACGGGTGCATCCTATGACCTCAACAAATTTAATGATGACTCGCTTCACGGCGAATTAAAATACGAAAGGAAGAAAAAGGAATGAGTTTCAGCAAAGCAACGCTTGCCAAAGCCAATCAGGTGCTTGAAGCCAGAAGAAAAAAGGCTCAGCGCATTCAAATTGCCAGGCATCTTGAAATAACAGAAAAGTTTCCCGTTATTTCCGAATATGAAGCCGTTCTTTCCGCGACGGGTTTGAGTGTTGTAAAAGCTATCGGAATGGGTAGCAATGCCGAGGAATATATAAAACAGCTTTCCGAGGTCAACCTTTCGGTGCAGGAAAAGATTAGAAAAGTTCTTACAGAAAACAGCTATGCGGCTGATTATCTTGAAATCCCCTACACCTGCAAAATCTGCAATGACACGGGCTTCGAAAACGGCTATGCCTGCCAATGCAGAAAATCTTTGTTAAAAGAGCTTGCAAAGGAAGAACTTGCTTCAGTTTCACAGAGCGAGAAATGCACCTTCGAAAACTTCAGTTTTGATTATTATGCTGACCCCATCGACCCCATTCTCGGCGTTTCTCCGCAAAAAAGGATGAGAAGCATTGCCGAATATTGCAAATGCTACGCTGAGGATTTTGACACAGATTCCGAAAGCCTTTATATGCACGGTGCAACAGGGCTTGGCAAAACACACCTTTCGCTCGCAATCGCTAATGTTGTGGCAGAAAAAGGCTTCAGAGTTATATACGACTCCGCGCAAAACATCTTCACTTCACTTGAAAAAGAGAAGTTCAGCTATTCCGGCAACAGTGAACGCGAAAAAGAAATACTCGACTGCGATTTGCTTATAATCGACGACCTCGGCTCTGAATTTACAACCCAATTTACAACCGCAGCGATATACAATATCATAAACACCAGAATTAACCGCTCAAAACCCGTCATTATCAGCACAAATCTTGACGCATCGGAGCTTGAAGCAAAATATACTCAAAGAGTCACTTCAAGAATAATAGGCAACTATGTTTCCCTGTTATTCCTTGGAAAAGACATAAGACAGTTAAAGAAATAAGGAGAACAAAATGGATATTATTCAGGAGCTGACAGCTCAATTCGGTCTGCAGAAATGGCAGGTTGAAAACACGGTTAAGCTTATCGACGAAGGAAACACAATTCCCTTTATCGCACGATACAGAAAAGAAGCGCACGGCACTCTTGATGACCAGGTTATCAGAGCGCTTTCAGAAAAGCTTGAATATTTGAGAAATCTGGATAAACGCCGCGAGGAAGTACGTTCTTCCATTGAGGCGCAGGAAAAGCTGACGGATGAAATCGCCGCAAAGCTCGATGCCGCTTCAACTCTTGCGGAAATTGAGGATATTTACAGACCCTTCAGACCCAAGAGAAAAACAAGAGCTTCCGTTGCAAGAGAAAAGGGTCTTGAGCCGCTTGCAGATACCATTTACGCGCAGAATTCCGATTCCGCCTCCCCCATTGAGCTTGCAGAAGCATATATTGACACCGAAAAGGGCGTTGAAACTGCAGAGGATGCACTCAAAGGTGCAATGGATATTATCGCAGAAAACATTTCGGATGATGCCGATATTCGCCGCAGACTGCGTAACCTTTTCACTGTTATCGGCGTTGTTTCAACCTCTGCAACTGATAAGGAAGCCGAAAGCGTTTATACAATGTATTATGATTACTCCGAGCCCGTCAGCAAAATTGCAGGTCACAGAGTGCTTGCGATAGACAGAGGCGAGAGGGAAAAGTTTCTTAAAGTCAGCGTAACGCTCGATGCGGTTAAGGCGGCAAATGTTATCACGAGTGCAACGCTTAAACCCGAAGGCTCACCCTGCACCGAAACGGTAAGAGAAGCGGGTGCGGATGCCTATGAGCGATTGATTTATCCTTCAATCGAGCGAGAAATCAGAAATATGCTCACCGAAAATGCAGCCGCAAAAGCAATTTCGGTTTTTGCTCTCAACACAAAAGAGCTTCTTCTTGCTCCTCCCGTAAAGGGTAAAACCGTTATAGGTCTTGACCCCGGCTACAGAACGGGCAGCAAGGTTGCGGTTGTTGACCCTACGGGCAAAGTTCTTGACACGGGCGTTATTTATGTTACACATTCCGATGCACAGAGAAACCAGGCAAAGGAGCTTATCAAAAAGCTTATTGCAAAGCATAGCGTAAACTGCATTTCAATCGG
>JAZSGU010000086.1:0-5033 GCA_045532895.1 Acutalibacteraceae bacterium | reverse complement strand
ACCTTGTTGCCTGTGAGGGGCTTTGTTCTGAGATACTGATGAGCGTGACCGCTGAGGACAAGGTCAACATTGCACTCGTCAACGATTCTTGTGAGCGACTTCTGCAGATAAAGCGCATCAGGCCACTTTGCATCCTTGCCGAGGCTGTAGGGTGACTTGTGCATAAGAACGATTTTCCAATCCTTATCGGTGCTGTTCATATCGTTCTCAAGCCATTTGAGCTGAGGAATTGAAATTGCGAGAATATCATTTGTGTTGAGAACGGCAAAATGAACGTTGCCGTAATCAAACGAATAGTTTACGCCGTCCTTCGTCTGAACACTTTCGGTTGTATCAAGGTTAAACATATTGTTAAACCAATTTTCAACGCCGAGACCGTCATGGTTGCCCGCAATGGGAGCGAGAGTGGTGCTGAGGTTAATGGCTTTCATGGCATTATCATAATAATCCCATTCCTCGTTTGTGCTGTCATCGGTGAAGTCGCCGAGGTTAACCATAAATTCAGCCGTGGGCATGGTTGCAAAAGCATAATCAACAACTCTTGCGCCTTTGTTGAAGTTTTCCTGATTGCCGGCCTGAATATCGGCAATAGCTATAAAATCAACCTTGCTGTCGCCATTGTCGGTAACGAATTTACCTGCAGCGCTGCGGACTGTTTCATCACCAACATCATAATAATATGTTTTACCTGCCTCAAGACCGCTTACGGTTGCCTTATGAACGAAATTGCCTTCCCATTCGAAAACTTCCGCATATTCAATCTTTGCGTTAACGGGATTGCCGCTTTCGTCAACGATTTCAACAATGCTTTTAGTGTTTGCTTTTGTGTACCAGGTAATACCTCTCTGTGTTGCGGAATCGCCGTTGAATACAACGGAAATTCTGGTGGGTGCCGTGTCAGGAGCCACTCCATCAGCCGATGCATTGAACACAAGGCATGACATAAGCATGGAAACGCTAAGAACAATGCTGATTATTCTGAAAAAATTCTTTTTCATTTTGTTTTTCCTTTCGGATTTTTATTTTACGGGAATGCTTACATCCCACTTCGTGAGCCATTCGCCTGTGCGGCAGTTTCTTGCTCTGAAGAGAACTTCGTTTTCATAAACTTCAACAATATATGTCAGACCGGAGCCGTTGCCGCCCTCTTCGCCGTCCTTATTTTCGATTGAAAGAGCGGGAACATTGAAGGAATGGAAGCCCTCAATCTGCTGATAGCTGTACTGGCTGAAGCCTGCATGAAGATGACCTGTGATAAGGAAAACATTGCCGCTCTTTGCATGGCTTGCAAGGATAGCCTTGATTTGGTCATTCTGTTCACCAACAGAGCCGGCTTCCTTATTTGTGCCGTTGCCCCATGTTGTGGGCAGGTTGTGAGTGAGCTTGAGGGGCTGATGAAGAATAACGAAAACGGGCTTGCCGTTTGCGGAAGCAAGCTCTTTGTCGAGCCAGTCAAGCTGCTCGTCGCTGATATAAGCTTCTTCAAACTCTGTTTTATCGGAGCCCATAACTATAAACTTGTAGCCGTTAACCTCTTCGGAATATGCATATTTGCCTTCTGCATAAGCATTCTCTGTCATGCCGTTATCGCCGTTAAGAGCATTTGTGAAAGCGGAAAAACGGCTGTAGCTCTGGTCATATGCGCGCAGACGGATATCGTGGTTGCCCGAAGCCATAATGAAGCGGGCATCAATGTCCTTGAACTCGTCGTAAGCGAGCTGATATTCCTCTGCAAGGCCGTTTTCAGCGATATCGCCGACACCAACGATTGCATCAAGACCTTCTGCGTTTCTTAAATCGATGCAAGCTTCTTGGAAGGACTGATATCTGTCAAACATGTAGTTGGAAACCTGGGGGTCTGCAACTGTTGCGAAAGCCAGCTTAACGCTGTCGGGGTCTTTTGCCTTGATTATATCGTCTGTCGAGGGGGCAACAACGCCGCCGTTAAACGAATAAATCATGGACATGATGAGTGCGAAAATCTTAAAAAATACTTGCTGAACAATGTTTAAGCTCATGGGTTTTACCTCCAAAAATAAAATATAAATAAGCATTATAAGATTACCACTAAAATCTTTTCTTGTCAATAAAACAGTTAATTAAAAGTAATAAATTTATCATGTATATACAAATTATTTTCAAAAATTTTCACCAATTTGGAATATTTAAAGGTTTACAAATGAAAAGAAAAGTGTTAGTATAAGCAATGGTGTATTATTATTAACCATATATACTTTCTTAGGAGGAAAAAGACTATGGCAAGAAAAATGAAGACCATGGACGGCAACAACGCTGCTGCATGGGTGTCATATGCCTTCACTGAAGTTGCAGGCATCTACCCCATCACTCCGTCCAGCCCCATGGCAGACTATGTTGACCAGTGGTCAGCACAGGGCATGAAGAACATTTTCGGCACAACCGTTAAGGTTGCCGAGATGCAGTCCGAAGCAGGCGCAGCAGGTACCGTTCACGGCTCACTTGCAGCAGGTGCTCTCACAACCACCTACACAGCTTCTCAGGGCCTTCTTCTTATGATTCCCAACATGTATAAAATCGCAGGTGAATTGCTTCCCAGCGTTTTCCACGTTTCAGCTCGCTGCGTAGCATCTCACGCTCTTAACATTTCCGGCGACCATTCAGACGTTTATGCCTGCCGTCAGACAGGTTTCGCAATGCTCGCTGAAACCAACACTCAGGAAGTTATGGACCTTGGTGCCGTTGCTCACCTTGCTTCAATCAAGGGCAGAGTTCCTTTCATCAACTTCTTCGACGGTTTCCGCACTTCTCACGAGCTTCAGAAGATTGAAGTTTGGGATTTCGAGGACCTCAAAGAAATGTGCGACATGGATGCAGTTGAAGCTTTCCGCAAGAGAGCCCTCAACCCCGAAAGACCCGTTATGCGCGGCTCACACGAAAACGGCGACATCTTCTTCCAGCACAGAGAGGCTTGCAACAGCTACTATGACGCTCTTCCCGCTATCGTAGAGGAGTACATGGACAAGGTTAACGCAAAGCTTGGCACAAACTACAAGCTCTTCAACTACTACGGCGCACCCGATGCAGAGAGAGTTATCGTTGCTATGGGTTCAATCTGTGACGTAGCAGAAGAAGTTATCGATTATCTTACCGCTAAGGGTGAGAAGGTTGGTCTTGTTAAGGTTCGTCTTTACAGACCCTTCTCAGCAGAGAAGCTTGTTGAAGCTATCCCCGCAACAGCAAAGAAGATTGCTGTTCTCGACAGAACAAAGGAACCCGGTTCACTCGGCGAGCCCCTTTATCTTGACGTTGTTGCCGCTCTTGCCGCAACAGGCAGAACAGGTGCTCAGGTAATCGGCGGCCGTTACGGCCTCGGCTCAAAGGATACTCCTCCCTCAAGCATCTTCGCAGTATATGAAGAGCTTGCAAAGGACGCTCCCAAGGCTCAGTTCACAATGGGTATCACCGACGACGTTACAAACCTTTCTCTTGAAGAGAAGGAAGCTCCCAACACCGCAGCAGAAGGCACAATCGAGTGCAAGTTCTGGGGTCTCGGCGGCGACGGCACAGTTGGCGCAAACAAAGACTCAATCAAGATTATCGGCGACCATACAGACAAGTACGTTCAGGCTTACTTCCAGTATGACTCAAAGAAGACCGGCGGTATCACAATTTCTCACCTTCGTTTCGGTGACAGCCCCATCAAGTCCCCCTACTACATCAACAAGGCAGACTTCGTTGCTTGCCATAACCCCTCATATGTAGAAAAAGGCTACAAGATGGTTAACGATGTTAAGCCCGGCGGCGTTTACCTCATCAACTGCCAGTGGGATGAAGCAGAGCTTGCTGAAAAGCTTCCCGCAGAAGCAAAGAGATATATCGCTAACAACAACGTTCAGCTTTACACAGTTAACGCTATCGACCTTGCAGCCAAGATCGGTCTCGGCAAGAGAACAAACACCGTTCTTCAGTCAGCATTCTTTGCTCTTTCAAATGTTCTTCCCAAGGAAGAAGCTATCGGCTACATGAAAGAAAAAGCACAGAAGTTCATGAAGAAGGGTATCGAAATCGTTAAGATGAACGAAGATGCTATTGACGCAGGTGCAACAGCATTCGTTAAGATCAACGTTCCCGCAGAATGGGCAAATGCTGAAGACAACAAGACTGCTGAAGCTTCAAAGGGCGCAGCAAAGCTTGTTAAGATGGTTGACGGCATCATGAAGCCCGTTGCTCTCATGGACGGTGACTCACTTCCCGTTTCAGCATTTGTTGACCACGCTGACGGTACATTTGAGCAGGGCGCTTCCGCTTACGAAAAGAGAGGCGTTGCAGTTATGGTTCCCGCTTGGGACGGCTCAACCTGCGCACAGTGCAACAAGTGCTCCTATGTTTGCCCCCACGCAACAATCAGACCCTACTGCCTCACAGCTGAAGAAGCTGCTGCCGCTCCCGAAAACGCAATCATCGTTGACAAGAAGGCAGGCAAGGGCAAGGGCGTTTATAAGTATACACTCGCTGTTTCACCCCTCGATTGTATGGGATGCGGCGTTTGCGTAGGCGTATGTCCCACAAACTCACTCAAGATGGTTTCAAGAGAGAGCCAGGATGCTATGCAGCCCGTATTCGATTACATGGTTGAAAACGTAACAGTTAAGGAAGATGTAGCTGACAACACCGTTATCGGCAGCCAGTACAAGACTCCTCTTCTTGAGTTCTCCGGCTCATGCGCAGGCTGTGCAGAAACAGCTTACGCTCGCCTCATCACTCAGATGTTTGGCGACAGAATGTACATCTCAAACGCAACAGGCTGTTCATCAATCTGGGGCGGTCCCGCAGCAACATCACCCTACACAGTTAACAAGAAGGGCTACGGTCCCGCTTGGGCTAACTCCCTCTTCGAAGATAACGCAGAGCATGGCTTCGGCATGTACCTTGGCCAGAATGCTATCCGCAACAGCCTTATCGCAAAGGTTAAGGAAGTTGCAGCAGCAGAATGCGCAACAGAAGAAATCAAGGCAGCTGCAGAAGCTTACCTTGCAACAGTTAACGACGGCGCA
>JAZSGU010000023.1:0-9944 GCA_045532895.1 Acutalibacteraceae bacterium | reverse complement strand
TTCTATCTGAATCGGAGGTGCCACAATGAAATATTACCTCGGCATGGATATCGGCGGCACAAAATGCGCCGTTGTTATCAGCGAAAAAAGCGGTACGGCAATCAAAGATAAAATTCGTTTTGAAACCCGTGTGGAGCGGGGCTATGAATTGGTTATTGCCGAGCTTATTTCATCGGCACGCGAGTTGATTGAAAGGAACTGCATATCAATCGGTGACGTGATTGCCTGCGGCGTGAGCTGCGGCGGACCTCTCAACAGCGAAACGGGTGTTATCATGCGCCCGCCCAACCTACCCGATTGGGATAATGTTCCGCTTGCCGATATAGTCTGCAGGGAGCTTGGTATTCCGTGCAAAATACGAAACGATGCCGATGCATGTGCGCTTGCGGAGTGGCAATTCGGTGCGGGCAGAGGAACGAAAAACATGATTTTTCTGACCTTCGGCACAGGCATGGGCGCGGGGCTCATTCTTGACGGCAGGCTTTACAGCGGCACAAGCGGCACGGCAGGCGAGGTGGGTCACATAAGGCTTGATGCGGACGGCCCCGTGGCATACGGCAAAGCAGGCTCGTTTGAGGGCTTTTGCAGTGGTGCGGGTATTGCTTCAATGGGCAAAAAAATGCTTGCGCTTTATAACGGCGAAACATCAATTCCGTATGACAATGTAACTGCCAAAACAATAGCCGAAGCAGCAATGGGCGGCGACAGGCTTGCAAATGCAATTTATCGCCGATGCGGCGAAAAGCTTGGTTTGGGTCTTTCAATACTTATCGATATTCTTAACCCGGAAAGAATTGTTATCGGCAGCATTTTTCAGCGCTCGGGCAGGTTGCTTATCGACAGCATGAACGAAACGATTAAAAAAGAGGCGCTTGCAATTTCTGCGGAAAGCTGTAAAATAGTTCCTGCAATGCTTGGTGATGACATCGGCGATTTTGCTGCGATAGGCGTTGCAAAGGACTTTGCGGAGGGAACAAAATGAGCCTGATTTTTAATGAGCTTTTGGAGAGATATCCCTGCCTGAAAGATTGCGGAGAAGATATAAAGAAAACATATGAAATTTTTGTCGGCTGTTATGATAACAGCGGCAAAATTCTTTGCTGCGGCAACGGCGGCTCGGCGGCGGACTGCGACCATTTTGTGGGCGAGCTTATGAAAGGCTTTCTCAAAAAAAGACCCCTTTCCGATGCGGAAAAGGCGGCGTTTGATGACGATTTTATCGCCGATTCGCTTCAAAAGGGCTTGCCTGCAATTTCTCTTTGTGCGCATTCGGCGTTGATGACCGCTTTTGAAAACGATGCGGTGCCGACCCTCGTTTTTGCGCAGCAGGTTTATGCCTATGCAAAAGAATGTGATGTTTTGCTGTGCTTGAGCACATCGGGCAATTCCGAAAATGTTGTTTATGCCGCCAAAGCGGCAAAAGCTGCAAAGATTAAAGCTGTTTCAATAACGGGCGCAAAAGAGAGCAAATTGAGTGAGCTTTCCGATATTTGCATAAGATTGCCCGAAACGGAAACATTCAGAATTCAGGAGCTTACGCTTCCTGTTTATCATTGCCTTGCGGCAATGCTTGAGGAAAAATATTTTCAAATGTAGGGGGCGGCGTCCCCGACGTCCCGTGTGTGCCGCAGGCGCACAAAAAATAAAAATTAAGGAGCTGTAAACTATGACAAACATTCCCAGACATGAGCATCCCGACCCGCAATTTGAAAGAGCAAACTGGCTCAATCTCAACGGCGAGTGGGATTTTGAATTTGACTTCGGTAACAGTAAATATGATGCAGGTATTCTTGACAGAGCGGAGTGGGAAACCAAAATAACAGTTCCTTTCTGCCCTGAAAGCAAGCTTTCGGGCATCGAATATACCGACTTTATCCCCGCTGTTTGGTACAGAAAAGCCGTTAACGTAACCGCAGAGCAGCTTAAAGGCAGAGTTTTGCTCCACTTCGGCGCGGTTGACTATGAAACCAAGCTTTATGTCAACGGCAAAAAAGCGGGATATCACAAGGGCGGATACGCTTCGTTCAAATTTGATATCACCGAATATCTCACCGAGGGCGAAAACACAATCATTGTTAACGCCGTTGACGATACAAGAGACCCCCTTGTTCCCAGAGGCAAGCAGTGCCCCGACCTCAAATCAAGGGGTTGCGACTACACAAGAACAACGGGCATCTGGCAGACCGTTTGGTTTGAATATGTTCCCGCGGCATACATAAAGAGCTTCAAAATTTATCCCGACTATGCTAACGGTGTTGTTGCAATTTCTGCTGTTGTTGAGGGTGAGGGTGAATTCACCGCCTCCGCTTCATATGAGGGCAAGCCCATGGGCTCATTCTCAAAGACCGCCGCTTCAACAATTACGGGTGAAATTAAGCTTGATGAAATTCATCTTTGGGAGGTTGGCTGCGGCAGACTCTATGACCTTGAGCTGACCTTTGGAGAGGATAAGGTCAAGAGCTATTTCGGGCTTCGCAACATTAAGCTTGATGATTATAAATTCCTCATTAACGGCAAATCCGTGTTCCAGCGCCTTGTTCTTGACCAGGGCTTCTATCCCGACGGCATTTACACCGCCCCCACAGATGAAGCGCTCGAAAATGACGTCAAGCTTTCTGTTGCAGTCGGTTTTAACGGCGCAAGGCTTCATCAGAAAGTGTTTGAAAAGAGATTCCTTTATCATTGCGACAGACTCGGCTACATTGTTTGGGGCGAATACGGCAACTGGGGTCTGGATTGGTCAAATCCCTTCTCGCTTGCGGCAATGCTTCCCGAGTGGTGCGAATGCGTTGAAAGAGACTTCAACCATCCTTCAATCATCGGCTGGTGCCCGTTCAACGAAACATGGGATATTGACGGCAGAAAACAGTATGACCACGTTATTTCAACCATTTATAAGGTTACAAAGCATATGGATGAAACCCGTCCCTGCATTGACACAAGCGGCAATTTCCACACAATCACCGATATTTACGATGTTCACGATTATGAGCAGGATTATAATGTTTTCAAAGAAAACTACGATAAACTCATGACCGAGGGAACTCTCTATGAAAGATTCCCCGACAGACAGATGTACGGCGGCAAGGGCTGCGCATGGATTAGCGAATACGGCGGACTTCAGTGGTCAAAAGGCGACAGAGGCGATGCATGGGGCTACGGCAACGCGCCCAAAACCGAAGAAGAGTTTGTTGACCGTTATGCAGGTCTTACAAACGCGCTTCTCGATAACTACAGAATGTTTGGCTTCTGCTACACCCAGCTTTATGATATTGAGCAGGAGCAGAACGGACTTTATTACTACGACAGAACTCCCAAGTTTGACCCCGAAATTTTCAGAAAAATTAATTCCCGCAAGGCGGCTATAGAAGACTGAATATAAAAAATTACTCCCGATGTTTTTGCATCGGGAGTAATCATTTATATGGAATTAATCATGTTTTTAAGGTTTTCAAAGCCTATTTCAATTCCGTCAAGGCATTTTTCAAGTCCCTCAAATTCAACGCTTACCCAGCCCTCATAGCCTGCGCTTTTTGCAACGGAAAGGCATTGCATAACGGGAATATCGCCGTGACCGATGATTGAGCCGCGCAGATAATTGCCCGCTCTGGATTTGAAAAAGCCCTTGCCGGGGTTGAGCGAATTTCCGCTTTTAATGTGGAAATCCTTTGCGTGAATGTGTTTGATATAGGGCGCAAGCCTGCCGGCTGCCTTTGCGCTGTCCTCATCCGCGCAGGAGAAGTTGCCCACATCAAGAAGCACACCGAAATTGTCGCTGCCGACACCCGTGATGATTCTTTCAACCCTCTCGCTGTCCTGGCAGAAAAAGCCGTGGTTTTCAATCATGGTAACAATGCCCTTTGATTTGGCATATTCCGTAACTCTTTTGCAGCCCTCAACAAGCACGGGGAGCACCTGCTCAAAGCCCGCATGGGATTTCATGCCGTCGGGCATACCCCATGCCGCGTCATGGCGCACGCATTTTGCGCCGAGAATTTCCGCAATGTCAACCTTGCGGCATATTCTTTCAACCTCCGCATCAAGCCCCGCATCGCTGAGCAGGTTTGCTGAAATTGTGTAAGCAATAACGGGGAGAGAAAGACGTTCGCTTTCCGCTCTAATCATTTCGGCATATTCCTTTTCGCTGACCCCATCGGGAGGGGTGAGGTCAATGAACTCTATGCCGTCAAAGCCCATATCCTTTGCTTTCTTCATCACGGAAAGCTGTGTTTCTTCGCCGCTTGAAATAAGCTGCTGGAAGCTGTAGCTGCTGACTCCGATTTTCATTTTAAACACCTCAGCAACCGTGGCTCTTAAGGAACTCAACGGCCTTTCTGATATCCTTTTCGGGGTCGTCGCCGACTTCTCTTTCAATCGTCAGGAAGCCCTTGTAGCCGATATCTTCGAGAGCGGCAAGGTATTTAACCCAATCAACCTGACCTTCGCCCAGAGGCACTTCAATGAACGAATCCTCGGTGATGATAACATCCTTTTTAAGACCGTAAACAATCTCGGGGTCCTTAAAGAAAATCTGCTTGCCGTCCTTTGCATGGGTGTGAACTATGTATTTCTGCAGGTTGTAAACCGCGCCTGCGGGGTCGTCACCCGTAACCATAACAAGGTTTGCGGGGTCAAGGTTAACGCCTACGCCCGTTGAGCCGAGAGAATCAAGGAATTCCTTGAGGATTGCCGAGGTTTCGGGCCCTGTTTCAATAGCAAAGTGTGCGCCGATTTCGTCAGCATAGCGTGAAAGCTCAAAGCAAGCTTCCTGCATAACCTTATATCTGTCGTGGCTTTTATCCTCGGGAACAACGCCGATGTGGGTTGTTACAACATTGGTGTCAAGCTCTTTTGCAAGGTCAATAATTCTCTTGGATTTTTCAATTTTTTCGGGGTTTCTGTCAGCAAAGCTGAATCCGCCGCCGCCAAGGTCGCCGCAGAGAGCGGAAATTTTAAGACCGTTGTCCGCAACAAGCTTTTTGAACTCGCTGATTTTTGCGGCAGTCATGCTTTCGGGCGACATTTCGCCGCGTGTGGCATAAACCTGAATGCCTTGCGCGCCCACTGCCGCAGCTTTTTTTACCGCCGTGGTTATATCTGTTCTGAAACTGTCGATGATAACACCGATAGGGAATCTGCCCATATCTATTTCTCCTTTGCTTTCGGCATGTGTGCCGTATTCGTTTTTATAATATCAAACATTTGTATGTTTATCAAGTTTTTTTTACATTTAACTTTACAATTTTTGTTTTTGTGGTATATTATTAATGGTAATTTATTTCTGGAGGTATAACTATGTCAAAAATCAAGGTTGCGGTTATCGGCTGCGGAAACATCGCTAATGCTTCTCATATTCCCGCATACATGCAGAACGAGGAAGTTGAAATCAAATATTTCTGCGACATCATCCCCGAAAGAGCGGAAAAGGCTGTTGAAAAATACGGCTGCGGCAGGGCTGTTGTTGATTATCATGATTTTCTCAATGACCCCGTGCTTGATGCTGTTTCGGTCTGCACCCATAACGATTTTCATTCAATAATCACAATCGATTTCCTTAAAGCAGGTAAACATGTTATGTGCGAAAAGCCCGCGGCAAGAATTCTTTCAGAAGCTCTTGAAATGCAGAAGGTTGCAAAAGAAACGGGCAAGGTGCTCAACATCGGCGTTTGCAACAGATTCAACACATATGTTATGAAGGTTAAAGAGCTTATTGACCAGGGCGAACTCGGCAATGTTCACCATGTTTACGCTTCATTCAGAAAATTCCGCTCAATTCCCGGCATCGGCGGCGATTTCACAACAAAGTCAAAGTCCGGCGGCGGCGTGCTTATCGACTGGGGCGTTCATTTCCTTGACCTCATTATGTATTGCTGCGGTGACCCCAAGCCTCTGACCGCATCAGGCGAGGCTTTCTGCAAGCTCGGTAAAGATATAAAGAATTATACATATATCGGAATGTGGGCAGAAGAAACAAAGGAAGAAAACGGCACATATGATGTTGATGATTCCGTAACCGGTATAGTCAGAACAACAGGTCCCGTTATCACTTTCAACGGCGCATGGGCTCAGAATGTCGGCGTTGATGAAATGTATATCGATTTTATGGGCGACAAAGCGGGCATAAGGCTTCAATATTGCTCAGATTTCAAAATTTGGACAGTGAAGAACGGCATGCTCACCGAAACACAGGTTTCAGCTAAAGAGACACCCATGTATTTAAGTGAAATCAACGATTTCATCAGATGCATCAAGACGGGTGACAAGAATCAGCAGAACATCGACTTTGCCGTTGAAACCTCAAAGATAATGCAGGCAATCTACGATTCCTCAGAAAATCATTGCGAAATTAAAATCTCATAAGAAAGAGCGTGATATAAATGGATATCAGAATTTTTAAAAACGAAGCGGAAATCGGTGCGGCTGCGGGTCAGCTTTTCTGCGATATTGTTAAAGAGAAGCCCGAATGCGTACTCGGTCTTGCAACGGGCGCAACACCCATTCCCACCTACAATTATATGGTTAAGGAATTTGAAGCAGGCAATGTTTCTTTTAAAAACGTAAGCACTTTTAACCTTGACGAATACTGCGACCTTCCCAAGGAGCATAAAAACAGCTACTACAGCTTTATGTTTGAAAATCTTTTCTCAAAGATTGATGTTGACCCCGCAAATGTCAATTTCCTTGACGGCAACACAACTGACCCCGAAGCCGAAAGTGCAAGATATGCTGCTGCAATCGCTGCAAAGGGCGGCATTGACGTTCAGCTTCTCGGCATCGGCAGAAACGGTCACATTGCGTTCAACGAGCCCGCCGATGCATTCACGGGCGAGAGCTTCAAGATTGCTCTCACACAGAGCACAATCGATGCAAACTCAATCTATTTTGACGATATCCCCATGCCCCGCTATGCGATGACAATGGGCATCGGCTCAATCATGAAAGCAAAGAAGATTGTTCTTATCGCAACCGGCGCATCAAAGGCAGAGGCAGTTAAGGGCATGATTAAGGGCGAGGTTACGCCTCAGCTTCCCGCTTCAATTCTCCAGCAGCATCAGGATGCCGTAATCTTCCTTGACGAAGCGGCAGCTGCACTTCTTTAATAAATCCCCGTTAGGAGGAATTTCCCAATGGACAAGAAAACTTTTTATATAACCACTCCGATTTATTATCCGTCGGATAAGCTTCATATCGGTCACACTTATTCAACCGTTGCGGCTGATACAATGGCTCGCTACAAGCGTTTTCAGGGCTATGACACTTTCTTTTTGACCGGCACCGATGAGCACGGTCAGAAGATTGAGGACAAGGCAAAGGAAGCGGGCGTTACTCCCAAGGAATATGTTGATAAAATCGTTGCGGGCATCAAGGACCTTTGGAAGCTGATGAACATTTCCAACGATAAATTCATCAGGACAACCGATGAATACCACGAAAAGGCCGTTCAGAAAATATTCCAAAAGATGTATGATAAGGGCGATATTTATAAGGGTCACTACGAGGGCCTTTACTGCAAGCCCTGCGAATCCTTCTGGACGGAAACCCAGGCGGTTGACGGCAAGTGCCCCGACTGCGGCAGACCCGTTACCAAGGAGCGCGAGGAAGCGTATTTCTTCAAGCTTTCAGCATATGCGGATAAGCTTGTTAAATACTATGAGGAGCATCCCGGTTTCATTGAGCCTCAGAGCAGACAGAATGAAATGGTTAACAACTTCATAAAGCCCGGTCTGCAGGATTTGTGCGTATCCCGTTCGTCGTTCAAATGGGGCATTCCCGTTCCCGTTAACGAGGAGCACGTTATCTATGTTTGGCTTGATGCGCTGACCAACTACATCACCGCTCTCGGCTTTGCTTCCGAGGACGACACAATGTATAAGAAATACTGGCCCGCCGATGTTCACCTTATCGGCAAGGATATCATCAGATTCCACACGATTTATTGGCCCGCATTCCTCATGTCGCTCGATGAGTCCCTTCCCGAAAAGGTTTACGGCCACGGCTGGGTGCTTCTTGAGGGCGGTAAAATGAGCAAGTCCAAGGGCAACGTTGTTGACCCCGTTGTTCTTGCCGAAAGATACGGCGTTGATGCACTTCGCTACTATCTTCTTCGCGAAATTGCATTCGGCTCCGACGGCATTTTCTCCAACGAAAATCTCATTAACCGCATCAATTCCGACCTTGCAAACGACCTCGGAAACCTTGTTTCAAGAACGGTTGCAATGGTTGAAAAATACTTTGGCGGCACAATCCCTGCCGAGAGAGAAGCAGGGGAGTTTGATGATGACCTCAAAGCCCTTGCCGCTCAGACTAAAATCGACGCGGAAAAAGAGCTTGATAAGCTCAATTTCTCCGTTGCATTGACAAATATCTGGAAGTTTGTTTCAAGAACAAACAAATATATCGACGAAACCGCTCCCTGGGCGCTTGCAAAGGATGAGTCAAAGAAAGCAAGGCTTGCCGAGGTTATGTATAACCTTTGCGAGAGCATCAGAATAATCTCTGTTCTCATTGCTCCCTTTATGCCCGAAACCACGGTTAAAATCAGAGAGCAGCTTGGTGTTGCCGCCGATTTTGAGTGGGATGAATGCGGCATATTCGGCAAGGAAGCAACCTATACGGTTGTTAAGGGCGGAATTATCTTCCCCAGAATTGACCTTGAAAAAGAGCTTGCAGAGCTTGAAGCGGCGCAGGCTGCGGCTAATCCTGTTAATCCCCTCAAAGAGGAAATTCAAGGTGTTGCCAAAATCGGCATTGACGATTTTGCAAAGGTTGACCTTCGCGTTGCCGAAATCGTTGCCTGCGAGCCCGTTAAAAAGGCGAAGAAGCTCCTTAAGCTCACTCTTAATGACGGCACGGGCGACCCCAGAACAGTTGCATCGGGCATTGCAAAATGGTATAAGCCCGAAGAGCTTATCGGCAAGAGCGTTATTCTTGTTTCAAACCTCAAGACTGCCGTTCTCTGCGGCGTTGAAAGCTGCGGAATGATACTTGCAACGGATGTCGGCGAGGATGATGTTAAGGTTATCTTTGTTGACGGCGTTCCCGCAGGAAGTAAGGTAAGATAAATTATGAATAATATCTTTGACAGTCACGCGCATTATGACAGCGATGCCTTTGATGCTGACCGCAAAGAGCTTGTAAGCGCCCTGCCTGAGCGGGGCGTTTGCGGTATCATAAACTGCGCAAGCGACATGGCATCATGTTTAACGAGCCTTGAACTCGCCGATGAATTTCCGTTTGTTTATGCCGCCTGCGGTGTTCACCCTCACGAAGCAGAGGGCTGCAAGCAGGGCTATCTTTCCGTGCTCAAAAAGCTTTGCATGGAGGAAAAGTGCGTTGCGGTCGGTGAGATAGGGCTTGACTATCACTATGATTTTTCGCCGCGCGATATTCAACAAAGAGTCTTTGAGCAGCAAATAGTGCTTGCAAAAGAACTTGATTTGCCCATTATTGTGCATGACCGCGAGGCGCATGAGGACACAATGACTCTCCTCAAAAGATACAAACCGAAAGGCGTTGTTCATTGCTTTTCCGGCTCCGCCGAAATGGCAAAAGAGGTTGTGAAGCTTGGTATGTATATCGGTCTGGGCGGTGCGGTAACCTTTAAAAATGCGCGCAAGCCGCGTGAAGTTGCCGAGGCTGTGCCCGCAGATAAGCTTTTGATTGAAACGGACTGCCCCTATATGACACCCGTTCCGTTCAGGGGTCAGAGATGCGACTCCTCGTTTATCCCGTATACGGCAGAGGTGATTGCCCAGGTCAGAGGAACAACCGCGCAGGAAATCCTTGACCTGACAAGAAAAAACGCAAACGCTCTTTTTTGCTTGAATTTATAAAGTTTTAGAAGCTATTGTATAGATTGGAGTTTCATCCTATGAATCTGAAAAATTATAAAAGAACAAAATTTGCCTGCTATGCGGCATATTTCACAATGTCATCTGTGTTCA
>JAZSGU010000145.1:0-39027 GCA_045532895.1 Acutalibacteraceae bacterium | reverse complement strand
TGTTTTTCTTCTCCGAGCCTATCTTCAGAATGTTCACCGGCGACGAGGAAGTGCTTGCCATAGCATCCATAGTTGTTCTTCCGGCAATTCTCAATATGTACGGTTCCGCCACCCGTTCCGTAAGCTTTTCCCTTATGAACGGTTCAGGCAATGCAAAACTGAACTTTGCCGTTGCCATCATTGACGGTATGATAAGCCGTATCGGTATCTCGGCGCTGCTTGGCTTTGCGGTCGGAATGGGTTGCCGGGGTTTCTGGTACGGCGATGCACTGGCAGGCTATATGCCTATGGTTATAGGTCTGATCTTCTTTGTATCGGGCAGGTGGAAAAAGGATAAATCCGAGTGAATTGAACCACGGCACAGATAAGAATTGAGCAAAAGAACCGACGGACTATGTAAACGAATTCCATACCTACGCTATTGACCGGAGACCCGAAGAAACAACCTTTTATGTTGACGAAAAAAGTGGCGCAGGCAACCCAATCGCCGCAATACAGAATGTGTATGATACGGTTATGATGAGAACAACAGACCGAGCAAATTTGAGCTGTTTATAGAAGATATCGGCGACTCGCTTACCGCATTTGGGCAGAGTGTTTTATTATTTCTGCAAAAAATATATACATCTTTTTATCGGTTATTGGATAGATGCTTCTGCGGAATACTTAACTGATTCACAACAGCAGTTTCCTGTTTGTTGAACTATCAGCAATGAAGAGTTTGTTTATCATTCTAATAATAATATTCAAAAGAGGAAATGTAATGAACAGTAACATTAAATATTCGCTTGGTGTCGACGGCGGCGGAACAAAAACCGAGTTTCTTTTTACCGACCCAACCGGAAAAGAAATCAGAAGATTGATTCTTGAGCCGTCAAACCCCGTCAGCACAGGCATTGAAAACACTTATAATGTGCTTAACAAAGGAATAACGAAAATATGCGAAGGATTTGACACTTCAGAAATATCTGTTTTTGCAGGCATTGCCGGTGCAAAAAGCGGAGATAATCAAAAGCTGATTAATGCTTTTCTTTCAACGTTCGGTTTTGCGTCGTATGAATGCGGCAGTGATATAGACCTTGCTCTCGAGGCTGTATTGAAGGGCGAAAACGGAACAGCGGTAATTATGGGAACAGGCATTGTCGCTTTTGCTCGTTCAGGCGAAAAGCTTCACCGCGCAGGTGGTCGGGGTTATTTGATTGATAAAGGCGGAAGCGGATTTCATTTCGGCTCAGACGCCCTTGATGCTGCTTTTGAATTTATTGACGGCAGAGGCGGAAGCAAAACAATTCTGAACCTTGTTGAAAAACAGCTCGGCAAAAGCCTTGAAGCCTCTGTCAGTGACATATATAAAAGCGGTGCATCGTTTGTTGCATCGTTTGCACCCGTTGTTTTTGAAGCATTCAGGCTCGGAGATACTTGTGCTTCGGAAATCATAGACCGAAATGCTTTTGAGGCAGCTAAAATTATTAATGCCGCAAAGAAAAAAGCTGACGGAAAAGTCGTTATCTGCGGAGGACTGTGCAAGCAGAAAGAAATATTATATCCTTTCATCAGGAAATATATCGAGGGTGAAGCTACACTTGTTTTCTCGGATGAACCTATGATAAACGGTGCGGTTTCGCTTGCAAAAAGGTTGTGTGAAGATGCTTAAAACAGAAATGAGAAATCCCGATACATACGGCATTGACAAGATGCCAACTCTTGATATGCTTGGAATAATCAACAGCGAAAATGCAAAGGTGACTCTTGCTGTTGAATCCGCTTTGCCTCAGATTGCAACTGTCTGCAATGCGGTTGCAGATGCGATAAAATCAGGAGGCAGAATATTCTATATCGGCAGCGGAACTTCGGGCAGGCTTGCCGTTTGCGATGCGGCTGAATGTCCGCCTACTTTCGGTGTGCCTTATGACCTTTTTAACGGAATTATTGCAGGCGGAGAAAAATGTATGTTCAAGGCGGCTGAAAATGCAGAAGATAATTCCGATGCAGGCATTGAAGATTTGAAAAGCAGAGAATTCTGCGATAAAGATATATTAATTGGAATTTCCGCTTCGGGTTCGGCTGCATATGTTATTTCCGCTGTAAAATATGCAAAAAGTATTGGTGCAAAGGCTTTTTCAATCACAAACAATCCCGATACCGAACTTGGCAAGGCGGCAGATATTGATATCTGCGCAGATACGGGCCCCGAAGTTATCACGGGCTCAACCCGAATGAAGGCAGGCACGGCACAAAAAATCATACTTAATATGATTTCAACCGCATCTATGGTAAAATGCGGCTGTGTTTATGAAAATATGATGATTAACCTCAGACCCACAAATAAGAAGCTTCGCAAAAGAATGATTGGAATTGTTACCGAAATTCTCGGTTGTTCATTTGAAAAAGCGGAAGAACTTCTTGAAGAAAACGAGTGGAGCATACGCCACGCAGTTGAATAACATTAAAAAGCCGACAAATCTCAATTAATCTGAGATTTGTCGGTCATTTTTATATAAGCTTCAATCCGTAAACAAAAGTTGTTTCTTTGGTTTCAATGAGTTTGAAGCCGTATTTTTCGTAGAATTTTATTGCGTTGTAATTCTTATGCCATACGGTGAACATAACACCTTTGACATCTTTTTGGCGAAGATTATCGCATAATACATCCATCAATTTTCTGCCGATACCCATATGCTGATATTCAGGAAGAATATCAATATGAAGATGTGCAGGATAATCTTCTTTATATTTTTCCTGCGAAGCGATTGCACGAAGCGCCGATTTTCTGCGGCGGTATTCCCATTTTGCAATTTTGGGATAATAAATGTTTATGTATGTTTCTTTGAACTTATCAAAATTCTCCGTTGATATAACATATCCGATTGCCTTGTCATTTTCATCTGCCGCAACAAAGCAGTTTTCAGGTTCGTTTTCGATATAATAATCGCAGTAAACGGCGAGAGCAAAGTTTATTCCTCTTTTTGAGCTTTTGCAGGGACCTTCACTGTTGAGGCATACAAAGCGGACATTTTCTTTGTCTTTTTCTTCATATGGTCTTATTTTCATTCCATCACTTCCCTTTTCTGATGAAAGTTTATCATTAAAACGCACAAAAATCAAGGCAGAATATTTACTTAATTAATAATTGTAAAAATAAAGAAAATATTGTATTATTAAAATCGGGAGGGTTTAATATGAATGATAAATCAAAACCCAAAGCTTTATTAGCGAGACTTTTCGGAAACATCGCAAACGAATACAATATTGATTTTGTTTTTGAAAATTCCAAGCGCGTTACCTATTGCGAAAAAGCTCACAGAGTTACTGATGAAAAATATATTCTTTCCGTTTCAGGCAAAAAAGTGAAAATCTGTTGTTCAGGCGAAAAAAGTGCATTTTATGCTCTCTGTGACCTTGCAAAGCGCATTGACGGAAACACCTTTGCCGACGGCGAATATATATGCTCACCTTCCTTTGCCGTAAGAGGCTGTATCGAAGGTTTTTACGGAAATCCGTGGAGCCACGAAAGCCGCAAATCCGTTATGGAGATTTTGGCAAAAAACAGAATGAATACGGTTTATTACGCTCCCAAAGATGATATATACCACCGTGACAAATGGCGTGAGAAATATCCCGAAGATGAGCTTTCAAGGCTGAAAGAGCTTGTTGACTGCGCCGAAGAATATTATATGGATTTCTATTGGTGCATTGCTCCCGGTCTTTCAATGAAATATTCAGACGATGCCGAGTTCAATATCCTTATTGATAAAACAAAGCAGCTTTATTCAATCGGAATCCGTTGCTTCGGTCTGCTTCTTGACGATATTGATGATGAGCTTGCTTTTGACGAGGATAAAGCGGTTTTCGGCGAAACGGTAAATGCACATATTGCGCTGATAAACAAATATTATTCCGCTTTAAAAGAAATTGATCCGTCAATCCGTCTTACCGTTTGTCCTACCCTTTATCACGGGAAAGGCAATGAATATTATATTTCAAAGCTCGGCAAAAACATACCGGCACTTGTTTCCGTTTTCTGGACAGGCAGAGATATCTGCTCCCGTGAGCTGACAAGCCCCGAAGCGGTCAGGTTTATTGAGGGTACATATCATAAACCGCTTTATTGGGATAATTATCCCGTAAACGATTGCTCAATGTTCAATGAAATGCACATTTCGCCCATTATCAACCGTGACCCTGATTTGTATAAGTATTCCGAGGGAATCATTTCAAACTGTATGGAATATGCGGAATGCTCAAAAATCCCGCTGATAACCTTTGCGGATTATCTGTGGGACAGCGAAAGCTACGATTCTCAAAAATCGTGGGAAGCTGCGATAAGACAGGTTATCGGAAAAGAAAACGCAGACAATTTCATTATATTTGCAGACCATCTTTATACCTCATGTCTTAAAGATGCAAATTCAAGGCGAATGTATGAAGCGTTTGACGCAATAGAAGAAGCCTTCAAATCGGGTAATAAAGAAAAGGCCTTTGCTCTTGCAGAGAATTATCTCGTAAAAATGAATGCATGCAGAGAATATCTCAAGCGGGATTTACCCCTTTGCCGTGAGCTTTCCAAATGGTCGGAAAAATATTTTGTTTCGTGCGATATAATGAACAAGATATTTGAATATATAAAAACAAATGACCAAAAGCTGATTGAGGAATTGCTTTCGCTTGTTAAAAAATACGAAGCAATGCCTGCAAGGTTTTCAAACGATATCAATATTCGTGAAGAACTCAAAAATCTTCAGAAAATAAATTAAAAGGAGTTATAAAAATGGCAGTTATTATCAGATGGATTTCGGCAATTATGGCAGTGCTTCTCGGTCTTCCCACTCTTCTGGGCGCGGTTTTTCAGAGCCTTACAAAAATCGGTTACGATGAAAGACCCGTTACGGCAATTTCAGAGAACTTCCTTGAAGGCAATACGGAGTTTATTGATGAAGCAAGTGCGGAATACTGGTCGGCAGGCTATGCACGAAAAGTTCTCACCCCCGAAGATATCGATGAAACAAGATATTTTCTCGGCGGTTTTCTCAAATTTCCTGCTCAGGAAGCAACCGGCGTTATTGACGATTTATGCGTAAGAGCGGTTGTGCTTGATGATAATTCAGGCAGAGGTGCGGCGGCGTTTGCCTGGATTGACGGCGTCGGTTTTATGAATGCAGATATAAAGGATATCCGTGAAAAGCTTGCTGATATAACGGGTAACGGCAAGCTTGTCAGCATTGATGTAGGTTCAACTCATAACCACAGTGCAATCGACACCCAGGGTCTTTGGGGCAACATTCCCAAGAGCGGAAGAAATCAGGATTATATTGATTCGGTTGTTCAGAAAACTGCCGATGCAATAAGAGAAGCATATAATAACAGAAGCGAAGGCACGCTTTATTATTCATCAAAGGAATGCCCTGAATTATTCTATGACGGCAGAGACCCTTATTCGATTGATGATGAGATTCACCTTTTCCGTTTTGTACCCAATGCAGACGGCAAAAAAGAGATTTATATAGCCAATTTCGGCGCTCATCCCATTAATCTCGGCTGGAGCAACACAGAGCTTTCGGGCGATTTCCCGTACTACATAGAAAAAGAAGTAATTTCCGAAAAGAATGCCGATTTCATTTTTGTTCAGGGCGCAATCGGCGGAGCAATTCACAGCGATATGGGTGTAGAAAACGGAATTCCCGAAGAGCTTACCTCCTTTGAAAAAATGAAGGAATACAGCAACGTTGTTGCAGATGTTCTTTATGAGCTTGCTGATAAAGGTGAAAAAGTTGAGCCTATTCTTAATGTTAAACACGCTCAGGTTGATTTTGAGGTCAACAATTTCATTTTCCTTCTTGCAGAAAGTGCAGAACTTTGCAATGTTAAGGCGTTCAAGGAAAACGGCAAGGTTTATCTCACAACCGAAATCGGCTATGTTGAAATCGGTAAAAACATAAAGATTATTGAAGCTCCCGGTGAAATTCTGCCCGAGCTTGTTTACGGCGGATTTTATTCAGCAGAAGAAGCATTCAACGGCACAGAATATCCGTATGAAGGAATTGAAACCTGCTTTGACAAAACCGATGAAGTTCTTGTTTTCGGTCTTTGCAACGATGCGGTAGGTTATATCGTTCCCGATAACGATTACAGCTCATCAGGCGATGAAGGACACTACGAAGAAACCGTTTCGACCGGTTCAAAAAGCGGAACAGCATTCTCAAAGGCATTCTTTGATTTACTGAAAGTTTGGGGGTAATTTAAAATGGAAATTCTTCGATTTTTCCGTCTTCCCGAATTGGTCAGAGGAATAATTTCGGGTCTGCTTTCTCTTATAATTCTTTTTGTTCCCAATTCAACATACACAACCGTTGAGGAAACATCAAAGTATATGCTCACGGGTGACGAAACTTTTTTATATAACGGTGAAAAATGGACCGTCGGCTTTGCAAAAGAAGTGCTCACTCCCGATGATATAACAGAAGAAACATATTATATTGCAGGCTACAACACGAACAATCCCGCAAAATCCGTGCTTGATGATATGCACGCAAAAGCAGTTTATCTTGATGATAACAGCGGAAGAGGCGGAGTTATCGTTTGTGCGATTGACTGCGTCGGCATAAGCCGCAAGGATATCAACGATATCAGAAGAATCGTTATCGAAAGCAGAAAAATTCCGAATCTCAAATCAATCAACATCTGCGCAACACATAGCCATTCCGCCATTGATACTCAAGGACTTTGGGGCAAAAATTTTCTCTCCGACGGTAAGAATGAAGACTTTATGAACCGTCTCAAAGAATTAACTGCAAAAGCAATAATTGATGCATACAACGCAAGAAAAGACGGCAATCTTTATTTCGGCACAGCAGAAACCGAAGGACTTCTGATTGACACCAGAACCCCCGATGACTTTGATGCAACACTGACAAGAATCCGATTTGACCCCTCAGACGGCAGTGATGATACATTTATTGTTAACCTTGCTTGCCACGCCGAATGTCTTGGGGCAAGGACAACCGTTGTCAGCACAGATTTTCCCGCATACATGGAAAAGGAAATAGTTGAGCAGACGGGCGGTGCAAACGTCGTTTTTATAAACGGAGCTATCGGAGGACTTATCACCTGTGAAAAGCTTGATGATGTTCTGCGTAACTTTGAGCTTGGTCTTGAATATGTAAAGGAATTCGGCAAGGATGTGGGCGAAGTTGTTATGAGCATAAATAACGAAATCGCTCTTGAGCCTGCAATCAATGTAAAAACTGAAGCGATTGAAATAAAATGCGATAACACAGCACTTATACTTGTCCGTTTCCTCGGTGTTCTCAACAATGATGTTTCAAAAGATAAAGACAACAACATCTCAATTATTTCCGAAGTTTCGTATATGGAGCTTGGCAACAAACAGATAGGCGTTTATATGATTCCCGGTGAGCTTTCACCCGAGCTTGAAAGCGGCAACTTCCTTTCTGCCGAAGAATCGGCAAACGGAACTGCGGCGCATTACAAGGCTCTTTCGAAGTCGGCACGCTGCGGGCATAATTTTGTTCTCGGTCTTTGCAACGATGAACTCGGTTATATTATTCCCGAAAACGATTTTTATCTTCACGAGTGGCTCCCCTATTTCAACAACGCTGTTGATGAATCAGGCAGAGAGCATTATGAAGAAACAAATTCTCTCGGTCCTCAGGCGGCAGGCACAATCCTTGATGCAATGAATGAACTGATAAGCTCGGTTGAATAACAGAAAAAATGAATCCCTTATGAACCTTTGATGATTCATAAGGGATTTTTTCAATAAAGATACCATTTTTTTGAGAGTGTTTGCCATTCGGCGGTTTTTTGATTTTCACAAAAAATGAAATTTTCGGCTTCAAAGTCAGTTTTGAATATCTCATCCGTTCCGAGAAGATTTGCTATTGACGGCTCGATTTCAAATTCTTTGTGATTTTTTCTGATTGCATCAAGCAACCTGATTCCGACAGCAAACGGTGAAAAAGCATCACGGTCGGTAATGTGGAGCTGTATTCCGTGGCAGAAACAATCTTTATAGTCAGAGAAAGTCGGTATAAAAGAACATTCACGAAGAATAACACCGTCTTGTTGACCGACTTTTTCAATAACCGCTTTGCTGTCAAGCCAGGGAGCGCCTATCATTTCAAAAGGTTTGGTCGTGCCTCTGCCTTCGGAAAGATTTGTTTCTTCAAAAATGCAGGTGCCGATATAAACGAATGCCGTGTCAACGGTAGGAATATTCGGTGACGGCTGAATGAAAACAAGGTCGGTTTCATCATAATACACATCCCTTTTCCAGCCTTCCATAGGAATAACCGTCAGGTCACATCCGATATTTTCCGTTTCGTTCATCATAAGCGCAAATTCGCCTATGGTAAGTCCGCACCGTGTCGGAGTCGGAAATCTTCCCACAAATGATGAAAAGCGTCTGTCAAGAACGGTTCCTTCTGCTTTTATTCCTCCAATGGGATTCGGACGGTCAAGTACAACAAACTTTATGCCGTTTTCCGTACAAAGCTTCATTGTATCCGTCATGGTGCAGGCATATGTATAAAACCTTGCACCGACATCCTGAATATCAAAAATGACGGTGTCGAGTGATGCAAGCGCGTTTTCACTCTCCGATATATCGTCGCCGAATAAACTGTATACGGGCAGACCTGTTTTTTCATCGGTGTACGATACAACATTCTCCCCTGCCTGAATATCGCCTCTGACGCCGTGCTCGGGACCGAAAAGAGCTGTCAGGTCACATTTTTCTTTAAGCATATCCACGGTTGAAGAAAGGTCACGGAGAACACCCGTGTGGTTAGTGATAAGTCCGCATTTTCCTTGCAAATCAAATCCGTTGCGAGCAACAATATCTGCACCGCAAAGAACTTTCTGTTTTGCGTTTTTCATATTCAACCTTCCTTCTGATACTTTTATTCGGCTAAATCTTTTTTCTGTATTTTACATCAAACTGACTGCATTTGCAAATAAAAAATTTCAAACTTCTTGCTCCATTGACATATCTTAACAATTAAATTATACTACTAAACACATAGATAAGCAACAGACTGTACGATAAACAAACGAGTTTAATTAATTTCGATTAAGAATTTATCAATCAGCATGTTATATCTCATATAATCAAACAAATATATGATTTCTTAAATGGGAGGGCAATAATATGGCGTGGTATGACGAAGCTGTATTTTATCATATTTATCCATTGGGAATGACAGATGCACCGAAACAGAATCCTTACGGTGAGCCTGTGCATAGACTTAACACACTGTTACCGTGGATTTCTCATATTAAAGAAATCGGCTGTAACGCAATCTATATCGGACCTCTTTTTGAATCTGTGGGGCACGGCTATGAAACAACGGATTACAAGCAACTGGATTCGAGACTGGGGACAAACGAAGACCTGGCAAACTTTGTTGCCGAATGTCACAGACAGGGCATCCGTGTGATTTTAGACGGCGTGTTCAACCATACGGGCAGGGATTTTTTTGCTTTCCGTGATATAAAACAAAAAAGAGAAAACTCACAATACACAGACTGGTACTGTAATGTAAATTTTTTGGGTAACAATTCATATAATGACGGATTCTCCTATGAAAACTGGGGCGGATACGACCTTCTTGTAAAGCTGAATCAAAGGAACCCTGCCGTAAAGGACTATATCTGCGATGTAATCCGCTTTTGGGTAAAAGAGTTTGACATTGACGGAATCCGTCTTGATGCGGCTGATGTTATGGACTTTGATTATATGAAGGTGCTCCGTCAAACAGCAAATGAAGTGAAGCCTGATTTCTGGCTTATGGGTGAGGTTATTCACGGAAATTACTCACGCTGGGCAAATGACGGCACACTCCACAGCGTTACAAACTATATGCTTCACAAAGCTTTTTACTCTGCGCACAACGACCACAACTATTTTGAAATTGCCCACACAATTAAGTATGTGAGCGATATGACAGGAAACCGACTCAAACTTTATACATTTGTTGACAACCACGATGTGGAGCGCATTTATACAAAGCTTAATAACAAGGCGCATTTTGTGCCCGTTCACATTATGCTTTATACCTTACCCGGTATTCCGTCGATTTATTACGGCTCTGAATTCGGTATTGAGGGAAGAAAAGAACGAGGCAGCGATGACTCATTAAGACCGGCACTTAATTTTGATGATTATAAGGATACGGTGAAAACAAATCACTGCACAAGCCTAATTGCAGCACTCGGCAGAATAAGACAGAGCACCCCTGCCCTTTGCCGCGGTGATTACAGAGAACTGCTTTTGCAAACCACACATTTTGCCTACGAAAGAACACTTGACAGCAAGAACATAATCATTACGGTGAATAATGCCGACAGTTATGTCAGCATGAATCTTCCCTGCGTTAACACAAAGGAATATGTCGGTGCGTTATCAGGCGAAAGGGTTGCCGTGAAAAACGGACATATTCAGGTAAATGTTCCTGCGAACTACGGTGAAATATGGCTCCCCGATGAGCTTGTTTGCGAAAGCATTTCATCTATAAATACTGCGGAAACGAAGAAAGCTTTTTCTGTTGAGGATACTGTTAAAGCAGAAACCGTGAAATTACCTCAAGAGAAGAAATCGGACCCGCCGGTTTCTGTTCCGAACAAGCCCTATGAAGAAATGACCGTGGAGGAGCTTCAGGCAGCAATACTTGAAAAGATGAAACGCAACGGCCCTGTGACCGAGTATATGCTCGGCACAGTGAGAGAAAACACGCATCACGGCTCATTGGTTACATGGGTAAAAAGCTTTAACTGAGCAATTCCGATTTGTCGTTATAATTCAACAAAAAGCAGCCACTTCACCGTGCATTAAGCGCTGATGAAGTGGTTTTGCAATTTCAGTCAGTCTGTTTTTAATACTGTTTACGCTTTTGCCCTCGCTGAGCAGATAAAATTCGTTCTTTCATAAAGATGCATTATAACATATTTATACTACGCAAAATCTGCGATACAATTTCGTCTGCCGGGGGCTTTTTGTACCGTCCGCACAATTTGGGGCAGTTCACAAAACTGTTGCTTTTTTCTTTGTTTAAGTGGTATAATTGATTCAGAAAATTGGTGAGCATAAAGTAAAAATGGGAACCATATTTAATATACAAAAATTTTGTATACACGACGGTATTCGCACATGCGTGTTCCTGAAGGGCTGTCCTCTCAGGTGCATATGGTGCCATAATCCCGAAAGCCTAGAAAAAAACTCTGAGCCTTTCCTTTAACAAACAGAAATGCTCATCATGCGACAGATGCCTTACAGTATGCTCCGCGCGCAGAATTGAAAACGGCATTCTGAAGATTGAACGCAAAAAGTGTGTCGGGTGCGGCAAATGCGCTCAGCTCTGCCTCAACGATGCCAATGAAATAATCGGCAAAGAAATGACAGCCTCGCAAGTTATGAACGAGGTCATGAAAGATAAGATATTCTACGATACATCCGGAGGAGGAATCACCGTTACCGGTGGTGAACAATACACCGTTACTGTCGTTTCTCCCGAAGAACTGCTTGACGCAAAAGAGCATCCCGAAAACCACCGTAACCTTATCGTTCGCGTCGGCGGCTACAGCGATTATTTCGTAAACCTTGAAGACAAACTTCAGGATAATGTCATCGAGAGAACATTTACAGGCATGTAAATTCATCACCGCGTCACTATACTTTAAAATTGTATTATAAAGTGGCTGAAATCATCCGATAAACAACAGTTGGATTACCACCGCCACTCTACGGAGATTTTATGGCTTTTTTATTGATTGTTATATACATTGCATTTATAGGTCTCGGAATTCCGGATTCTCTAATCGGCTCTGCCTGGCCTGCTATCCATACAGAAATTAACATTCCCGTTGAAGCGGTCAGCATTCTCACATTTATTATTTCAGGCTGCACCGTGTTGTCAAGTATGTTCAGCACAGGAATTCTCAACAAATTCGGAACTGCAAAAGTTACTGCTTTCAGCACAGCGATGACCGCTGCGGCTTTGCTGGGGTTTTCTTTTGCTCCGTCATTTTGGCTTATGATACCGTTGGCCGTTATTCTCGGGCTCGGTGCAGGCGCGATTGATTCGGGGCTTAATAATTATGTTGCTCTTCACTTTAAAGCAATCCATATGAATTTTTTGCATTGTTTTTACGGTGTGGGGGTAAGCCTCAGCCCTTATCTCATGTCGCAGGCATTGAGCGATGCAGGATGGCGAAGCGGTTATCGCTATTCATTTTATGTGCAGGCAGCAATCGCATTGTTGCTTGTTGCTTCGCTTCCAATGTGGAAAAAGACTGTTTCGGCTGAACAGGATGAAGAGAAAGGAAGCGTAAACCTCACACTTATGCAGATGGCTAAAAAACCTGAAATTCGTCTGGTATGGGTTATTATGCTTGCAACAAACGCAATAGAATACGCCTGCGGAGTATGGGGAAGCACATATCTTGTAACCGAAAAAGGCTTTGAAGCAAAACACGGCGCGCTCGCTCTGACGGTATATTATATCGGAATGTCAGTCGGCCGTTTTGTTTCGGGTCTGCTTTCAAATAAAATCAGCACCTGGAAGCGTATCGGTATAGGCGCCTCAGTTCTCGCTCCGGCAATAATAATTATGCTTTTTCCTCTGCACGGTGTTGTTTCTGTTGCGGGATTGTTCCTTATCGGTTTAGGCAACGGCTCTATTTATCCAAATATGATACACCTGACACCTCACAACTTCGGCAAAGAAGCATCGCAAGCGATTATGGGTTCACAGATAGCGTTCGCTTACATCGGCGTTATGCTGGCACCTCCCATGGTCAGCCTTATAAGCGGACTGTTCGGTATAGCGGTATATCCCCTTCTGCTTGCCGCACTCTATACAATAATGATTGTCGCTTTGAAGTGCTTTGTAAATCGGCTTAAAAAGCAGAATAAATACAATGCAAATGTCTGAATTTCAAGGATGGCTTTAAAATGGAAAACAATGAAAATTTTGATATAAAAAGCTTTGCTTCACCTGATGCTTCCCATGCTCCTGTATATATATGGGTATGGAACGACATCTGCACTCATGAGATTATTGATGCTCAGCTTAATGAGATGCAGATGCTCGGCATAAGGGCATTCTATATTCTTCCCGAGCCAAAGGAATTCCGACCCGACAGTATGCCGACAAATCTTACGCCCGATTATCTGTCTGAGGAATTTTTTGAGCTCTGTGCCTATGCCGTTGAAAAAGGAAAATCTCTCGGTATGCAGTGCTGGATATATGATGAAGGCGGATGGCCCTCGGGCGGCGCTTGCGGAAAAGTTCTGAAGGCTCATCCCGAATATGCCCGTCAGGTTTTAAAATTTGAAGACCGCTGTTTTCACACGGATGATGTGTATGTAAAGTCAAAGCCCTGTGTTCTTGCAGCGTTTCTGCAAGATGATGAGATGATAGAAGAAGGATATGTTTTTTCTGAGGATACGGTTGTAACCGAATATGTAACTGAAAAACAAATCTGCGGTGACTCCGATTATCCCGATTTGCTGAATAAAAAAGCAACGGAATTTTTTATTGAAATCACCCACGAAAAATATGCATCCTCGATGAAAAACGCACTTGGTAAAAACGTTACAGCCGTATTCACGGACGAGCCTAAAGCACCGTTCAAAACCTTTAGCAGCGAGTTAGCGGAGTTATATGAAGCTGTATACGGAGAATCAGTTTTACCGCATCTTCCGTTGATTGCACAAAAAACAAATGTGACAGAAGAAAACATTCATATATTATACCGTTGGTATGATTTGTGCAGCCGTATGTTCTGCGAAAATTTTCTTCGCCCTTGCAAAGAATGGGCAAACAAACATAATATGGCCTTTACCGGTCATTTGGACAAGGACCACAGCCCTTCCGGTTGTGTTCACGGCGGCGGTAATTTCAATCTGATGCGCGCTCTCAGGTGCTTTGATATCCCCGGCATTGATGTTATATGGCGCCAGCTTTACCCCGAAAGCATCACAAGATGCAAAGATGATATGAACGCTTATAACGGATTTTTCCCGAGATACGCTTCATCTGCCGCAGCGCAGAACGGCACGAAGCTTGCAATGGCTGAAATCTTCGGCGTTGCGGGGCCGGGATTGATCTATGACACAATGCGTTTTACCGTCGGTTATCTTTCAGTGCGGGGAATAAACATATTCAATCTTTTCAACTTTCCTCTTGGCCGTAAAGGTCCGCTTATTGCGCAGGAGCTTCCTGTTTTCACGAAAAATCAATTATATTACCGTTATCTCGGTCAATTCAACCGTTATATAGAACGGCTGTCATATATTTCTTCTGTCGGAGAGCGCATCTGCGAAACCGGTCTTTATTATCCCGTTTGCGATTTTCAAGGTGGTCTGAATGCAGACGATGCGGCAAAAACATTTGACGGGCTCGGCAGAACACTTGAAGATACGGTTACGGATTTCGACATTGTTGACGATGATATTATTCAGACTGCAAAAATAACATCCGACGGCTGTATGCAAATCGGAAACGCGAAATACAAACATATCATCATACCCGAAAGCGCTTATGTTCCTCGCGACACTCAAACAATTCTGAACAAGTTCATAAACGCAGGAGGCAATGTTTCGCACGGTATTTCAAATCCTGCATCCGTAATCAAGATTGAGGGTACGGGTTTGCGCGCAACACACCGAAAAGCTGAGAACGCAGATTTGTACTGTTTTTTCAGAGAAGCAGGTGAAAGCGGCGATTATCGGATTTATCTGCCTTCATCAAGCGGTTATCTGCTTGATGCGGAAAACGGTAAATTGCGTTATTTCAAAACCGAAAACGGAATTCTTTCGCTTTGCCTTGCGATAGGTGAAACAGCAATCGTTTTGCTGACCGATGAAATACTAAAATCAGAAAGCACGAAAGAATACAGCGAAAAAATTGATATTACAAACAATTTCTTGTTCCGTAAAGAATCAGAACTCACCTGCGATGAAAACGGATTCAAAAGCATTGAACACGCCGACGAAACAATTCCCGTCTGCCTCGGTGATTGGTCATATCTGATTGGAAGTGCATATTCCGGAAGCGGAGTTTATGAAACATCATTTACACTCCCCTGCGAAAAAGTCGGAAAAGACGGTGAAATTGACCTTGGCGATGTGCATTTTTCGGCTTGCGTATATCTCAACGATAAACCCTTGGGAACAGCTCTGATGCCACCGTACAGATTTAAAATACCCGAAGGTATACTTGGCAAAACAAATAAGCTGAAAGTAATTGTGACCAACACATCTGCAAATTGGTATGTTCACACCGATTACTTTAAAAGGTGGAATATCAAAGAATTATCACCTTATTTTGATGCAGAGATGAGTTATGCAAAAGATTTTGTATCAGGCGGTCTGTACGGTCCCGTTACACTGTATACGGAATAATGCTGTTGCGAAAAGCAAAAATATATGAAATCCAAAAACAATTCCGAAAGCACTCTGCTTGACAAAATCGGTAAAGCTAACTGATTTAATTTAATTTACAGAGGTGTTAAAATGAACAGACATTATGATGCTCGCTGCAAGAAAACGCTTTCTTTCATTCTTTGCATATCAATAATGATTGTTTCTTGCTGTATCCCTTCATATGCAACTGACGGAAAGAGCATCGGCACACCGTTAATAATCAATATTGCTGAAGAAATTTCAGGCGTGTTATTAAACTTTTTCGCAAAACAGTTTAATAAAATTTCAAACGAAACCAATATACCCGCCGCAACAGTCTGTCCACCCTCTTGGATTGAATATAACGGTGAACCGATTGAAAACCCCGAACAGACTTTGACCTCTGAAACATGGGTTGCAAACGAAATTTCTTTTGAAAGCAACAAAGCATATGCAGACCCGTTCAATGACATTGACGTGGAATTACATCTTTTCGGCAACGGCAGATTATATAAAATCCCTGCTTTCTGGGACGGCGGCAATGTCTGGAAAATCCGTTTTGTCTGCCCGTCAGCAGGAATATGGTATTACAAAACCGTCTGCACAGACAGCGAAAACGCCTCACTCAACGGAAGAACGGGTAAGGTTAACTGCTCCGAATACAGCGGTGAACACGAAATTTACAAGCACGGATTTGTCACGACCAATGCAGAAAAAAAGTATTTCACTTATGATGACGGAACTCCGTTTTTCTACCTTGGCGACACACATTGGAGTCTTGGCGACGAAACAGTTGATATGGTTAAAACAATCTGTGAAAAGCGTGTTTCGCAGGGCTTCACCGTGTATCAGAGTGAGCCTATCGGAGCAAAATTCGATTTTACAAACGGCATAACCGCAGACGATATGGCAGGTCTTGCGGATTATGATGAGAAGTTCCGCATCATTGCCGAAAACGGTCTTGTTCACGCAAACGCACAGTTTTTCTTCTCCTATTTTATTGAGCCTCTGATTTCAAGCAACGGCGGTTTCAACGGTGATGAGCTGTCCGATTCGGCAAAAGCTTACCTTGAAAAAGCCTGCCGTTGCTGGGTCGCAAGATACGGTGCATATCCCGTTGTCTGGACTCTCGGTCAGGAGGTTGACAACGATTTCTATTGGAGTGAAACAAACCATCCCGAATGGGGGCTGAAAAACAACCCTTACAAGCTTGTTGCGGAATATATAGCAAAATATGACGCTTACGACCATCCGCTTTCGCCGCATCAGGAGAATACCGGTGAAACCGTTGCTTACGGCAACGGAAAAGGAGCAAGCGATAAATGCAGGATTTATTACAGAGATGCCTACCCCTCTTGCTTCAGGAATGTCAAAGCACATAATTTCTATGCTGCACAATGGCATCCCACCAAAACGGAACAAATCAATTTCAACATAGGTAAAGACTATTGGTACAATTCGCAGGGCAAACCCGTCGTCAATTACGAGGGACAGTATTGCTATCTCTGGACAAAGAATTTCGGCTCACGAATGCAGGGCTGGGTTGCATATCTAAACGGAATGTACGGCTACGGCTGGGGCGGTCACGATACATGGAGCTATCTCAACATCTATGACGAAGAAAACGACAGCTCCGACAGCGTTGACATCATAACAAGCGAAGAAAAAATCAACGCAACATGGCAGGATGCGCTTGAATATGAGAGCTCATATCAGGTCGGCTATATGCGTGAGTTTTTTGAGAAAACGGAATGGTATAATCTAATTCCGAGATTTAATAACAGAGCCTATTTTGTTCCCGCAAACAATGTTTATTATTCATATGCAAGCAACGAAAACAATACGGAAATAGTCGTTTATTTCTATTCATTCACCGATGAATCCGTTGCTCAGAAAGCTAACACAAAATTCTACGGCGGAATAAAAACAGGAACGGTCGGAAACCTCGTTCCGAACGGAAGCTATACATATCAATGGTTTGACCCCATAAGCGGCGAATACTCCGAAGAATGTGAATTCACCGCAACAAAACTCGGCACATATTACATCGGCGACAAACCTCAGGCAACCGATATGGTTCTGCTGATTGAGACAGATAACCTATAATTCAAATAATAATTCTATGAGGTTATGATGGATAAAAAAGAAGTTACCGCATTCTTTGATTCGCTTGCAGATTCATGGGATGCGGATATGGTTAAAGTTCAATGGAAAATTGACAAGATACTTGATGTTGCCGAAGTGTCTGAAGGCAAAGCCGTTCTTGATGTTGCCTGCGGTACAGGCGTTTTGATTCCCGATTACATCAGCAGAAAGATTCAGAAATGCATTGCCGTTGACATTTCAAAAAACATGATTGAAATTGCCCAAAGCAAATTTTCGGTGTATAGTAACATTGACTTCATTTGCGCTGATGCCGAAAAATGTGAGTTTAACGAAAAATTTGACAGCATAGTTATTTACAACGCATTCCCCCACTTTGTAAACCGCAATCTGCTTTTTGAAAATCTGTCAAAACATCTAAAAAACGGCGGCAGAATTACCATAGCACACGGAATGAGTATAGAGTCACTTACAAAGCATCATTCAGGCAAGGCAAAAAATGTTTCAACCGCATTGCCTGCGGCAGAAGAATTAGCTGAAATCATGACACCTTATATTGAAATTGACACAAAACTTTCAACTGATGAAATATATATTGTTTCAGGCAGAAAAAACTGATAAAAAGAAAACCACTTCACCGATTGATGAAGTGGTTATTTTTACGGCTTTTTGTTGAAATGAAGCTCTTTCATACCCTCAACCTCATCGCAGATTGCTTTGAGATTGCATGTGTTACAGTCAAAAACTATGTTATTCATAACGTGATTGAGCGTTTCAGCAATCTCATAATTCTTTTCTGCAATTCTTTCGGTTAAGGAATAATCAGCTTCGGGGGTGGTTATAAATATCACTTTGACACCTTTTACTGCAGGGATTTCTTTATACTTTTCAATCAGCAAAGAGCCGATTTTCTTAAAATCCACACCTTCTTTGATTGCGTTTTTTGAAACGCGCACCGCTTCTTTATGGGAGCGTGAGGTGCTTCGAATCATATAGCCGTCGGGGAAAGTGTGATATTTCACATATTCAATCTTTTTTAAAAGATTATACGCCTTCTGCTCATCGCCGTTATCCTCAATCTGCACAAGGGTTATGCGTGCAAATCTGCGGTTATCTTTGATTGCTGCGAGGTCATCGCCAACAAGAATTATACCGTCGAAAACCTCGCCGGATGTAATAAGATTGAAGCCGACTCCCTCAAGCTCAAAGGCGGTGTCACGCCTCATTATCACCTGATTCTGCCCTGAATCGCGCCAAGAATCAGTCTTTAAAAATACTTTTTGAGGAAAATCAGATATAAGCTTTTCGATATCAAGAATCAATGAATCAAAAAATTTCATCAGAGCTTTTTATCCCTTTTCATAGTGTCATAATGCTTGCCGAGAAGGTCATAAACCTTGCGGATAAGCTTCATATCAATATTGAAGAAATAGATAATGAATGTTATAACAAACAGAGCAAGGATAACACCGAGAATTATTAAAATCACTTCCATATTATTTATCCAGACCTTTCTGGCGTGCATATTCAGCTGCACCGAGAGCGCCCATAAGCTGGGGATCGGTTGAAAGCTCAACAACCTTGATTTTGAGCACCTTTTCTATTGCTTTCTTGAGACCGTCATTCTTTGCGCAGCCGCCCGTGAGGGTAATGCTGTCGGTTGCGCCTGCTTTTTTTGCCATAACGAAGCATCTCTTTGCAACAGCAAGCTGAATGCCTGCCGCAATTTCATCCATAGGCTTGCCTTCGCCTACAAGTGATATAACTTCACTTTCAGCAAAAACGGTGCACTGTGCGGTGATGGGAATTGTATTCTTTGCTCCGAGCGAGAGCTTTGAAAACTCGGGAAGAGTCATTTCAAATGCGTTTGCCATTGCTTCATAGAATCTGCCCGTACCTGCGGCACACTTATCGTTCATTGCAAAGTTTTTAACCGTGCCGTCGGTATCGATTGAAATACCCTTAACGTCCTGACCGCCGATATCAATAATAGCCTTTACTTCGGGGTTGGTTACATGAACTCCCATTGCATGGCAACTGATTTCCGAGATATTTTCATCCGCAAACGGAACTTTATTTCTGCCGTAGCCCGTGCCGATAAGATATGTAAGCTCCTCTGCCGAATTAAGTTCGTCTACCTGCGCAACCGCATCATTAAGAGCGATTTCAGCGCTCGCAACGGGATTTATTTTGCTTCTGTTTGTGACATTGGCAACCATTTTGCCGTTTTCATCAAGAATAACGCATTTTGTATATGTTGAGCCGACATCACATCCGCCAAAATATTTCATAATAATTATCTCCTTTATTCACATTACCACGCAAGGTCGTCTTCGAAATCTACGAGTGAGGGGTCAAGAGGCTCCTCCTGAAGAACGGTCTGCATATATTTATTAACCTGCTCGCGCATATCTCTTCTCGAAATTGTTCTGGGGTCCATAAGGTCCTGCTTAACCCAGATAAAGTTGATATTGCGTTCCCTTGCCTGGTCATCAAAAATGCCGGCAAGGCCGTCCATACCCTTGCACGAAATCTGGTCATACATAATAACCGTATCCGCATCGTATTCTTCAACAATTCTCCAAAGCTCGTCAACAACATTTCTGTAGCCGCCCTTGGTATGCTTACGCATAATTGAACGCTGATAAGTTTTTGCAACATCCTTGAGAGCCTGCTCTTTATCTTCGGTGTTATACTTGATATATGAAATCATCGTTTCCATATCCATAACAACATTCATACCCCAACAGTTTTCAAGCCAGTTCGCAAAGCTTGTGTAATAGTTTGCAGGGCAGCTCCACACAACTGCACGGTGGCGCATTTCTTTTGAAACGGGCTCTTTCTTTTCATATGCTTTTAGCATCAGCTTGTTGACCTTTTTGTCAACCTTGAGAAAGCGTTTGTCAACACCGCCCGAAAGGTTGAAATAATAGATTCTGTAAAGCCAGAATGCCGCACCCGTCATCTGCGGATAGGGAGTTTTATTAATATCCCATTTTTCAAGTTCATATTCAAGCTGTTTGTTCGAATTTTTTAGAGCTTCAAAGAAAACATCCCAATCAAACTTTTCACCTGTTTGCTCTTCGATGAATTTTATAAGCTCTTTTACTTCTTCAACCGCATATTCCTGAACATCCTCGTCGTTGTAACGAAGCGGAATATTGAAAAGATGAACGGGAAGATTGAGGCGTCTGTCAAGGAAGGTTGAGTTCATAACAGAGCCGTCGCAGGGCATGTTTGTTGCAACCATGCAGCAACCCATTTTAGGATAGTCGTCCTCAATGGCAACGCCTGCCTCCGCGCTCGGAAGCGGACAGACATCGGCAGGCACACCGAAGCTTTCCGTTACTTCAAGGTAAGGCGGGGTTATCTGCTGGTCAACCATTGAAGTGAGGAAAATGGGTATCGTCTGCAACGGAACAACGGTAAGATTGGGGAAACCCGAAAAAATTTCATTGGGAATAATTTCATCTGTAAGAACAATTTTCTTTGAAAGTTTATTCTTGGGGTTGATTTTTTCATCAGCAACAAATGAGGTGTGAATAAGCCCCGTTGCGTGTTTTACAATCATATTAAAATGCAGATGAACAATTCGAAGGTGCGCACCTCTCAAACCTGCTGTGTGTCTGTCAATAAACGAAGGCGTTGAAAGATATGATGCCATCCAGCGGTATTTCCACAGTCCTTTGACTGTTGAAATCGGTGCTTTAAGCACCATAACTATCATATCTTTCCAAGTAACAAGCCAGCGGTAGTAATCATACATCGTGTCTTTAAAGCCGCGCCATTCTCTGTGCTTGAGCACCGCTTTACGGTCTTTTGAATAAAGCTTGCCGAGGTCAGCCATTTTCCTTAGCCTGCCTTTCCTTCTGGATTTTCTTGATTTCAAGGCTTTCAACAAAAGCCTGCACTCGGGTACGCAGCTGACCCGAAGCGGATGCGGTATATTGCCTGTCAACCGCCGCGGTGGGTACGCCGTAATCATTGCTCATAACATATGATGCAAGAGCTCTTTCATAACCCCAGTATTCACAGAATTTGAGCTGTTCGTACATAACACCGTCTGCATGATATTCGTCAACAAGGTGCTTGACAAAATCTCTGCGCTCCTGCACCTTTTCGTGGCTCATATACCTTGGGCATTGGCTTGTTTTGAGATAATGCAGACAAATCTGCGTTAAAACATCCTCATCGGGATTGATTTTAATTTCTTCTCTTCCCGGCATTGAACCGAAACAATATCTGTCAGCAACAACAAGCGCGCCGCTGTCTTCGATAAGTGCAGTGAAATCAGGGTCATCCATTTCCGAGCCGACAACAACGATTTTTGCCCTGAAATTCTTTTTTGCATCCGGCTCGCGGGTTTTAAGCTCCTCTGCGGTTTCACGGAGCATAGGCAGAATGAGTGACTTGGGGCAGCAGTATGTAACAAGGCTGAGAATATGATATTCATATCCCGTTATACGAGGATTTTCTTCTTTTCTGTAGTCCCCTATTTCGGTCATAAGACGGCAGACCTCGTTATGCTCCTCAACCGCTTTCAGAAGCACTGCATCTGAAGTATCAACGCCGTAAACCTCGGTCATTTTGTTGAGGATTTTGTTTCTTGTCTGGGTGACATAGTGCTTTACCGTATGGTCAGCAATCTTGAAAGGCATATCAAGGAATGTTAAGAAAAACTTATCGTTTTCAACAAGGTTGAGCAGTTCAAAATGCTCTGCAGTTCTGTTCATTTCGGAGCAGGTTTCAGAAGCAAGAAGTGCATCAAGGAAGTTATAGCCGCCTTCTATCGCACGCTCCAGAATCGCCTTCGAATAGCCGCAGAGAAAGTTGCTCATATAGTAGGTTGCAATATCCATTGAGCCCGTACGGGGCGCACGAAGTCTGACCGAAAAACAGTTTCCGCAGTTGAGCAGGACTTCGGGAATGTGGTAACAGGTGTAGCCGAGGGCTATACCGCCGTCAGCCTTAGCTTTCTGCACAAGAGCATTGTTTGCTTCCTGAAGCAAATTTTCAAATTCATAAAGATGCTTTAAATCTCTCACTTCAAAATCTCCATTTCAACAAGAGCTTTTCTTGCGCCCTCAACAACATTTGAATCATCGGGCAGTTTGGTAATATCCTTGCCTTCAATATCATAAACGGCAAGGTTGGAATCGGTTGAAATATATGACAAAACGGGGATACCATTTGTATTGATATAAGGAATAACGCTTTCATCGGGAATCCTGTTTACGATTGCGCCGATTTTTTTATACATCACAAGCTCATCTGCAACGCTCTTGATTGTTGAAATAACCTGTGTGCCCTTTTTACTTGCATCAGTAATAAGAAGAAGATGCGAAACCTTTTCCATTACACGGCGGTTAATCTGCTCGATGCCGGCCTCACCGTCAACAACAACATAGTCAAATTCGTTTGAAAGAATGCTGATAACTTCTTTGAGATAGGTGTTTATCTTGCAATAGCAGCCTGCGCTTTCAGGTCTGCCGACTGCGATAAAAGCGAAGCCGTCTGTTTCAACAAGAGCATCAAAAATCTTATATCTTGCATCGCCGAGAAGTTCGATTGCTGCCCTTGTCTGACCGTCTTCAACGGTTTCAACAATCTCTTTCCGAATATCGTCTATTGTCATTTTAACATCAATGCCGAGCGCTGTTGAAAGACCGACTGCGGGGTCAGCATCAATGGCAAGTATTTTTTTATCGGGATAAGCCTGCACAAGAAGCTTGACTATTGCAGCGGAAATTGAGGTTTTACCAACCCCGCCCTTACCCGAAAGAGCAATTATTGTTGCATTTTCTTTCATAACAAATCACTCCCAAGTGAGTATTTAGACATATTATATCATTATTATATAAAGTTTTCAAGAACATTCGATTATTCTTGCAAAACTTCTGCCGGAAAGATATAATTGAAATGTAACAAGTATTTTTAATCAGGATATCAAAAATATCTTATAAAAAAATTTAAAGGTGATGAGAAAATGTTTTCACGAATAATTGCGGTGATAATGTGCATTGTTTCTGTTTTTACCGCCCCGTTTTCGCAGATTTTCTCCGGAACGGAGCTTAAAAACGAGCTCGCAAAAGGTAATTATGAAAGCCCGTATATTGTGAGGCCTCTTAACGGGATAACCGTAAACGGTGTGTCTGTTGACGAATACTCCGTTGTTATTCCGCAAGGCGCTTTATACTCCAACGCCGCCGAAACCCTTTGCGATGAGCTTTATAAGGCTTGCGGGAAAAGGATTGCCGTAACTGAAGGCGCTGCCTCAAAAGCCTTTATAATCGAAGAAGCACTGAATGCTGCGGACATTTTCAGCCTTAAGGTTGAAAACGGTAATATTTATATCGCAGGCTGTTCGGGAGCGGGAATTTCGAGAGGAATAGCCGCTTTTGCAGATGAAGTTTTGCTCAATGCACAGGGCATTTATGATTTTAAAGACGGTTATGAGTTCAATAAAACTTTCTCGGATTATGTGACATACGAGGATTTCGGGGCTGCGGGTGACGGCAAAGCAGATGACTTTGAAGCCGTTGTAAAAACCCATGAATATGCAAATGCAAACGGTTTAAGCGTTTTTGCAAATGAAACCGCCGCATATTATATCGGCGGCGCAAACAAAACAGCCTTCATTATGACCGATACTGATTGGTCGACCGCACGCTTTATAATTGATGATACACAGGTCGAAAACAGAAGCGCATGGATATTTAATATTGCTCCGTCACAGGACGCAATAAATATAACCGATAAGGTTTCTCCTCTCAAATCTGATGCAAAAAACATAGGCGCATCACTTGACGGCAAAAGCTTGGTTGTGCTTACGGATTCCAATGTTAAGCGATACATCCGTAAGGGTGCAAACCAAAATTCGGGCAGCAATCAGACAGATGTTATAGTTGTTGATAAAGACGGAAGCATTTCGCCCGAAACTCCGCTTATCTGGGACTTTGATTCAATTACCGCTGCTTCGGCTTATCCCATAGACACCGAAATATTAACCGTAAAAGGCGGCCGATTCACAACACTTGCAAACAACGCTGCTTCCGAGTATAAATATTACACAAGAGGCATTCAGGTCAGACGCTCAAATACCGTTATAGACGGAATATATCACGATATTAAAAACGAGGGCGAAACGGGTGCACCGTATTCGGCTTTTGTCAGCCTTTCATGCTGTGCCGATGTAACGTTAAAAAACTGCACTTTTACAGGCCATAAAAAGTATTCAACAACGGGCTCCGCAGGAACATCCGTAACAATGGGCACTTACGATATAGGTGCGGCAACGGCAGTCAACGCAAAGTTTATAAACTGCAACCAGACAAACGATATAACCGATATAAATTATTGGGGAATTGCCGGCACTAACTATTGCAAGAATCTGGTTTATGACGGCTGTGCGCTCTCGCGATTTGACGCGCATCAGGGTGTTCTTAACGCAACGGTTATAAACTCCGTTCTCGGTCATCACGGAATAAAGCTTATCGGAAGCGGAACGGCTTTGATTGAGAACACAACTGTTTTAGCCGAAGATTTTGTTGACCTTCGCCCGGATTACGGTTCAACCTGGAACGGTGAGCTTATTATCCGCAGCTGCAAGTTTTATCCCACCGGCATATCCAACCATATTATCAAGGCAGAGAATTCGGAGGACCATGATTTCGGTTATACCTGCTATCTTCCTCAAAAAATAGAAGTTGACGGCTTATATGTTCACAGAATCGGAAATAATTATCTTTTCACCAAGGTTAATTCAAAGCATAATTCCGATTCATACAATGCCGAATATCCCGTTGTTCCTCCGCAGGAAATAACCGTTAAGAATTTCAGCAATTTGCTTTTCGGAGAGCTTTTTGTTTCGAAAAACAAGGCGATATTCAAGGCTCAAATTTCATCATAAATCAATAATTGAAACGATAAATTCATATTTATCAAACAACACAAAATTCAAAACCACTTCACCATGCATGATGAAGTGGTTTTTTCAATCAGATTTATAATTACTGTTCGTTTTTCATATGCAGATTTCCGAAAAATGAAACTATCTTATAAAAAATCTGCAAAAAGCCGTAAATGCTTTCGCTTTTATCAAGCTCACCAAAACCGATATTTTCAATTACGGGGTGTTCGGAATAATACATATCAACCGACTGACTGTTATAGGATTTGAATTTTGTGCCGTTTTCAATCCTATAAAAATAATAACCGTGTTTTCCGTCGGAGGTTGAACGCATTGAATTTAGAAGCGTGATTTCACCGCCCGACATTATAAACGCAGGCTCGGTTTTTGATGAGCCGTCGTGACCGATATTAACGAACACCGCATCGCTGTCTGCAGAATTAAGAAACGATTTGCCGCCGTAAATAAAGGTGTTAAAAACAGTTGTTCCGTTGCAGGATTTGAGCTTGATATAGTCGGTATGAATTCTTGTTATCGGAATAAAAACATAGTCAAACAACTTATCTTCAGTCAAACGGGGTATCCCGAGTTTTTCATAACCGTTTCTCGGAAGAGTATTTGCGTTTTGCAAACAGCCTTCAATAAAAGCTTCGTTGCAACCGTTCAAATCAAACATTGATTCAAAGCAGCAGCCGATAACCTTTTTGATAAATGCTCTGTCGGAATTTACAAGCTTGATGCCGCAGCTTGCAAGTGTCAGGCTGCAGTTTATGATATAAACATCGTCATATTCGCTGTAAATAACGGGAGTGGTTTTCATGTATTTTCCGCTGTCATCAACGGGGTTATTAGGAGGATAATCAACTCTTATTCCGCTTATGCCTGAAGAATTTCCTCCCAATGTAATAAGCGGTTTATCCGAAGGAGAAAAACCGTAATATGAAAGAATAAGAGTTCCGCTGCTGTTGCCCCTCTGACAGCGAGTTGCAACCGAAGAAGAGCCTCTGAATTCAACACCTGCAGGCACGGTTACAGGATTTTCAAAGCGGTAAAGACCTGCGGGAAGATAAACGATTCCGCCGGTTGCCGCCGCTTCGTCAAGCTTTTTTTGAACATCGGCTGATGCGTCTGTTTTGCCCGTTTTATCCGCTGAAACAACATATAAAACCTCAGCAGGCTTTATGTGCTTATGTTCATAATCGGGCTTGTATTTGCTTGTATCCGCATTGTATACGCGAATGTTTTTACCCTTTATTTTTCCTTCGGTTTCAACATTCGTCAAAACCGTTGCGTTTTCGCCGGGGTCATAAACCGCATATTCGCTGCCCTCAATAACACCGTTGCTTATTCCCATGCCCCATGAATATCCTCTCGGAATTATGTTGCCTTCGGGAATATAAATTCCGTAATCGCAATCGGTTATGTATAAATCGGTAAATTCGCCGCTGAAGGTATAGCGTATGCCTTCTTTGACAAACATTCCGTAAAGCATATCAGAAACTTTAACATCCGCAAACTGCGGCCATTCAAGGTCGCCTATTATCAGCCCGTAACCGTTTTTGCGTGTATAATCATCAAGCTTTTGTCTTTCCGGTGCATTATATTCAGCACCCGCTTCACACCAATATTTATTGGAGATATAAAGCGTTTTTACGGTATCAACATCTGCGGAATTATGAGCATTGAAGCCCTGATAAAGACAGGTTGCTCTGACATTTTCAACCGTCAGCATTTCGTGGCATTCATAAATTTTGTTTTCACACTCAGCACTTGCACCGATTCCTCTGTAGGAATTGATGAGGGTGCAGTTTTTTATGGTCTGCAGCATATAGTCTCCGTTGCCGACAACATAAAAAGTGAACGGATAAGGCTTGACATTATCTATGCTCTGCTCGGGATACCATATCGTTAGTCCGACCGCACCCGCACTTGCACCGACGGTAAACAAACCCGGGGTCATGGCATCAGAGCTTTCAACATCAGCAATAATAACCGTTCCGTAATCCCTGCCTTCATCAGGGTTTTGATAATCGCCCATAAGCGTTACAAACTGACGGATATAAATATTGCCCGTTACCCTGTATCTGCCCGCAGGAAGCCACACCGTACCGCCGCCGTTTGCCGCACAGTCATCAATCGCTTTCTGAATAACGGCAGTAGCATCCGTTTTGCCGCTTGAGTCTGCATTGATAACAATATCGGCTGCCACCACATCATCGGTCGGATAAACCGTTTCGATAATTCTCGGCGCATTTGTTCCGCTTTCGGCATAGCACGGAATAAAGGCGTTTATTGAAACAAGAATGCAAAGCAATAAAGAAACTGTTTTTTTCACTGTATCAACTCCTGCAGCATGCTGTTTGATATTATGTTATCACAACAAGACGGATTAATCAATAAAAAAGTTGACTATGAAAAAATGTTGTTTTCCGTATATGTGTATGATATAATTTTATAGGCTGATACTGAAAAGCTTCACTCAATCACAAATCCGTACAACGCACTTAATTATTGTTGATTGAATTATTCCGTGTGATAAACAAAACTGACGAGGTGTGAAATGAATAACAAAAAAATCAGATTCGGCATAGTTGGCACGGGCGTAATTGCGCATCGTTTTGCGCAAGCAATAAAAAACGTTCACAACGCCGAACTTGTTGCAGTTGCATCAAGGGCAAAAGAAACCTCCGAAAAATTCGGTGATGAATTTGATATTCCCGTACGCTTTGACAGCTATGAAAAAATGGCTTGCTCCGATGCTGTTGACGCGGCATATATTGCCGTGCCTCATTCCGGTCATATAGGTTGTTCGTGCCTTATGATGGAAAACGGAAAACATGTGCTTTGCGAAAAGCCGATGGCGATTAACTCTCGTGAAGCGGAGAAAATGTTCCGCTGCGCAAAAGAAAACAATGTTCTTCTGATGGAAGCAATGTGGGCAAGGCTTGTGCCGGGTACAATAAAAATGCTTGAAATCGCCGAAAGCGGCGTTCTCGGTGACATACTCGGCGTTGAGGGTAAATTCTGCTATACGATGGACGAAGATGAAATGGACCACCATGTTTTCAAATCAGAACACGGCGGCGGTTCGCTTCTTGATGTTGGCGTTTACGGGTTAAATTTTGCAAGCTGGTATCTCGGAAAAGATGTTGAAGAAATCAGTGCACAATCCGATATTTATAACGGCGTTGACAGTCATACCTGCGCTATTCTTAAATATAAAAACGGCGGAATTGCTGATTTATCAAGCGCAATTCTTCTCAGGAAGCCGAATGAAGGTTATATTTACGGCAGCAAGGGTTATGCTCATCTGCGCAGATTTTATGCACCTCAAGAAATCGAAATTTTCCTTAACAACGGCGAAACAGAAAAAATATCTGCGCCTTATATGGGCAACGGCTTTGAGGAACAGATAATCCATTTCAGCGAATGCATAATCAACAACCTTAAAGAAAGCCCTGTTGTAACACCTGAACAAACGCTTTATATAACAAAGCAGATGGATAAAATCAGAAAGCTCGCAGGCATTGAATATCCTCAGGATAAATAACAATTTACAGTATAGACCCCGATTTATTCGATGTGTTTCATTGACAGAGTTGAATTTTCTTGTAAACAAGTTTATTTCTTTATGATAAAATAAATCAACAAACCGACTATTAATTTTTAAAATTTTAAAGGAGAAAAATTATGAAAAAGAAGCTTCAGAAAATCACTTCACTTGTTCTTGCTATCATACTGATGCTTACAGGCACGGCTTTTGCAAGCGCAGCTGATGCAGAAGCGGCTGACAACAGCGGAATTATGTTTGCAGCAAATGCAATAAACGGACTGCTCAACGCTGTTTTCAAGGGCTTCGGCGCGCTTTTCCCAAAGGATTTTGAATCGGTTGATGAATACAAAAGCAAAAACTTTTATGAAGGCACCGAAAACTTCATTGATGAGCCCGCCGAGGGTGCAAAATGGCATCTCGGCTTCGGCAAAGCAAGCATGGTGCCCGAAAACCTTAAAGACGGCACCAAGGAATATTATACAGGCGGTTATTTCACTCAGAAAATCAACGGCATTTATGATGACCAGGGTGCAAATGCAATAGCAATCAGCGATAATTCCGGCAGAGGCACGGTTGTTATGGTTGCGATTGACGGCATTGGCGTATGCAATGCAGATGTTCGTGCAATACGCGCCGAGGCAGAAAGAAAGCTTAAGGAAAAAGGCATAACAAGCGATATCGTTGCAATCAATGTCAACAGCACTCATTGCCACACGGTTATCGATACACAAGGCTTCGGTCTTGAGCCGCTTTTAAAAGCTGTATTTCAGAATCTTTTCTCATTTCTCCCCTTTATTGAAAAAACAAGGAGCATTGACCCCGAGTTTTATGAGCTTATGATTGGCGGCGCAGCCGATGCTGTTGTTGAGGCATATACCGGCATGGAGCCCGGCGAGCTTTATTATTACGAAACCGCGGGCATCGGCAGAAGCGAAAGAAACAACAACTATCTTGACGACGAATACGGATACATCTTTAACAAGAGATACGATATGGAGGGGTATCAGCATGTAATTGCATGCTTCAAGTTTGTTCCCGACAATGCAAAATCCGCTCCCACGGTGTTTGCGAATGTTGGCGGCCACCCAACAACAATCAACAGAGAAACCAAGCTTCTTTCCGCTGATTATCCGAATTATATTGAACACAAAATGAATGCTGAGGGCATGAACTTTATGTTCATTCAGGGCGCACAGTCCCCCATTTCGGTTAATGCAGGCGGAGTTCAGACCGAATCGATTTTAGCCGAAATAAATGCCGAAATCGAAGCTGACCCCATTGCCGAAGATTATGAGCAGGCAAAGAAGCTCGGCTATGAATTTGCAAGAATCATAATCGAAGCTGAAGAAAACGCAAAGCCCGTTGAACCCTTGCTTAATGTGAAAATGGCAGAGGTTAAAATACCTCTTGAATACGGACTCATGGAGCTCGGCGCGGTTTCGGGTCTTCTCGGCATGACTGTTGTACGCGACAAATCCGCTCCCGCAGGCTATTCAATCATTTCCGAGGTCGGTTATCTTGAAATAGGCTCAGACCTTGTTATGCTCACCGTTCCCGGAGAGCTTGTTCCCCAGCTTGTTTACGGCAATGTTGTTGACAAAACGCAGTCATATCTCGGCGCAGACTGGGAGCTTGAATACACATCCGATTTGATTGACGGTGACAAAACCGTGCTTGTAATGGGTCTTTGCAATGATGCTGTCGGCTACATCGTGCCCGACAATGATTATGCGCCCTTTATTGCGGACTCTCTCTGGAACACAGAGCTTGGCGAAAAGCTTTTCGGTAAGCCGCAAAGACACTATGAAGAAATGTTGTCCGCGGGCAGCACCGCAGGCTCAACCGTTATCGGCGCACTCAACACAATAGTTAAAGAATATAACTGATTTTCAAGAAATGAAAATCGGCAAAAAACCTGCTCATGCTTGCAAGCAAAGCGCGGATAAATGAAATCGAAAAACAAATCTGGAGAAAACTATGGAAATAAGATATATCAATAAGAATGAAGCGGCTGATTTCCAAAGGGTTTCCGCGGCATCCTTTATATGGAAATTCAATGCCGAAAAGGACAGCACGGTTAATGTTCCCGTTCTGGCAGCATTTGAGAACGGCAAGCTGATTGCAGGCGTTGAGATGTTTGATTTAAAAACAAATTACTGCGGAAATTTTCTCAACTCCGTTATTCCGAGCGGCGTGTGCACCCTGCCTGAATACCGCAGAATGGGCGGAGTCAGAGAAATTTTTAAAAAAATAGGCGAAACCGCTCTTGAAAGCGATTGGACACTCGGTTTTCTGCATCCGTTCTCTATTACATATTACGAAAAATTCGGCTATGCCAACCTTAATCGAATGTTTGCAGTCAAAATTCCGTTTGAAAGCCTTAAACATATCCCCTGCAATACAGATGTTGTTCTTTACACGGGCGAACAGTTTGAGGAGTTGAGTGAGCTTCACACAAAATGCGCCTTGAGAGAAAATTTAATGACGCTCCGCCAAGAAAAAAAGCATTTTTGCGACACTCCGTTTGAAAGCGCGGACTACACCTATCTCCACCGTAATAAAGCAGGTGAAGCAGACGGATATGTTCATTTTACTGTGAACAGACCTGATGTGGTTAATGTTGAAGAGCTTTTTGCACTGACTCCCGAAGCTGTTTACGGATTAATCGGTTTTCTTCGCAACTATGACGGAATAGCCAAAAGCATCAGAGTAAGAAGGCAATATCAGGGTTGTGACTTCGCCTGTATTGCAGACCGTATTGACAACGTTACCTATGAAAATGACGGCGGCTCGGCAGGCAGAATCTATAACCTGAAAAAGCTGCTTGAATGCAACAAATATCCCGATGAATACGGCAGCTTCCGCATTCTGTGTAACGATGAATTTGAGCAGAACAACGGAATTTTTGAGGTGGAATATCAAAACGGTAAAGCAAACGTGACGCGAAAAGCCGGAGGTGATTATGATATTTCACTCTCCCCTGCCGCCGCAGCAAGGCTTTTGCTTGCGGGTGAAGGACATTCCGCGCAAACAGCTGTCTATATTGACGGCGTTGCAATAAAAGGCAATGCAGACAGTTTCTTCAAAGCATTCCCCCACCGCCCCACACGCTTTACCGACAGCAGTTGGTCAATATGATTACCCATTCTGTCGGAGAAAGCATATACTTTCTTTTATCCGCATTATATTAAGAAAAAACCGTGCAGGCAGTGCACGGTTTTTTTATTTGAAAATCAAGTTCTTCAGTTTTCTGACGGGTGAAAGCAACCGGTCAACAAGGCTTCCGCCGCCAAAGAGGAAAAGAGAGCCTTTGCTCATTGCATAGGTTATATTCTCAAATATCGGGTCAAGATGCGATTCTTTTTTTTGCTCAATATTTTCATAGCCCTCTGCGTTGACTTTATGAAGAATAGCGATAAGCCTGTTTTCCGCCGCTGTCACTCTCTCCTTATCGGCAACGGTTAATTTAAGAACCGCTTCGCCTTCAGCGATTGCCGCATTAAGCTCGGCCCTGTCCCCTGCGCTGAGATTGGTTTGGTCAACTTTCTTTGCATCGGGGAGCTTACGGCGACGGATGCCCTGCGTATAACACGGTCCGTTATACTGCGGATACATTTCGGGGTTGTCGTTAACATCTGTCACCTCGCCGATGATGATTGCCTTCGCAAGGTTAAGAACAACATCGTTACAGCCGACCTCATGGTGCTGGTCAAGGAAAACCCATGTGTTTTCCGGAAGAATTGCTGTTGAAGTATCAACCATATTATCGGGTGAAATATGGTTGTGGTCAGGATTTTTGCAATAAGTATTCTTTTCATAATCAACATCATCAAGCGTCTGCTTACCCGCGGCACCCGTTGCACCGAGAGTTGTTGATACAAGATTTACGATGCCGTCGGAATTAACCTTTTCTGCCGATGCAACAATATTGAAATATGTATACATTTCTTCGCCGAGGTCAAGGTTTGCACCCGCGATTGAATTAACTCTCACTCCGGCTTCAACCGCATTCAGAATATTCTTTTTGAGATTGAGGCTTGCCTGACGGAAGCTGTCTGTTCTCGCTTTAAGAACAGGCTTATCGGAAAGATATCTTTCCGCAAGGGCTTCGTATCTGTATGACGGAAGCATCGCCCAAAACTGCGGGCAGTTAAGCATCAGCGTGTCAAGAACACCGCTTATCTCGCCGGAAAGAAGCGCATCAACACCTGAACGCGGAATGATGTGAAGCAGAGAATTTATAAGATATCCGAGAGTGGGTCTTCCCTCCGATTCAACAAAAATATTTTTAACAAAGTGATGGTAGAGATATTCGTCATCAAGGCGCCATTCTCTTGAAAAGAAATCGGCGACGATATCGGTGCCGTCAAGGCAGGCAACAGCATTTACAATCTGGTCAATCTTGCCGTGACCGTATCTTTCAAGATAAGCGGTAAGAATCGTACCGCCGAGGCTGACGGGCAAAAGCGTTACCTTATCATGACCAGTCTGTTTCTTAACCATCTCTATATATTCGTCAAGCTCATCTGCCGAATACATAGGGTCGCCGACAAGGTTAAAGGTAAAGAAATAAACATGGTCTTTTCCGACTTCAGCAACAAGCGATTTCATCGGCACCATTCTGTATACCCAGTCAAGCTCTTTTTCTGTCATCTTGTCAAGAGAATGATTCCATCTTTGAGTTTTGAGGTTTTCAACATGGTCACCGTTTTCGTCGCATCTCTGATATTTTAAAATATCAGAAACAAGATTACAGGCAACCTTATCAAGACCGGCATTTGTCTGAAAAACGATTGTTCCGAGTGCGCTCGCAACAAGCTTTAATATCGCTTTGGCAGAAAGAGCGGATTTGTTGAGGATAAGCAGCGTGTTTCCGATATGATTGCCGTTATACATAACAGGTTCATCATTTTCATCATAAAGATATGTAGGCGAATGGTTAATGCCAGGCAGAACAATTACGGGCGAATGCCCGCATTTGCCGCCGCAAACCGTTTCTGTGGCCGATCCCGCAGAAGCAAGCATAGCGGTACCAAGGGCAAGTGAACTCATTTTATATACTCTCCTTCAGAATAACCGTCAAATTTGAACGCTTTTACAGGCTTTCACTGATTTTCTGAATGGGCAAATATGCTCAAGCCTGAAACCCGATGCGCTGACGGCTGTCCGGGTTTGACATTATAATTCGAGGTTTTCCGATAATCTCGATATTCATATCATCACCTCTCTCTATATTCTAAACGAATCTGCAACTTTTTTCAAGAGAAGCGTTTCCTATAAAAATTTTACCCCTTTCATATTGCACGGAAACAAATCCGAACAGTATGAAAAGGGTAAAAAAAATGAACAATGAACAATTTTGGCATAGTATAATACACAAAAAACAACTGTCTCTTGCATAACATTATAGAATTTATGTATATATAAAAGCCGAATTATTCATTATTCATTAATTAATGCCCCCGAATGCGCAAGCGGAAGGCATTCTGGTGCCGGTGACCGGACTTGAACCGGTACGGTGTTGCCACCGAGGGATTTTAAGTCCCTTGCGTCTGCCGATTTCGCCACACCGGCAACTTATGCAGATGTGTCTGCGGGTATAATACTCCCATTAACACAAAACAGCATCAATATTATAATTAATTCTGACTGTTTTGTCAACAGTATTCAAAATTTTTTAACAACTCCGTCAGGCATTTATATTTGAAAGCTCTTGAGCCGCATTCTGAGCGAGTTCATCGCGGCGAAGCTTCAGCTCGATTTCAATCTGCTTGCGCTGCGCCTCATCATCCTTAACAAACACGATAGCACAGAGATAAAGGATTGCACCGACTGCGGGGCCAAGGATAAACATGGGCCACTGCCACTTCATAAACACAGCATTCTGCGCGGTCATAGCGATATTTTGATTATAGCCGACAAGGGTGAGAAGCTTGCCCTTGATGAGAAGTGAAAGAGATTCACCAATCTTGGTTGCAAAATTCTGCATTGAGAATGTAATGCCCTCTGTGCGCTTACCGGTTGTGTATTCGACATAGTCGATAGAGTCACTCATCAGCGAACGGTGAGCAATGTTAACCATGAATGCCGGAATGCTCTGCAAACCGACAAGAAGAGTGACGATAAGGAAACGCCAAATGCTCTTGAACCCAATAAAATAGCTGATAATTCTTATGATTATGCATGAAACCTGCGCAACGATAAGCGTTTTCTTCATGCCGCCGATTTTGTCAACAATTCTGGTTGCGGCAAACTGAGCAAAGGTGCCGGGTGCGCCCGACAGCAGACCATAAATAAACTGCACCGTGCCGCCGCCAATCTCCATGCCTCCGATTTTATAGAACACCCGGCTTTCGAAAAAATATGCCCAGTCAACGGAAAGCTTGAGATATTCAAGAATTCTCGCAAGTGAAATAACCATAAGGGTTTTGTTGTGGCGAAGAACAAAAATTGCTTCAAAAAGACTTTCTTTCTCTTTCTTTTCTTCTTTAACGGATTCTTTCATTTTGAATGCACTTGCCGAAATTAGCTGTCCGCCGAGACCGAGAATTGCTGCCGCAGCAATGAAGAAGGTTTTATCCGTTAAACCGAAGGTATTGATTGCAATATCCTTTGCAAGAGGTAAGATACCCGCAAGCGCGCCGCCGACAGTAACACCGATTGCGGTCCACTGCGCAACCCTTGCTCTTTCTTCCGAGCGCGGAGAGCTTAGAGCAAGCATACCCCAAAGAGCAACATCCTGCATAGAATAAAATACGTCCCAAATAAGATAGCAAACAAGGATGTAAAGAACGGAGGCATTGCCGCCAAGACCCCAATCCTTGAACATAAGCAGGCTTATTACGCCGATTATCGCAGGAAGATATAACAGATAAGGGCGAAGCTTATCACCGCTTTTAAAGCGATGTTTATCAATAAGAGCACCTATAAGCGGGTCGTTTATTGAGTCCCACAAACGGCTGATACCGGTTATGAAACCAACCGCATCCGCGCTGATCTTGAGAACATTGTTGCAAAAATAAAACAACCAACCACTTATAAGACCGTAGTGCATGTTTTGGCCCGCAATACCTGCGGCATAAGCAAACAGACTGCGATTTGGCACATTTCCGCTGAGCTGTTCATCTGAAACAGTTTTTTTCTTGCTCATTTTATCTCTCCTTGCATTTTTATGATTTCAGTATACCATACAGCCGTAAAAAAAGCAAACATTTCAAAAACTTGTATACTTTTACCTATATAGTATTATATTACATTATATTGCCAAACGTAAAGAACGACATTTCTTCAAAAACACGTTCAATTTTGCTCAAATCCGCAAAAATTATGTACTAAATATATGCTTACAAAAGGGAATTTGCACAATATTTAGCGAAATATTAAAAAAATATTAGTAAATTGTTAAAATTATTGTTTTAATAAAATATTAAGATTTTTTTCCTTGATTTTTGACCTTATTCATGATAGAATATGAGCGATTTTGTGACTTGGGGGTGTGAATCGTTGACTAAAACCTTTTATGATGTCAGAGAAATAAAAGATTTAAGAGATATGCTTGCACAGAGCGTTAAATTATATGGGGACAGGCCTGCATTCGAGGTTAAAAACGCAAACGGCGAGCACTACGAAATAACATATAACAGATATCAAAATGAAATAAAAGCAGTCGGCACGGCTCTTGTTGACATGGGTCTTTCGGGTCAAAAGATTGCCGTCAGCGGCGACAACAGCTATGAATGGTGTCTTTCATACATGGCAACCGTAACAGGCGTGGGCGTTATTGTTCCCATCGATAAAGAGCTTTTTTTTGACGATATCAACAATATCCTCAACACTGCCGATGTTAAGCTTATTTTCTGTGACAGAAAAATCTACAGAAAGATTATGGACAGAAAAGACGAGCTTAAAAATGATTTAACTGTTATTCTTATCCATGAGCAGATAGACGGCGTTACAAACATCACCGACCTTATCGAAAAGGGTCAAAAGCTTCTTGACGGCGGTGACACCCGCTTCCTTGACGCCGAAATCGACCCCAACGCCATGTGCTCACTCCTTTTCACTTCGGGCACAACGGGCATGTCCAAGGGTGTTATGCTCTGCCACAGAAACTTCTGTTCAGAGGTTATGGCGGCAATGGGCGTTATTAAAATCTCGCCCGATGACTGCGGCATTTCCATGCTTCCGCTTCATCACACCTACGAAAGCACGATTATTCTTTTCTTTGCACCCTACTGCGGCGCAAAGGTTACCTTCTGTGACGGCTTTAAATATGTTCTTAAAAACATGAAGGAGTTTAACCCCTCTGTTTTTGTTGCGGTTCCTCTGCTTCTTGAAACCGTTCACAGACGCCTTATGAAAGCTGTAAAGGCAAAGCCTCACGGTGAAACCCTTTTCAAGGTGGGCAAGGTGCTTGTTAAGGCAGCTTCCAAGGTCGGCATTGACCTTAAAAAAGTTTTCTTTAAAGAAATTATCGATACCTTCGGCGGCAATATGAGACTCATCATCTGCGGCGCCGCGCCAATCAACCCCCAGATTCTCAAGGACTTTGAGGCATTCGGCATTCAGATTATTTTCGGCTACGGACTTACGGAATGCGCTCCCCTCGCCATCATCAACCACGATAAGCTTCACATGGCGGAATCCGTTGGCGTACCCATCCCCGGAAGCGAAGCGAAAATTATTAACCCCGACCCCGAAACCGGCGTTGGTGAAATCTGCGTTAAGGGCAATATGGTTATGCTTGGTTACTACAAGAATCCCGAGGAAACAGCAAAGGTTATTGACAAAGACGGCTGGTTCCACACCGGCGACCTTGGCTATGTTGACAAGAAAGGTCACTACTATATTTCCGGCAGAAGCAAAAATGTTATTGTTACAAGCAACGGCAAAAACATTTATCCCGAAGAGCTTGAATATCATTTGAGCACTGATATCCGCGTTGGCGAAAGCATCGTTATCGAGGATGAAAACAGCAAGGGCGAGCCCATTGTTGCTGCAAGAATCTTCCCCAACTTTGAAGAGCTTAAGGACAGATACGGTAAGGATGAAAATGAATTCAGCGACGACGAGCTTCACGACATCATGGAAGAGGTTGTTGACTCGGTTAACGAAAAGCTTCCGTCATATAAGAAGATTGTTGATTTCAAGATAAGACGCACGGAATTCATTAAAAACACAACCTCAAAAATTCTTCGTCATAAGAATAAAGACTGATTTATGCAGGGGCGAATTATCGCCCCTGTTTTTTATGTTGCAGTTGTAACATTGTAATAATTTCTTTTTCATGTTATAATTTTTATATATTTAGACGGAGGTAACTGCTATGAGCAGCAAGAAAAACAGTCTTTTTAAAAAGCTTGCATTTACCGGTGCGGCAACGGGTGCCGCGGGTCTGGCTTTCGGCAGCTTGATTATAGAAAAATTTTTAAGCAAAAACGGCATAAGGGAAGCAATCGAAAGAGAAGCGCTCATGCCCAATGAAGATAATGCATGCTTTTACGAATCCGAAGAAGCTCTGGCGGGCATTGAGTTTTACAGAAAAACGCCCTGCAAGGATGTTACCGCCTTTAATAAAAATGGCGAGTGCCTTCACGCCGATTTCTATGAGACAGAGAATCCGAGCAATATTTATGCAATTTCCTGCCACGGCTACACAGGCATGCCCTCACAGAACTCTATTTTCACAAGGCGTTTTCATTCCATGGGCTTTAATGTGCTGCTCCCCTATTTGAGGGCTCACGGCAAAAGCGAGCATAAATACTGCACAATGGGTCTGCTTGAAAGCCTTGACATTGTTGATTGGATTAATTGGATAATCAATAAAAATCCCGACGCAAAGATTATTCTTCACGGCGCTTCAATGGGCGCGGCAACCGTTATGATAGCAACCGGCGAAAATCTGCCCGAAAATGTGGTTTGCTGCATTGAGGACTGCGGCTTCACCACACTTTGGGACGAATACACCATGCAGATTAAAGAAATGTTTAATCTGCCGCCAAACCTTGTGCTGAACCTTGCAAACCTTGCCGCAAAAATCAA
>JAZSGU010000116.1:0-1501 GCA_045532895.1 Acutalibacteraceae bacterium | reverse complement strand
AATGGGCGGCGATAAACTTAATCCCAATGTCATTGAAGTTATAGATATCGCCTGCGACGAATGTCCTGTCGGCGGCTACGAAGTGACAAATGCCTGCCGTGGCTGTCTTGCTCACAGATGCGAGGATGTATGTAAAAAAGGCGCAATCACATTCGACAACAACCACGTTGCCCATATCGACAAATCAAAGTGCGTTGAATGCGGTGCGTGTGCAAAGGTTTGTCCTTACACAGCGATTGTCAGCCGAAAAAGACCTTGTCAGAGTGCTTGCAAAATCAAGGCTATTTCAATGAATGAGCAGAAAGCGGCAACTATCAACAACGATAAATGTACTGCTTGCGGTGCCTGCGTTTATCAGTGCCCCTTCGGTGCGATAATGGATAAATCATATATGGTAAACGTTATCGACATCATCAAAAAGAGTGAGGAGAACAAAAAATATAAGGTTTACGCAGTTGTTGCTCCGTCAATTTCAAGCCAGTTCACATATGCAAAGCTTGGTCAGGTTATCAGCGGACTTAAAGAACTCGGATTCTTTACCGTAGTTGAGGCTGCACTCGGCGCGGATATGGTTGCAATGGCTGAGTCAAAAGAGCTTGCAGAAAAAGGCTTCCTCACAAGCTCCTGCTGTCCCGCTTTTGTGTCTTATGTGAAGTCTGCATTCCCTCAGCTTGCAGAGCATATTTCACATAATCTTTCACCCATGGCGGCACTTGCAAAATATATCAAAGAAACAAGCGAAGGCGCAAAGGTTGTTTTCATCGGACCTTGTACCGCAAAGAAAGCAGAGGCACAGCTTGAATCAGTTAAGCCTTATGTTGACAGCGTGCTGACCTTTGAAGAGCTTCAGGCACTCTTTGACAGCAAGGATATCGATATAACAACTCTTGAAGAAGACGTGCTTGATAATGCATCATATTTCGGCAGAATTTTCGCAAGAAGCGGAGGTCTTTCGGATGCCGTTGCACAGGCGATGAAAGAGCAGAATATTGAATTTGACCTCAAACCTGCTGTCTGTGACGGAATTGAGGCGTGCAGAATGGCACTTCTCAAAAAGAGCAAGAATGTTCTTGATGCAAACTTCATTGAGGGAATGGCTTGTGTCGGCGGATGCATCGGCGGTGCAGGATGTCTGACTCACGGCGAAAAGAACAAATCCGAAGTTGATAAATACGGCAGAGAAGCAATGGAAAAAACAATCTCCGATGCCGTTTCAATCTTAAAATAACGTATCATATATCTACCCCAATCTTTTACAAAAGCACCGAGTCGAACACTCGGTGCTTTTGCTTTTCAAAACTTTCAAATTAATCAAAAAATTAACATTAATAAACCCCGAATGGATTGCAACAATAATAAGGCAAACGCAAATTGAATTTGAAGGGGTGTAAACGAAATGTCAAAGAATAATTCAGTTGTTCCTCAGGCAAGAGCCGCTCTTGACCAGTTCAAGATGGAAGCTGCAAGAGAGGTTGGCGTTCAATAACCTCTCGAAGAAAAC
>JAZSGU010000001.1:0-2658 GCA_045532895.1 Acutalibacteraceae bacterium | reverse complement strand
AATTGCGCATTACGCATTTATAAAGTGGTGTTACTATGGAATACTTTTCTGAAAATTTTGATATTGCCGTTATCGGTGCGGGCCATGCCGGAATAGAGGCGGGGCTTGCCGCGGCGCGCCTTGGCTGCAAAACCGCCGTTTTTACAATCAATCTGGACTGGGTGGGTAACATGCCCTGTAACCCGTCCATCGGCGGCACTTCAAAAGGTCACCTTGTGCGCGAAATTGATGCCCTCGGCGGAGAAATGGGCGTTGCGGCAGACCGCAATACGCTCCAAAGCCGCATGCTCAACCTCGGCAAAGGTCCCGCAGTCCACAGCCTGCGTGCGCAGATTGACCGCCGCGGCTACTGCGACTATATGAAATTTGCGCTTGAAAAGCAGAAAAATCTTTTTCTGCGCCAGGCTGAAATTATTGATATTAAGCGCGACGGTGACGAATGGCTGCTCAAAACCCGCCTTGAAGCAATCCACAGAGTAAAGGCGGTTATAATCGCAACGGGCACTTTTCTTGCAGGCCGCATTTTTATCGGCGACATTTCATATGAAAGCGGCCCCGACGGCATGTTCCCCGCCGTGGAGCTTGCAAAATCGCTCAAAGAGCTTGGTGTTATGACACGCCGCTTTAAAACGGGTACTCCTCCGCGAATCAATCGCAGAAGCGTTGACACCGAAAACCTTGAGCCGCAATACGGTGACGAAAAAATTGTTCCCTTTTCATTTAATAATGATATTGAAATCCGCAATATCGAGCCTTGCTACATCACATACACGGGAGCCGAAACCAAACAGACCATACTCGATAATCTTCACCGCTCTCCGCTCTATTCGGGCAAGATAGACGGCGTAGGTCCGCGCTACTGCCCGAGCATTGAGGATAAAATAGTCCGTTTTTCCGAAAAAGAACGCCATCAGATTTTTGTTGAGCCATGCGGCGCAAACACCGACGAAATGTATCTTCAGGGTCTTTCGTCATCTCTTCCCGAGGATGTTCAGCTTAAAATCGTTCACAGCATACCCGGCCTTGAAAAAGCGGAGTTTTTACGCACGGCATATGCGATTGAATATGACTGCGTTGACCCGCTTTCGCTTCGCCAGACCCTTGAATTCAAGGATTTTCCCGGTCTTTACGGCGCGGGTCAGTTCAACGGCTCAAGCGGATATGAAGAAGCCGCCGCGCAGGGACTTGTTGCGGGCATGAACGCCGCTCTTAAAATCCAAGGCAAAGAGCCCGTTATTCTTGACCGCACAACCTCTTATATCGGCACTCTTATAGATGACCTTGTAACAAAGGGCTGCTCCGACCCATATCGCATGATGACGTCGCGCTCGGAATACCGCTTGATTCTGCGCCAGGATAATGCAGACCGCCGCTTAACAGAAATCGGCTACAAGGCGGGGCTTATTTCGCAGGAAAGATATGATAAATTTCTTGAAAAGCTCGATTTGATTGCCGCGGAGCGCGAGAGAGTTGAAAATCTTTCAATCCCCAAAACTCCCGAAATTGACGCGATGCTTGTTTCACGTGAAACATCTGCTCTTGAAAAGGGCTTAAAAATGATTGAGCTTCTACGCAGACCGCAGATTGACTATGAGGCTCTCACCCCGTTTGACAAAACAAGACCTAACCTGCCCGACGAAATTTTTGAGCAGGTTGAGATAGATATAAAGTATGAGGGCTATATAAAACGCCAGCAGATGCAGATAAATGAGCTGCGCCGCCTTGAGGTTAAGCGCCTGCCGCAGGATTTGGACTATAACGCCATAACAGGTCTGCGCCTTGAAGCGATTGAAAAGCTCTGCAAAATCCGCCCCGAAACCGTCGGTCAAGCTTCGCGTATTTCGGGCGTTTCCCCCGCTGATATTTCAGTTTTACTTATTTACCTTGAGAGGAACGGTATAAATGCTGTATAATCCGTCGCTTTTGCTTGAAGATGCCGCAAAGCTCGGCATCTCTGTCACCGATGAAATGCTTGCGCGCTTTGAAAAGCTTGCATTCCTTTTGGTTGAACAAAACAAAACAATGAACTTAACCGCCATCACCGACCCCGACGGCATCGCCATTAAGCATTTTGCGGACAGCATTTCCGCCCTTTCCGCAGCGGATTTTCCGCAGGGCGCAAAGGTGCTCGACGTCGGCACGGGCGCGGGCTTTCCGTCAATCCCACTTTTGATTGCAAGACCCGACCTTGATATGACCATGATTGACTCAACCGCAAAAAAGCTCAAATATGTTGCTTCCACGGTTGAATCGCTCGGATTGACCGCCGAAGTGCTTCACACGAGAGCCGAGGAAGCGGGTCAGAATAAGGAATACAGAGAAAAGTTTGATATAGTCTGCTCAAGAGCGGTTGCAGCTTTGAATGTTCTTTGCGAATACTGCCTGCCGTTTGTTAAGGTTGGCGGAGTGTTCCTTGCCATGAAAGGCGCAAAGGCGCAGGAAGAAATCGCCGATGCAAAAAGCGCAATAAAGACTCTCGGCGGCAAAATTGTTGCAGAAAAGTCCTTCACCCTCTCCGATGGTGGCGAAAGAACGATAGTTGTTATCAAAAAGATATCGCAAGTTCCGCCAAAATACCCGCGCGTATCCGCACAGATTGCGAAAAAGCCCCTATAAATTTAATATTGACTGTCGATTACGGCAGTTTTATGGCTATCG
>JAZSGU010000168.1:0-22002 GCA_045532895.1 Acutalibacteraceae bacterium | reverse complement strand
CTGCCCATAACTGCCATCTGAAGCTTTGCAATTGTTGTTTGCGCAACGCCTATCATAGCCTCTGCTCGGTAGCCGTTTTTCCATTCGCAATAGTCCATTGACTCGTTGCTGATTTCCGCGGGAATAACTCGTCTTAAGCCGTAGATACACATCTCGAAGATTTCTTCAACACCCATCATCGGCAAAATAATATGCTTCTTCTGGAAGTTATTGTTAATTGAACCTATGCCAAAAACAATCAGCCACAGCATATCAGTCCAGGCATCCTCAAAAATCCACAGAGCTTTTGTTGAAAATCTCTTTCTGAGCGGCTCAACAAAGCTGTAACTGATAAACTTAACCGGGAATGCCGGAATACCAACAATAGTTTTCCAGGTAATAGAGCCGATAACGTCGATATAGAAGTTTGTTCGGCTTGTGCCGACTGCGAAACCGTTAAGGAATGATGAAAGCACCTGAATAAACATCGGTTTATTCGTGATGATAGCTTTCAACCCCTGAATTACGCTGGGCTTTTTGATTGTCTGCGCAACTCTTTCTCTTGTGGTGAGGAAGAAATAAAGGCAGAAGCATGCGCCGAGAACGGCAAACGAAACACCGAAGCCTGCAAAAAGCTTGGGGAGCTTAATTTTAACCTTATTGTTAATTACAAGGTCATAGATAATGCCGAAAATCTGTTTCGGCACGTCCTCAACAAAATGCGACATCAGGTTTGCCGTTGCAATCAGCCTTGAACGGTCTAATGGCTCGGGCGTTATGGTGGACCCGAAGCCTGCACGGGCAATGGATGTGAAAGTGTTTGCCGTTTCTGTTATAATTGACATGGCGAAATAGAAAATCCATTTCGGGAGATAGTCACCCGGTGTATCGGGGAAAATAAAGGGTATCAGCCAGTACCACAGTCCCAGAATTGTCAGCGGAAGCTGGCCGAGAAGGAGATAGGGTCTGAATTTTCCCCAACGGGTTCTTGTTTTTTCAACAATAACGCCGATGAAGGTATCGTTGAAGGTGTCCCATACTGTTGCAACAATGTTCTGGATAGCAAGATAACTGAAGTCGATTTTAACAACGTCATAAATATATCTGTCCTTAAAATCGTTAATATTAAGGCTTGCAGCGGTATCTTCGAGAACATAGGCAATGGTTTCTTTTGTTCCGACAAATCGCCTGTTTTTGAGAAGAGCGGAGTTATCGGTTGCTTCAATATTTTCTCTCAATGTTGACATAGCCTCACCTGCCTTTTTTATTTATATTCATAATCTATCATATTTTCACTTTTTTTGCAACTTTTTTTAAAGTTATACAAACAGCAAAAATATTAAACAATAAAAACAATCGCTGCGTGTTGTTTTTGTTGATTTATTACTTTTTATACTATATACTTAAAGTGAATATAATCGGAAAGGATGAAACAAATGAAATTAAGAGCACCCGCAATTCCGCTTATTACTGTTGACCCGTATTTTTCGGTGTGGTCGGCTGATTCAATGATAAACCATTCAAAAACCGAGCATTGGTCGGGCAAAGGCAACTCAATTATCGGCACTGTCAGAATAGACGGCGAAGAGCGTCTTTTCCTTGGTTATCACAGAGATATTAAAAAAATATCTCAAGTTTCACTTGATATTGATGCTCTGTCAACAACAGCAGTTTTTGAGAATGAAAAAATAACGCTCAGGGCAAAATTCACTTCTCCCCTGCTGCCCGATGATTACCGACTGCTCACCCGCCCCGTTTCCTATCTTGAAATCAGCTTTGATTCAAAAGACGGCAAAGAGCACGATGTTTTTGTTAACATAGCCGCAAGCGAAGAGCTCTGTCTTGATGAACAACGCGGGATTGAACCCGTTACCGAAAGCCTGAAATTCAGCGGCTTAACCGCAATGAAAATGGGCAACCCCGTGCAAAAGCCCCTCAACAAAAGCGGCGACGACGTAAGAATCGACTGGGGCTATCTCTACCTTGCCTCCGACAGTCCCGAGGCGCAAGCGCATCCCTCCGAAATTTTCGGGGATGTGCATATAAATATTTCCGCACCGCTTAGGAAAGCGGAAAAGCTTATGTATTATTTTGCTTATGATGATATCGAAAGCATTGAATATTTCGGCAAGCCCCTCCGCTCATATTGGAACAAAGACGGTCAGAGCATTACCGAAGCAATCGCCGAAGCCGCCGCGGAATATTCCGCCATTAATATGCGCTGCAAAGAATTCTCTGACAAGCTTTATTCCGATGCTTTGGAGGCAGGCGGTAAAAAATACGCCGAACTTCTCTCGCTCGCTTACCGTCAGGTTATCGCTGCCCACAAGCTTGTGCTTGACGAAAACGGAGATATTCTTTACATTTCAAAGGAATGCTGTTCAAACGGATGCGCCGCCACCGTTGATGTTTCTTATCCGTCAACCCCGATGTTCCTGCTCTACAATCCCGAGCTTGTAAAAGGAATGATGCGGCCCGTTTATAAATTTGCGCAAAGCGATGCCTGGGTTTTCGACTTCGCACCGCACGATGTAGGTCAGTATCCTCTTCTTAACGGTCAGGTTTATGCCAACAATCAAAAGGATATTGAAAAATGGCAGATGCCCGTTGAGGAATGCGGAAACATGCTTATCATGGAAGCAAATGTTGCTCTTGCAACCAAATCCTCAGATTTTGCAAATGAACATTTGGCTCTGCTGGAAAAATGGTGCGAATATCTTATTAAATTCGGCGCCGACCCCGGTCACCAGCTTTGCACAGACGACTTTGCGGGGCACCTTGCCCACAACTGCAACCTTTCGCTCAAAGCGGTTATGGGTCTGCAGGGCATGTCCATCATTACCGAAATGCTCGGCGATGCAAAAAAATCGGAATACTATCGCGCCGAAGCAAAAAAAATGGCCGATATCTGGCTTAAAACCGCTGTTAACCCCGACGGCACAACAAGGCTTGCTTTTGACCTGCCCGATACGTATTCAATGAAATATAACATGGTATGGAACAAGGTTTGGAACAGCGGTCTGTTCTCACAGGAATTCATGGATGCGGAAATTGCCGACAACATGAAGCATTTCAACAAATACGGCATGCCGCTTGACAGCAGAGCAGACTACACAAAATCCGACTGGCTTGTGTGGACCGCCTCCATGGCTTCATCTGACAAGGTTTTTGAAGAATATATCGCTCCGCTGTGGAAGGCCTATAACGAAAGCCCGTCAAGAGTGCCCATGAGCGACTGGTATGACACCGTGAGCGGCAAGTGGGTTTCGTTCCGCCACAGAACGGTTCAGGGCGGTTTGTTTATAAAAATGTTGATGAACAAGCAAAAAGATTGACAGAGGTATAAGAAACACAGCAAAAAGCGACTTGCAAAATCGATGCAAGCCGCTTTTATTATTAGGTACTTAAATCACAAAGGCAAAAACCATTGCAACAGCCCAAAGAATAACTGTTGCGCAGTATTTTTCAAGATATGCTCCCGCATAGGTTACGGCGGAAGGAATAAACATAAGTATTCTGGCGATTATGCCGGATTTCTTTTTCGCGTAAACAACATCAAAAAGATTCATTGCATCCTCAACAAGAGGAAAAAGATTGCACAGCATTGAAATGCCTGCATAAAGCAGCAAAACATAAAAAATGAAATATCCCAACGAATCTGCCGCTGTTATTCCCATATATTTGAGGTTTAAAAAGCCTGCAAGAAAAAGCGGAACACCCGTCATAAAGTTCATGAAACCCGGACCGGTTGCAATAAGATAAGATGCAAAGCCCTTTTTTGCCATCGCGTGCTCAACATGGCCGCATGCCTCGTCAATGCGAAGATAACCGGGCACCTCAACTGCAAGCCCGAGGATTTTGCAGGTAAGCTGTTCCCAAAAGCCTCTGATGTATGCGCCGGGGAAGGTAAGAATTTTAAGCGCTATATAAAGCTTTGTCATGCCACATCGCACGCTCCTTTCGTAAGAACTTCTTCAACGGTTTTCTCTCCGCTGATAATTGCGTTCACCTCGTCTGAAAGCTCTGTGTCTTCAAAGGACGCAAGAATATCGTCAAAATAGCCTGCGTTTTCGCTTTTTCCGCTGCCGAGAGTTTTGGCAAGATATGTGCAAAGATAAAGGGTACTGTTAAGCTCCGCTGTATATGCGCTGCTGTCACCCATATAAGCATAAAGGTAATAAGCGTTGTTATCGGCAACAAAAACTTCTTCGTATGCGCCGTCATAGTCGCCCTCAAGAAGCAGAATAAGTGCCATCTGGCGGTGAAGCTCAGGAATTGAATCATAGCTTTCCAAAGCTTCCGTTAAAAGCTCCTTGGCTTTGGCGGTTTCGCCGTTAGCGCGCAGATAGGTTGCTTCAAGGGTATAAGCCGTGTCGAAGCCCTCGTTATTCTTGTTGAACTCTTCAACAAGTGCTTCTGCCGCTTCTCTATCGCCTTTTGCAAGCAAAATCTTCAGCTTCAGCTCATATGCGCCGAACTTTGTTTTATCATTCTTAATAAGTGAATCAACAAGCTCGGCCGACTTTTCATATTCACCCTTGCTGAAAAGCAAATCGGCGTAATCCTGGCAGTAAAGCCACGAATAATCTTCACTTCCCGCTTTTACTACGGCATCAACTGTCTCCAAATATTTGAGCTGAACATCAACGCTCTCGCCGTAAAAAGCTGCGGCATTAAACAGGAAATAATCAATGTAAACATCTTTTACTCCCTCGCCGCCGCGAGCAGCCTCAAAAGCCGCATAAGTTGTTTTTGCATCAGCTTCGCCGTAGGTCATTGCTTCAATGGGCTCTTTAAGTGCTTCGTATGATGCAAGATATTCCTCGCGGATATTGTTATATTTTTTTAACGCGGGTATTTCGGCTGCTTTGTCGCCGAAAAGCCTTTCTGCGACAGAAAGAGCTTCCAGCGGTGAGTAGGCATTTGCAACAGCTTCAACAATTTTAACATTTATGCCCGTTCCCGCCTGAACAAAAGGCGATTCCTCGCCGAGAATGGTGTGAATTTCCTCAACAACAGCAGAAACCTCGCTGTATTCTTTATATGCGGTGTACCAGCATTTATCCTTGGCATATGCATCTGCCTTTGCAACCTGAATTGAAGGCGCGGCAACAAGAATTGCAAGCGCAAGCGCAAACACGCTCATAACAACAGCTGCAAGACCGCCTACCCAGCCAAGGAAGGGAATTTTTCTTGTAAGCATTGTTTCCTCGCACGCGCGGCAATAGTCGCTGTCCTTTTCTTTCCTGCGTTCACCGCATGCAAGGCAAAGCTCGCTCTCGTCAATCTCTTCTTCGATTTCTTCCTGTTCTGCTTTTTCGGCAGGTTCATCATCCGAAACAACGGCTTCTTCAAACGGCGCGGAAGCTTCTTCTTCGGGAATTTCCTCAACCAAAGTTTCCTCCTGCGCAGCTTCCTCTGCGGAATTTTCCGCATTTTCGGAAATCTCTTCGTTTTGAACGACCTCTGCTTCGGCTTCTTCCTCGGGAAGTCTGTTTAACTTTTCGTTATCCAAGCAGTTAGCCTCCTTTATAATTATTAAACAATTCATTTTACCATCAATATTGCAAAACTGCAAATATTTTTTTAAAAATTTACATATACTTTTTTGAAACGGCAACTGCAAAAGTGTTTTTTAAGGGTGAGGCAGTCCGTTGCGGTAAGCCGCCATAATATTTTTGAAAAGCTCTGCGTTTGACGGCGGAGTCCATGTTATGGCGTTTGCCCCCGCTTCAATCGTTTTTCTTATGCTGTCCCCCGCCTGACCGCCCGTTGCAATAACCGGAAAATCGGGGTGCTTTGCCTTGATTTTTGCAACGATTTCGGGAGTTTTAGCCGCCGCAGAAACATTAAAAATGTCAGCACCCGCGGCAATGCGTGCATCAATATCGTCAACATCGGAAACAACGGTTACAACAACGGGAATGTCAACGGATTTTTTGAGCTGTTCTATGGTTTCATTTTGGGTGGGTGCATTCACAACAACACCCAGCGCACCCTGATATTCCGCATGCAGGGCAAGGTTCACAACCCTTGTGCCCTGTGTCAGCCCGCCGCCGACGCCCACAAAAACGGGCACATCCGCAGCCGTCATAACCGCTTGAGTGATAACGGGCTGGGGAGTAAACGGATAAACGGCAATAACCGCATCGGCGTTAGTGTTTTTGATTATGCTTGCATCGGTTGAAAACAAAATCGATTTTATTCTTCTGCCCAAAATTTTAATGCCCGTGCAGGAATAAATTTCGCTCGGCACGGTGAGCATAAAATCCCTTAAATAGCCTTTTACCTCGGGTATATTCTGTTCCGCCACATTTAACATCTCCTTTTTTATTTTCTCTTTATCTGTACAGTCAAGCTTTTTTGTGATATAATAATATTATATATTTGAATGAAACGTTTATTTTTCTATTGAAGAAAAATTTTGCTGTTTAAAAACTGTTTTACAAATGTTTTACATTCAATTCAAATTTTGGAGGCACATATGAAAGAAATCAACATAAGAGATATCAAAATCAGCCCGGTTGAGCTTATCTCGGACGGCTGGGGCCTTGTTACCGCAGGCACCGAAGAAAAATTCAACACAATGACGGTAAGCTGGGGCGCATTGGGCGAAATATGGGGCAAGGACGCTGTTTTCATTTTTATCCGTCCTCAAAGATACACATACGAATTTACCGAAAAAGAAGAAATTTTTACTCTTTCGTTTTACGGCGAAGAATATAAAAATGCCCTGCGCATCTGCGGCTCAAAAAGCGGCAGAGATATCAACAAGGCAGAGGTATGCAATCTGACACCCGTTTTCACCGACGGCGGCGTCACCTTTGAAGAAGCGGAATATACAATAGTATGCCGCAAAATGGCTTCGCAGTTTATTGACCCTGCAGGCTTTGCCGACCCCGCGATAGAAAACAACTATGCCAACAAGGACTATCACAAGGTCTATATCGGCGAAATATTAAAGGTATATAAGAAATAATATATTCAAAGCACTCTTATGGGGGTGCTTTGATTTTTTTAAAAATTTCTGAAATTTCTGTCACCTTTTGCAGCACTTCTTCGTGTATATTATGTAGAAACAAATCAAGGGAGGCGGTTATTTGCCTGCAAAAATCCCGAAAATTTCTCCCGATGCCGAGCGCGCGCTTAACGAGCACGGCAACAGCCTTTACCGCCTGTGCTCGGTTATGACCGGCAACAGAGAGGACGCGCAGGATGCCGTTCAGGAATGCTTTCTGCGCTATGTCGAAAAAGCTCCCGATTTTAATGACGGCGAGCACGAAAAGGCGTGGCTGATACGGGTTGCAACGAACATATGTAAAGATATTTTAAGGCATCGCAAACATCAAAGCTTTGTCAGCCTTGACGAAATACGCAATCTCGGCGCGAGCGAGGATAGTGCGCAAATCCTCGGTCTGCTGATTTCGCTGGATGAAAAATACCGCACGGTTGTTCATCTGCATTATGTTGAGGGCTACAAAACGCGTGAGCTTGCTGCCCTGCTCGGCATAACCGAAGCGGCGGTTAAAAAGCGCCTGCAAAGAGGGCGCGAAGCTTTGCGAGAACTTTATGAAAAGGAGGCGAAATGACAATGGATTTTGATAAAATCAAGCCCGCGGCTGAAGAAATCAGCTTGGATGAGCTTCAGAAAGAGCGCATACTTGCGGCGTGCAGACAAGCAAAACGTAAAAAAAGCAACTATAAAATCTGGATTCCCGTTGCCGCGGCGGCTGTTTTTGCCGTTGTGCTTGTTTCGCCCGGCTTCATTTTCAGAGCAAAAAGCAGCGATTCCGCCGAAAGCTTCAATAACAGCCCGCTTGCTGACCAAAAGATTGAATTCGATGCCGCCGACCAAGAGCTTTTTGACGCCGAAGCAGGCAACGGATTTTATTATTCCGCAAGCCTTTCCTCGGAATCGCTTTTCAGCCGTAGCGGCTACCGCAAAATTTATTCAATAATTCCCGAGCAGTTTGTGTGGCTTGTTGATGCCGATGAATACAAGGTCTGGGAATCCCGCGTTAATGCATCGGACGGCATGGCAATGCTTCAGTTCGTTGAGCATTTCGGCATTCCGCGAGAGGATTTTGACACCGCCAACGAAGCATACGCCGCCTACCTTGACAGTTGTTTTATTCAAGGGCATCTGAACGGAATTCCCGCTTCTTCGGAAGAAGAAGAACGCGAAATTTTTAATGCAGATATAATTTATTCCTTTGACCGCAAAAAAATTGACGAATATTATTCGGCAAATTAAAAAAGCTGCCTCACTTTCGTGAAGCAGCCTTCGGATTATTCAATTATTGTGAAGCCCATTTCGGCGGAAGTTTCGGAAGAATATGTTTTGTAAAGGCCGTCAAAATCCCTTTCAGGGAGCTTTGTATAGCTGAAAACAATCATTCTTGCCTTGTCGTCATGGTCAACGATTTTTCTCAGGCTGCCGCCGCCCTGCTCCAATATCGTTTCATAATTTTCGATATTGTCATAGAACAGATAACCAAGCTTTTTCTTAACCGTTCCGTCTTTTTTGCACTCAAAAACCATGTATTCCGTGCCGGTTATGCTGGTCGCCTTGACAACGAGCCTTTCTTTCTTTTTGGTTTTGCCGATTTCTTCGTCAACCTGCTCGTCAATGCCTTCAAGGTAATCACGCTCAACCTGAAGCGATTCTTCAACTCTTCTGGACTGCTCGGCCTCCCTGGACTGCTGAATCTCATCGGCTGTAAGCTCTCTTTTCGGCTTGCATGCCGCCAACGAAAGCAACGTTGCAAAAACTGCAAAAATTGCAATTATTCTTTTCACGGTAGTGCCCCCCTAAATTACTTTCTATACTATATTAGTGACACATTTTGCGAAAAATGTCAATGCTTTTGAAGAAATTTAACATTTTGGCAAATCATACACAATATTTTAAAACAAAAAGAAAGGTGATAAAAAATGAAAAAGATTTTCGCATTAATCCTATGCGCCGTGCTCGCGCTTTCGCTTGCCGCCTGCGGCGCTTCAAAGGACAGCGCCGCATTGAACGATGCCGAATTTTACTCCGCCCAGATTGAAAGCGGCTCCGGCGACCTTAAATTCACAGCCGACAGTTCAGCTTCAGATTCAGCGGCACCCGAATCCCCCACCGAAGCAAAATCAGAAGAAAAAATCATTAAAACTGTTGACCTTAACATTCAGACCAAGGAATATGACACTTATATTTCCGCGCTGACTGCAAGCATAACCGCAAACGGCGGCTATATTGAAAACTCCGAATCCGACATGGGCGGCTATTATGATTCAAACCGTTCTTCAACATACGTTGTAAGAATCCCCGCCGACAGCCTTGATGCATTCTTATCCGCGGCGGGCGAAAACGGCAAGATAGTCAGCAAAACAGAAAATCAGCAAAACGTTACCCTTGAATATGTTGACCTCGAGAGCAGAATTTCGGCTTATAAAACCGAAAAAGAAACCCTCACAAAGCTGCTTGAAAAGGCGGAATCCCTTGAAAACGTTCTTTCAATTCAGGAAAGGCTTTCCGAGGTTAATTATCAGATTGAAAGCTACACATCAAAGCTTCGCGTGCTTGCAAACAGAGTAAGCTACAGCACGGTTACACTGCGCATAAGAGAGGTTGAGAGAGTTACCGAAACACAGCCCACTCTTTGGCAGAGAATCAAAAACAGCTTCCTTGACAATGTTGACAATCTCGTTGACGGGCTTGAAGATATCGCGGTCGGTGTTATCGGCGGGCTGCCGATTATCCTGCCCGTTATCGCAGCGGCAGTTATTATTATTTTGATAATCAAAAAGCTTATCAAAAGACGCCGCGGGGGAAAGTAATATAAATACACAGCACGGAGCGGGTCAGTAAGACCCGCTCCGTGCTTTTTGATTGACAATAAAACAGCAAAGGACTATAATTACAGTAATTATATTTAACGGAGTGATTTTATGTTTGCGCGTATCAACAGCATGGGGCTTTTCGGCATCGACAGCTACATGGTCGGTGTTGAGGTTGACTACGGTCAGGGCTTGCCCCGCGTTGACCTTGTCGGTCTGCCCGACACAGCGGTTAACGAATCACGTAACAGAGTGCGCTCCGCAATCAAAAACAGCGGCTATTCTTTTCCTCAAAGCAGAATAACAATCAACCTTTCCCCCGCCGATATCCGCAAGGAGGGCCCCGTTTACGACCTGCCGATACTCATTGCAATTCTTCGCGCGGGCGAACAGCTTCGCTGTAATCTTGATGACTGTGCCTTTGTGGGCGAATTGTCGCTCGACGGGCTTGTGCGCCATGTCAACGGAGTTTTGCCCATGGTCATAAGAGCCAAAAAGAACGGCATCAAACGGGTTTTCGTTCCTGCCGCAAACGCGCTTGAAAGTTCGGTTGTGAAAGGGATTGAAATATACGCGGTTGAAACGGTTTCGCAGGTTATAAAGCACCTTAACGGAGAAGAATTTCTCACTCCCGTTGAGTTCGATTCTTCGGAGGAAAATTATTTTCCCGCCCCCATGCCCGATTTCCGCGATGTTATGGGGCAGCAGGAAGCGCGCTATGCGCTCGAAATTGCGGCAGCAGGCGGCCACAACATAATAATGGTCGGTCCTCCCGGCTCGGGTAAAAGCATGCTTGCAAAAAGGCTGCCGTCAATCCTGCCGGATATGACATTTGAGGAAAGCCTGCAGACAACAGAGCTTTATTCGATAGCGGGCACGTTGCCCGAGGGCGTGTCGCTTATCCGCGAAAGACCTTTCAGAGCTCCGCACCACACGGTATCCCCCGCGGGTCTTTCAGGCGGCGGCGCAATACCCCGCCCGGGCGAAATTTCGCTTTCTCACAACGGCGTTTTATTCTTGGACGAGCTTCCCGAATTCTCGAGGGCTTCAATGGAGGTTTTGCGCCAGCCGATTGAGGACGGCAAGGTGACGATATCCCGCGCAAACGCCTCGCTGACCTACCCCTGCTCGGCAATGATTGTTTGCGCAATGAACCCTTGTCCCTGCGGATTCAGGGGACATCCGAAAAGAGAGTGCACCTGCCCCGACGGCTCCGCAAAGCGTTATCTTGCAAGGGTTTCGGGTCCTCTGCTCGACAGAATGGATATCCACATCGAGGTGCCGCCCGTTGATTTTGACAAGCTTTCAAGCAAAGTGCCGTCAGAATGCTCGGCGGATATCAAAAAGAGAGTCAACGCCGCAAGAAAAATCCAGCAGGAGCGTTTGAAGGGCTCGGGCATTTCGTGCAACGCAAAGATGACCCCTGCCATGACCCGTGAATTTTGCAGGCCCACTCCGCAGGCAATGGTTATGCTCGAAAATGTTTTTGAAAAGCTTGATTTTTCTGCGAGAGCATACGATAAAATACTGCGCGTTGCAAGAACGGTTGCCGACCTTGAGGGCAGCGAAACCATTGAAACCTCTCACATTGCGCAGGCGGTTCAGTTCAGAAGCCTTGACAGAAAATTCTGGCATAAATGAAAAACATATTGATAATATCACTTGTTTGTTATATAATAAATTGATTAAATATTAAACGGAGAAAGATGTATGTTAAAGCTTGAAAATGTTTCCTTTACCGTGGATGTTGACGGCTCGGATTTGGGGATAATCGATAACATTACCCTCGAAATTCCCGACAACGCATTCACAGTTATAACAGGCCCCAACGGCGGCGGGAAATCAACCCTTGCCCGCCTTATCATGGGCATTGAAAAGCCGACAAGCGGCAAAATTTACTATAATGATATCGACATTACAGATATGTCTGTAACAGAAAGGGCAAAGCTCGGCATTGGCTATGCTTTCCAGCAGCCGCCCCGCTTCAAGGGGCTCACCGTGCGCCGCCTGCTTTCGCTTGCGGCGGGCAGCGAACTGCCCGTTGACGAGTGCTGCGGCTACCTGACAAGCGTAGGTCTTTGCTCAAAGGACTATCTTAACCGCGAAATGGATAACTCTCTTTCGGGCGGCGAAGCCAAAAGAATTGAAATTGCAACTCTCATGGCGCGCAAGCTCGGCGTTGCTATATTTGACGAGCCCGAGGCGGGCATTGACCTTTGGAGCTTTTCCATGCTTGTTGAAAGCTTTAAGGCGATGAGCAGCGGCAGCCACAACAGCGTTATCGTTATTTCTCACCAGGAAAGAATAATGCAGCTTGCCGATGTTATGATTGTTATTGCCGACGGCAAGATAAGGAGCATTGGCTCAAAGGACGAGATTTTCCCGCAGCTTATGGGCGAATTTAACGAAAACTGCGGCTTCAGAGGAAAGGAGGGCAAATAATGGATAAGATTGACAGCGGCTTGCTTGAATCCGTTGCGGACCTCCACGAAATACCCGCAGGCGCGTATAATATCAGAAAAAACGGCGAGGGCTTTTCAAGGCGCTCCACCGCCAACATCGAAATTGTTGCCAAAACGGACAAACCCGGCATTGACATTATCGTTGCCCCCGGCACAAAAAACGAAAGCGTTCATATTCCCGTTATCATAACGGAATCGGGCATTGATGACCTTGTTTACAACGACTTTTATATCGGCGACGATGCCGACGTTTTGATTGTTGCGGGCTGCGGCATCCACAACAGCGGCAATGAAAAATCGCAGCATGACGGCATTCACTCGTTCCATATCGGCAAAAACGCACGCATTAAGTATGTTGAAAAGCATTACGGCGAGGGCGACGGTAAAGGCGAAAGAATTCTTAACCCCGTAACCGTTGTTGAGCAGGACGAAAACTCCGTTTGCGAAATGGAAATGGTGCAGATAAAGGGTGTTGACTCCACCGTGCGCGACACAAAGGCTCACCTTGCGGCGGGCGCAAAGCTCATCGTTACGGAAAGGCTTCTCACCCACGGCAAGCAATATGCCCGCTCGGATATGGATGTTTATCTTGACGGCGAGGATGCCTCTGCCCAGATTATTTCCCGCTCCGTTGCAAAAGACAATTCAAAGCAGATTTTTCACCCCAACGCGATAGGAAATGCAAGATGCAGGGCTCACGTTCAGTGCGACTCAATCATCATGGACGATGCAACCGTCAGCTCCATCCCCGCAATCACCGCAAACTCTGCGGATGCTCAAATTGTTCACGAAGCTGCAATCGGCAGAATTAACAATGACCAGCTTATCAAGCTTATGACCTTCGGCATGAACGAAGAGGAAGCGGAAGAGGTCATCATCAGCGGCTTCCTCAAATAAGGAGAAATTTATGAAAATAACAAAAGACATAAAATATATCGGCGTTAATGACCGTGAAATTGACCTTTTCGAGGGTCAATATGTTGTTGAAAACGGCATGGCATATAATTCATATGCGATAATCGATGAAAAAATTGCCGTTATGGACACGGTTGACGCCCGCTTCGGCGAAGAATGGCTCAAAAACATCGAAAACGCTCTCGGCGGCAGAAAGCCCGACTATCTCGTTGTTCAGCACATGGAACCTGACCACTCCGCCAACATTTCGCTGTTTATGGAAACCTTCGGCGAAGCAAAGATAGTTTCATCATCAAAGGCATTCACCATGATGAAGCAGTTTTACGGCTCCGACTATGCCGACAGACAGGTTGTTGTCGGCGGCGGCTCAACGCTCTCGCTCGGCAAGCATGAGCTTAATTTTGTCACCGCTCCCATGGTGCATTGGCCCGAGGTTATCGTTACCTATGACAGCCTTGACAAAGTTCTGTTTTCGGCAGACGGCTTCGGCAAATTCGGCGCACTTGATGCCGATGAAGATTGGGCTTGCGAAGCTCGCCGCTACTATTTCGGAATTGTCGGCAAATACGGCGCGCAGGTGCAGCTTCTTCTCAAAAAAGCGGCGGCTCTTGATATTGAGATTATCTGCCCGCTTCACGGACCCGTTCTTAACGAAAATCTCGGCTATTACCTTGACCTTTATAACACATGGTCATCCTACGGCGTTGAAAGCGACGGCGTTATGATTGCCTACACCTCGGTATATGGCAACACAAAAAAGGCGGTTGAACTGCTTGCAGAAAAGCTTGCGGAATACGGCTGCCCCAAGGTTGCTGTTAACGACCTTGCAAGATGCGACATGGCAGAGGCGGTTGAGGATGCCTTCCGCTACGGCAAAATCGTTCTCGCAACAACAACATACAACGCTGATATTTTCCCGTTCATGCGTGAATTTATAAACGATTTGACTGAAAGAAACTATCAGAACAGATTTATCGGTTTTGTGGAAAACGGCACATGGGCACCCATGGCGGAAAAGGTTATGAGAAAAATGCTTGAAGAAAGCAAAAACATAACATACGCCGAAAACAATGTTTGCATCAAATCCGCAATGAGCGAAGCAAACAAGGCTGAAATTGAAGCTCTTGCTAAAGAACTCTGTAAATAAAGATAACGGTGCTTGCCAAATGGCAAGCACCGTGTTTTTATGCTATATTTGCTGTTTCTTTTTCTGCAAAAGTCAAATCAAACTTGTTTTTACCTTTATGACGGTAAGGATGAATTCTTATGATGATATAAGATATCACCGCGCCGACTGAATTGAGAACGATATCGGCCATGGTATCCATCAAGGGCCAGCGCTCAGCAACAATGGGGTCAAAGAGCGTAAGGGCTTTCGGAGTACCGAGAGCGAGTTCAAGCGACCAATGCTGCGCATCGCCGGGGTAACCGCCCATCATGCCCGCAACCTGGTCAAAGCCGAATTCAAACAGCTCCCAGCCCGTTGCCGCAAGGAATGAAAATCCGACGGAAGCCAAAAGAACAAGTGACATGGGTGCCGTTTGCTTTTTGCATTTAAGGATTGCGCATGAAATTTCATAGCCGAAAAATACGCATGCCGCGCCGCCGACAAAATGAAGTATAACATCCCACCATCTGAAATCATAATAAAGATTGAGGAATTTTCCGCCGAATGAGCCGCACCAAATGCCAATCATGAGAAAAGTCTGCACCGATGAGGGAATATGGCGCAAGATGCTTTTTTCGGGAAACAGCATAAATATTTCCCAAACAAAGGTGCAAAGGAAGTTTGCACCGACCTGCAGGGGGTCTGTTATGTCAAACGCCTCACCCTCAGCAGGGAAAAAGCCCTTTACAAAGGCAAAAATGAGCGATGCTCTGATAACCCACCAGATTACAAATCGCCATGTGGGGCAGCCGTCTTTAATTCGCTTAATATAATCTCTCATATCAAAATTCTCCGTTTCTATGTAGTTACACCGACAGTATAACATACAATTTTGTATATGTCATTCATTATTTTTTCAAAACAGACATTTTAATTGAATTCCCTATTTTTAAATATATTATATAAAAGTAAAAAACATCGAAAGACTTTGTTGCAAATTTATTAAATTTGCTTTTGCGGGATTATTGTGATATTATTATTTCAGTATCTATAAGGAGTAAAAAAATGACACAAAAGCTTTATTATGAAAACCAATATATAAAAGAATTTTGCGCAAGCGTTGTTTCCTGCACCGAGGGCAAGCGCGGATTTGAGGTTATCCTTGACAAAACGGCGTTTTTCCCCGAGGGCGGCGGTCAGCCGGGCGACACGGGTTTTATCGGTGATGCCGAGGTTATCGACACGGTTGAGCGCGGCGCGGATGTTGTTCATATCTGCGCCAAAGCCGTCAGCGGCGAGGTTGAATGCAGGCTTGATTTTGAAAAACGCTTCACCAACATGCAACAGCACACGGGTGAGCACATCTTTTCGGGCGTGCTTCACGCCGTCTGCGGCTACGATAACGTAGGCTTCCACATGGGTGAAAGCTGCATAACCGTTGATTTTAACGGCGTTATAACTTCCGAGGAGCTTGCAAGAATTGAAAAGCTTGCAAACGAGGCAATATATAAAAACATCCCCGTTGAGGCAATTTATCCTGCCGACGGAGAGCTTAAAAATTATTCTTACAGAAGCAAAAAAGAAATAAACGGTCAGGTTCGCCTGACAAAAATTGAGGGCATTGATCTTTGCGCCTGCTGCGGCACACACGTTGCATACACGGGTGAGGTAGGCATAATCAAGGTGATTTCCGTGATGAACTATAAATCGGGTGTTCGCATAACACTTCAGATTGGAAGAAAAGCCCTTGCAGATTACTGTGAAAAAAACAAAAGCGTTCACGAAATCTCCAACCTTTTAAAGGCAAAAACTGATGAAATAACCCCCGCCGTTGAGCGCGTTTTGGCTCAGCTTCACGAGGCAAGATATGCATATTCAGCCCTCAAAAAAGAGCTTTTTGCCCTCAAAGCAAACGAGGCAAACGGCGAAAAATATATCGCGTTTGACGACGGCGGCAGCGCAGACGATGCGCGGATTTTTGCGGATTTGCTTGCCGAAAAGGTCGGCATTGCGGCTGTTTTTTCGGGCAATGACGAAATAGGCTATAAATATGCAGTTGTTGCCAGAGAGCGGGATGTGCGCGAAATCGGCAAGGCACTTAATGCCGCATGTAGCGGCAGAGGCGGCGGCAAGCCTGACATGGTGCAAGGTTCGGTTGCAGAAACAAAAGAAGCCGTCGAAAAGTTTTGGGAATCAATATAAAATAGTTTTAAACAAAAACCGCCAAGCATCGCTTGACGGTTTTTTTGTTATATTATATCTTCAAATTCAACAACCTTGTTGGTTTTGCCCGATTCAAAAATTGCTTCAACAAGGCGCATGAGTCTGCGCTGCTGGTCATGGGTAACTATAATATTTTCCTCGCCCTTGAGATAAGCAAAGATATTTTTATAATATTCGCCCCAATCTGCCTTCTGAACGGGAAGAGGATAGGTTTCAATGGTGTCGTCCGTTCTGGGTGCCATGGTTTTGGTTATACCTGCGCCCGCAACGATGGGCACGGCATCCCTGTTTTCCCAATCGGAAACCATAACAACCTTGCCGTTCCACTGCCAGTCGTCAACAACAGCCGTTCCGTTTTCGCCGAGCATGTACCAAAGCGGCAGCTCGATGAAGTTGCTGGTGGTAACCTCAACATAGAAAGAAAGACCGTCATCAAAAATCAGCGTTGTGCGGAAGCCGTCGTCGCAGTTTTCGTTGGTTACGTTTGTAAGCTCCGCATAAACGGTTTTGAGCTTTCTGGGCATGGTCATCATAAGCGCCTGGTCAAGCAGGTGAATACCCCAGTCATAGACCATTCCGCCGCCGTGCTGCGGCTGATTGCGCCAGTCACCGGGAACGCCTCTTGAGCCCTGAACGCGGGATTCAATTCTGAAAACGTTGCCGAGGGTGTTCTCGTCAAGCAGCTTTTTCATGGTGAGATAGTCCTCATCCCAACGTCTGTTCTGATGAACGGTGAACAGCTTGCCCGTTTCGTTTGCGCAGGCAATCATTTCCTCAAGGTCTGCCGAGCAGAGGGTAACGGGCTTTTCGCTGATAACGTTTTTGCCATGGCGCATGGCATCAATCGCAATTTCTTTGTGAACATCGTTGGGCGTTGCGATTGTTACAAGGTCGATGCGCTCATCGGAAAGCAATTCTTCTCTCGATGAAAAGAAATGAATGCCTTTTTCTTCGGCAACCGCTGCTCTGTCAGGGTTAATGTCATAAACGCCGATAAGCTCGGCATATTCGCCCATTTCTTCCTTGATTTTGCGGGCATGCCATCCGCCCATACCGCCGTAGCCGATAACGGCACAGCCGAATTTATTGTTAATCATGGTATCGCTTCCTTTGGTATTCGGGCAATTAGTGAATCGCCCCTACATATAAAATGGGTACGGGCAAAGCCCGTCCTTAACTTGCCGCAGGCAAATTTCACTCATGCGAAGCATGAATATTACATTGCGCAGCAATATATCACACACCGAAGGTGTATTTCACTGTTTCGCTTCGCGAAACTTTTTTGACGGCGGATTTTTTGTTAAGACAAGGAAATCCGCTGAAGCAATATACGGATATTGCGATGAGGATTGACGCAGTATTAGCAGAAAAGACGCGTCAAACCCACCACATTTCGCCTGTGGATTCGGTTACAAGCACTTCTTTCAGGAACGAAACAGCCTTGGAAAGGCCCTCGTTCTGGCTCATGAGCGAATCCTCGTGTTCAATGCTTATCGCATAGTCATAGCCGACCATGCGGAGGTTGGAAATAATGTCTTTCCAATATGAATAATCGTTGCCGTAGCCGACGGAGCGGAAAATCCACGAGCGGTTAATCTCATCGCCGTAGGGCTTTATATCAAGCACACCGTTGACTGCTGTGTTGTATTTATCAATCTTGGTATCCTTTGCGTGGAAGTGGAAAATTGCATCACCAAGCTTGCGGATGCATGCAACGGGGTCCATGCCCTGCCAGATAAGGTGGCTGGGGTCAAAGTTTGCGCCGATTTCGGGACCTACCGCCTCGCGCAGGCGAAGCAGGGAGTCTGTGTTGTATACACAGAAGCCGGGGTGAAGCTCAAGAGCGATTTTGTTAACGCCGTGAGCCTTTGCAAAAGCAACAAGGTCTTTCCAATAGGGAATAAGAACCTCGTTCCACTGCCATTCAAGGATTTCGCCGAAATCGTTGGGCCAGGGGCAGGTTACCCAGTTGGGATATTTTGCGGTTTCGCAGTCACCCGGGCAGCCCGAGAATGTGTTAATCTGGCTCAAACCGAGCTTTTCGGCAAGCAGAATTGTATTTCTTATGGTTTTGTCAAAATCGGAGGCAATTTCCTTATTGGGGTGCACGGGGTTGCCGTGGCAGGAAAGAGCACTGATCTCAACATCATATTTTTTGAGAAGAGCCTTGAACTCTTCAAGCTTCGCCTCATCATTGAGAAGAATTTCGGGGTCTGCATGCGCGTTGCCGGGGTAGCCGCCGCAGCCAATCTCAACCATTTCAATGCCGAGAGATTTAAAATATTTGAGAGCTTCTTCAAGAGAGAGATTTGAAAGAAGCGTTGTAAATACACCGAGTTTCATATGGGTCCTCCATTATCAGATTATGCTTTTAAGATATTTAATGCTTCTTGCGATATCCTCAAAGCCCGTGGGCACGGGGTCATCGTTTTCAACAATGAGCCACTCAATGCCGATATCCTTTGCCGCCTTAACAACGGCGGGGATGTCGCAGTTGCCCTCGCCAAGAGCCTTGGGCTTGCCGTCAATGCCGTCCTTAACATGAAGATGAACGATGTTATCTTTCTTTTCGGTGATAAGCTTGTAGTTATCCTCGCCCGCGTGGAAGCTCCAGTATGTATCAATTTCAAGCGAGCACCTGTCACCGATAACGTCGATGGGAAGCTGACCGTTTTCGAGGGGCTTGAATTCCTCGCAGTGGTTGTGGTAATAAACCTTCATGCCGTATTTTTCCATGGCATATTTCTGCGCATTGCCGAGAACGTCGCCCGTGTTGACCGCTTCTTCCATGGTTGAATGGGGCGCACCGCCAACGCCGATTGCCTTAACGCCGAGCACGTTCTGAAATTCAATCGTTTCGGCAAGCTTGTCCTCTTTGAAATCATCAAGTCCGATATGACCGCCGACGGCAACAAGGCCGACTTCGTCAAGCTTTGCTTTGATTGCGGCGGCATCCGCGCCGAAATAGCCCGCAAATTCAACGCCGTCATAGCCAATCTTTTTAATCTCTTCAAGCGCCTTGAGAAGCGTTTCGGAATCGTTTATGTGTTCTCTGACAGAATAAACCTGAACAGCTATTTTCATTGTTTTGCTCCTTTGTGCCTGGTTTTTGAATTGTGTTATGCAGATTGACGAGATAGATTTTTGTCAATATGTTCAAAAAACGCAGGCAATACTTTAGTGTATTAACGAGTATTTTTGGGCATCTTGGCGAAAATATAGCCGTCAAGATGCGTAACGAAAATTCAAACAGCAGGCACCTTAATCGTTGTTGATATAAACGGGCTTGCCGGTTTCTGCGGATTCATAGATTGCTTCAAGAATCTGTGTAACAACCATCGCCTGCTCGGGCTTTGTGCGAAGCTCTGCGCCGTTGAGAACTGCGTCATAGAAAGCTCTGCATTCAAGCTCTTCGGGCTTGTCGCTTGCGCCGTCATAGAATGCAACGCCGCCCGCCTTGAAGCTGGGATTTTCAATAACCTGTCTGCCGTTCTTTACATAGTTGATGCGAAGTTCGTCGCCGAGCATATCTGCGCCGCCGTTAACGCCCGCAATAAGAGTTGAAGCCTCGCAGGGGTCTGCAATGTTGAGCGCCCATGCGGATTCAACGCTGACCGTTGCGCCGTTTTCCATAACAACAAAGCCGAAAGCGGAATCTTCAACAGTGTATTTTTCGGGATCCCAGTCACCCCATGCGTTTGCGGTGTTTTTCTGGTCGCCGAGCTTCTTGTATTTTGTGCCTACTACCATCTTGGGCTTGTAGTTATCCATCATCCAAAGGGTAAGGTCAAGAGCGTGTGTGCCGATATCGATAAGCGGACCGCCGCCCTGCTCATATTCATTGAGGAAAACGCCCCATGTGGGAACAGCTCTTCTGCGAAGCGCAAGAGCTCTTGCATAATAAATCTCACCGAATTCGCCGTTTTCGCAGCATTCCTTAAGATAGAGGGAGTCGCCTCTCCAGCGTGACTGATAGCCGATTGAAAGCACCTTGCCCGTTCTTACGGAAGCCTCATACATCGCCTTTGCTTCCGCATATGTTTTAGCCATGGGCTTTTCGCAAAGAACATGCTTGCCCGCTTCGAGAGCATCAATGGTGATGAAGCTGTGGGAACGGTTGGGGGTACAAACGTGAACGGCAACAATGCTCTCATCCTTGAGAAGCTCTTTGTAATCCGTATAAACCTTAGCATCGGGAGAACCGTATTTCTTTGCGGTTTCGATTGCTCTTTCTTCAATAATGTCGCAGAATGCAACGGGCTCAAGAAAATCTATGTTTTCGATTGCACGAAGGTGCTTTCCGTTAGCGATGCCGCCGCATCCGATAATACCAATCTTAACTTTTTCTGCCATAATTTTACTCTCCTTTTTGACAACATGCGGATAAACCGCCATTCACTTTTATTATACTTCTTTATCGATTTAATGCAAGAAAAAATAAATTTTATAGGTGTAAAAAATAAGGGCAATATTTTAGGCAACATTAACAAAAGCGAAGTAAGTTTATGCAAGGGTCGATGTGGGCATCGACCCCTACTTGACTATAATTAGTGAAATTGATATAATTTGTAAAGGTGATAATATGAAAATTTATAACAATGCCGCCGAAACAATCGGCAACACTCCGCTTGTTAAATTCGGCGCATATGCAAAAGAAGCGAATATTAATGCAAATATCCTTGCAAAGCTTGAATACCGCAACCCCGCGGGCAGCGCAAAGGATAGGGTGGGGTACGAAATGCTCCGCGCTGCAATGGCGGAGGGCAAAATAACCGAAAACTCCGTTATCATCGAGCCGACAAGCGGCAACACGGGCATAGGAATTGCTTCCGTGGCGGCGCAGATGGGGCTGAAGGTTATCATAACAATGCCCGAAACAATGAGCATTGAGCGCAGAAAACTGCTTGCCGCCTACGGTGCGGAGCTTGTTTTGACAGACGGCGCAAAGGGCATGGCAGGTGCTATCGCAAAGGCGGAGGAGCTTGCAAAGGAAATCCCCGAAAGCTTTATCCCCGCCCAGTTTGACAACCCTTCAAACGCTGATGCACATTATAAAACAACGGGTCCTGAAATTTGGCGCGACACCGACGGCGCGGTTGATATTTTTGTTGCGGGTGTCGGCACGGGCGGAACGATAACGGGAGTCGGCAAATATCTGAAAGAAAAAAATCCCGCTATAAAAATCGTTGCCGTTGAGCCTGCGGATTCGCCGTTTCTTTCCGAGGGCAGAGCGGGCGCACACGGCTTGCAGGGCATCGGCGCGGGCTTTGTGCCGTCAATCCTCGATACAAATATTTATGATGAAATAATCACCGTCGCCACCGACGAAGCATATGCGGCGGCAAGGCTGACGGTTAAAACCGAGGGCATACTTATCGGCATTTCCTCGGGCGCGGCGCTCCATGCGGCATCGGTTATCGCAAAACGACCCGAAAACGCAGGCAAAAACATTGTTGTGCTTTTGCCCGACGGCGGCGAAAGATATCTTTC
>JAZSGU010000070.1:0-14861 GCA_045532895.1 Acutalibacteraceae bacterium | reverse complement strand
GCCGTTTTTCTTATAGAAATTAATTCCGCGCGTGTTTCTTGAGCCGACAATGAGCATAATTGCCTTTGTACCGTAAGATTTTTTCATGTGCTCCGTCAGGGTTGAAATCATGCGTGAGCCGTTGCCGCTGCCTCTGAAAGGCTCATTGATGTCAATGTGAAGATGGGCAGGATATTTGAGCGAAAAAACGCCGTGGCCGATAATTTCCGCAATGGCATCGAAATAATAGCTTCTTCCCGTCTTTTTAACCTTTGCAAGATAAGGCTTGATGTTCTTTATATATGTTTTAAAATCTCTTGCGCCGAAAACATATCCCTGCGCTGTGTCGGTTTCTTCGTCAACAAGAACAAAAACATTTTCGGGTTCCTGTTCAACATAATAGTCGCAGAAGGTGAAAAGAATAAAATCGTGCATATTGGGGTTGGTTGCCGCTTCTTTCGGTGCTGTGTTTATGCAAACCTGACGCACATCGTCAAAATATTTAGGCTCGTATCTTTTTATGGTTACCATAAAATGCACTCCTGTCAAACTTCAATTTCAAATTCCGCTTCGCCGCTGAATGCGGTTGATTTGCCGTTATATTCGAAACTTGCTTCAATTTTCGGGTCTGCAAAAACCTTAATTCGTGCTTTGCCGCCGTCCTTGACATATTCAACCGAAACAACGCCGTTTTGCGTTGTGATATGACCCTTTGCCTTGTTCATGCCGTCAACAAAGCAGGGGGTGATAACAACTTTTTCGTAGCCTGCGCTGTCTGCGGGCTGTCGTATGCCGAGGAGATAGGTGAACAGATATTTTGTAACGGAGCCGAACATCGGGTGGTTGCGCGAATCCGCGCCGTTCCAGTTTTCCCAAATGGTTGTTGCGCCGTTTCTTGCCATGTAGGCAAACGAAACCTCTTTGTCGCTTGTGAGCAGGTCGAATGCAAGCTGTGCCTCTCCGTTTTCAAAAAGATAGCGGGGGAGGGCTTCCGTTGCGATAATGCCGGTGTCAAACATACCGAGCTTTCTGTATTTTTCGCACATAACATTCTTAACATTTTCATCGCCCAGACCTATCTGAAGCGCAAGGCATGATGCGCCCTGAACATCGCCGCAGTATGTGCCCTGCTGCGGGCTGTAATATGCAACATAGAGTGCTCTCTTAACCTTTTCAATGCGTTCGGGAAGATGAGCAGCCTCTGACTGCCTGCCGAGAATTTCGGCGGCTTCCAATGCCTGCTGCATAAACTTTACATAGAGGCAGGTGTTGACATAAGTTTCGGGTATTCTAATCTTATCGGGTGTGCACCAGTCGCCGAGGCACCAGCCGTTTTCTTCCTCGCGGTAAACAAGTCCGTTTTCGCTTCTGCTTTCAAGATAGTCAAAGAAATGAAGCATTTTTGGGAAAAACTCGTTGAGCAATTCCTTGTCGCCGTATGCTTTATAGAATCTGTAGGGTACTTCGACTATTGCGCCGCCCCAGCCTGCGGGTCCGCCTCCGCCGCCCATTGCGGGGGCTGTGTGAAGAACGTGACCTGTCTTTTTGCATTGGCAGTCCGCAATGTCATAGAGCCATTTGCGGTAAAATTCACGGCTGTCAAAAAGCATCATGCCCGCTTCGCAGCAAAGCTGACCGTCGCCAGTGTAGCCCAAACGCTCTCTGTGCGGGCAGTCGGACGGTACGCCGCAGTGCATGTTGCAAAGCTGAGTTCTGATATATGCCTCATAAAGCCAGTTGAGGTTTTCGTTGTCGCTTTCAAAAGATGAGGTAACGGGACAGTCGGAGTGAACAACGTCAACTCTTACCGGCTCAACGTCGCCCTCAACTCTGAAATAGCGGAAGCCGTGCCAACAGAATTGCGGAATATATTCGCGGTCTGCGCCGTCGGTAATGAATGTATCAGTCTGATAGTTTTCAACAAACTTAATGCCGTAATAAGGTCTTTCATCATAGATTTCTTCCGCGTAGCTGACAACGATTTTCTTACCCTTTTCGGCGCATTTGAAAACTGCATAGCCAACGGTGTTTTCGCTGACCTCATAAAGCTTGGTTTTGCCCTCGTCTTTTATAAGCTTGGGTTCAAGAGAACGGATAACCTTGTCTGAGGGAGAAAACTGAACATAAAAATCGCTTTCAGGGGCAGGTATAACCGTGCTTTCGGCAAAATCATTTCCGCTGTAGCCGTTGCAGTCAAAGCCTGCGGGATATTGTGTGTAGTCGTGAAACTCGCCGAGATAAAGATTGTTTTCAAGTATGTAACCCTTACGGGAGAGTGTTGATTCGTCTGAAAGAACGTTTCCGCTTTCTTTTTCGATAACATAGCAAAGCTTGGGGTCGCCGAAATCAACTTTGCCTTCGGCATCGCGCTTGTTCTGGTTATAATAGCCGTTGCCGAGCATAACCGCAAGGGTGTTTTCGCCCTCTGAAAGATAATCGGAAATATCATATTTTACTGCATAAATTCTGAATGAAAGGTCGTCGGTGAGAGGGTATTCAAACCAGTCAAGCTTACGGAAGTTATAGTTGCTTGCGTTGGGAGAAAGCAAATCCTCGCTCACCTTTTTGCCGTTGATATAAAGATGAAAGAAGCCGAGACCGCATATGGTGATTTCAGCCTTTTCACCTTTTTTGGCATCGAATGTTTTTCTGAAAAGTGGTGAGTCATTGCCCGTGCACTCAATCCATTTTGCGCCCTTGAAAAGTTCGTTACTTGTCATAATTTAAACCTCCAGTTCTGTTAGTCTTGAATTGCAGGCTTCCCATTCGTCCATGAGAGCGAGCTGATTGTCGCCCGTTTCCTCCAGCTTGTTGGTCAGCTCAATTATTTTTTCGTAGTCCGCCGAGGCCTCGGGAGAGGAAAGGGCGGCATTCAAATCCGAAATTTCGCCGTCAAGGCGGTCAATATCCGCTTCCAGACGCTTGATTTTGCCACGCAAACGGTTGATTTCGCTTTCACGCTCTTTGCGAAGCTTATATAAATTCACCTTGACCTCTGTTTTTTTGGGCTTTTCCTTTGCCTTGGCAAGAGCTGCTTCGGCATAGTCGTTGTAGTCGCCGTCAAATTTTTCAAAGCCGCTTTCGGTCATTCGGTATATTTTTGTTGAGAGCTTGTTTATAAAATATCTGTCGTGAGAAACGGCAATTATTGTGCCGTCAAAGTCGTCAAGAGCGGCTTCAAGAACTTCTCTTGAGGGAATGTCAAGGTGGTTTGTCGGCTCGTCAAGAAGCAAAACATTTGCGCCCGAAAGCATAAGCTTTAAAAGACAGAGCTTTGCTTTTTCGCCGCCGCTGAGGGTGTCCACGCTTTTAAAAACATCATCGCCGCGGAAAAGAAACAGCGCAAGATAGCTTCGCACGGTTGTTTCCGTAAATGAGCGGTGCTCGTCCCAAATTTCATCAATAACGGTTTTGCCGCCGCGAAGGTTTTCGAGGCTCTGGTCAAAATAACCGACCTTGACATTTGCACCGAAAAGAAAATTGCCCGAATCCGCTGATTGCTGGCGGGTGAGAATGCGTAAAAACGTTGTTTTGCCGCAGCCGTTTGCGCCGAGCATGAAAACCCTGTCATTCTTGAAAACCTGCATGTCTGCATTTGCAAAAAGGCGTTTTTCACCGAATGCTTTTGAAAGCGAGCTGACATTCAAAACATCGTTGCCTGTTTCGCATGTCGGGGTGAATTTCATGCGCATTTTTGAAAGGGGAGGGTCCGGAACAACAAGCTCTGCCTTTTTCTTTTCAAGCATTTTTCGCTTGCTTTCGGCAGTTATAAAGTTGCGCTCTCTTGCAAACGAGCGTTGCTGCTCAATTATTCCTTCAATGCGCTTTATTTCTTCAATCTGATTTTCGTATTGGCGTCTTTCGCTTTCGAGGCGTTCTTCTTTGAGCTTGAGATATTCTGAATAATTACCCTTTGTATAGTGGCATTTGCCGTGTGACAGCTCAACGGTTTTTGTGGTAACTTTGTCAAGAAAATAACGGTCATGCGAAATAACAATAACCGTGCCCTTGAACGCGGAAAGAAATTCTTCCAGCCATTCCGTGCCCGCAATATCCAGATGGTTTGTGGGCTCGTCGAGCAAAAGCACATCTGACCTGCTCAAAAGCAGCTTGCACATGCTCAGCTTTGACCTCTGACCGCCGCTGAGTTTATCGCAGGTGAGCGTAAAATCGTTTTCCGAAAAGCCTAAACCGAGCAATGCGGCGCGGGTGCGGCTTTGATATGTCAGCCCCTCCTGCTCCTGAAACTGCTCGTGAAGCTTGTTTTGCTTTTCTATAAGCTCATCTCTGTTGCCTATTTGTGCATCTATCGCAACTGCAATCTCCTCAAGCTCGCGCTCAATCTGCATAAGCGGCTCGAAAACGCTCAATGCTTCGTCATAAACCGTGCGCACCGAGCCGTGGCAGGCGTGCTGTTCAAGATATCCTATCTTTGTGGTTTTTGCAACAAATGCACCGCCCTGTGTCGGCTCAAGCTCGCCTCGGATAACCTTGAAAAGCGTGGTTTTGCCCGTCCCGTTTGCACCGATAAGCCCAACAAAATCGCCGGGGTTAACATCAAACGAAACATTTTCAAACAGCACCTTGCCGCCGAAATCCACTTTTAAATTCTGTACACTAACAATCGCCATTTTAAATCCTTGTTTCGATTATTTCAAGCTTACCGAAAAGCTTGTATTCACCCGCGTTTGCGGGAATAAAAATGCTGTCGCCCTTTTTCAGCTCAAGAGTTTCGCCGCAGCATTCAAGGCTGCCCTCACCGTCCATTATAAGCAGAGAAACAAACGATTCATCCGAGGCGTTGCCGCTGAATGCGCCGCCAATATCAAGCTTCCACACCTTGAAAAGCGGGCAGTCCGCAAGAAGCCTGCGCTCGTTCGTATCAAAAGCGGGGTTTGAAAAATCGGGCTGTGAGTATTTTTCAAGCTTTGTCACTGCTGCGCCGTCCTCAACATGAAGCTCGCGGGGCTTGCCGTCTGCACCGACACGGTTGTAGTCATATATGCGGTATGTTGTGTTGGAGCTTTCCTGCACTTCGGCAAGTAAAATGCCTTTACAGATGGCATGCAGAGTGCCCGACTCGATAAAGAAGAAGTCCCCCTTTTTAACGGGTACCTTGCTGACATAATCGGTCAGGGTGTTGTTTTCAATCGCTTCTTTAAACTGCTCAGGGGTGATTTTGTTGTTGAAGCCGAGAATCAAATGAGCATCCTCATCGCAGTCGATGATATACCAGCATTCGGTTTTGCTTTGACCTCTGCCTGTTTTTTCGCAGTATTCCTTGGTAGGATGAACCTGCACGGAGAGGTTGTCCATAGCATCAATAAATTTTATGAGAATGGGAAAATCGCTGAACTTTTTGGCGTTTTTGCCGCAAAGCGCGGGATTGTTTTTAATGACATCGGCAAAGGAAATGCCTGCAAATTCGCCGTTTGAAGCAATACTTGAGCCTGCTTCGTGGCAAGAGAGCATCCAGCCCTCGGCGGCATTTTTCTTTTCGGTTTTAACGCCGTATTCGTCTATCAGTTTTTTGCCGCCCCAGATGGTTTCGGAAACAAAGGGGAGCAGTTTAACGGGATATAATTTCATTTAATTAACCCTCCAAAGAATTTTCAATTCTTAACCGTATTATTGTATCATATTTGTCCAACAATTTCCATAGAATATTTATGGGAGGACTAAAAATATGGAAAAGTATTTTAAATCGGCAAAAATTTTTTACTATGAGATGATAAGAAAGCCCGTGCAAAGACCTGCGGACAGCCTTGTGGAGCAAATCCGCGACACCTCGCAAAGGCTCAAAAGCGCATACAGCCGTTTTGAAAATGAAAATAATGAAGATTTGCTGGATTCGATAATATATGAAATTCAGTCACTCAAAGCGCTTTACAGATATCTGATTAAGCAGGCAAAGGAAACGGGGCTTGAATGCGCAGAAATTTCCGTTTTCGGGGAGGTCATCTGATGAATTTCGCCTTTATCGCGGCGGCAGTTATTTGCGCCGTCTGTGTTTTGTGGTGGACTGTCAAAAGCGAAAAAGGGGCATCAAGCTTTGTGTTATCTGCCTTTCAGGGGTTGGCGGCGCTCTTTGCCGTCAACCTTGCGGGGCTTGTTACCGGTGTTACGCTCGCCGTTAACTGGTACAGTCTGGCAGCCTTCACTTTGCTCGGCATGCCGGGGGTTATAGGCGCGTTGGTGCTGAATTTTATAATGACCCTATGATACATAAAAAGAGGCTGTTCAAATACGGATTTTCGCTTTTTAACGGTAAATTTCTTTTTGAAAATCGTAGCAGGGCGGTTTCAACTGTTATGACGCCGCCAATCCGCAGCCCTGCCAAACATATTCGTTCATTATTTATAGTTCCTTATGAAATGTTTATAGAATGCCACCGCGTTTGCAACGGCTTTAACGGAAATGTTTTCGTTTTCGTTGTGAACGCTGTCAAACTGTTGAGTGTTCATTTCAATCGGAGCAAAACGAAGCGTGCATTTGCATATTTCGGTCATATGCCTTGCATCTGTGCCTGCGGGAAGCAGATAAGGCGCGCATGCGGCATGCGGAAAGATTTCCGCTATGCATTCCCGTGTGTATTTATATCCCTTTTGTGCCATATCGGCGGGAACATAGCTTTCATTTCCCTCGCCATCGCGAAGCTCGATGCCGTGTTTTTTTGCGATTTTTATGAGTTTTTTCAAATCCGCTCTGAAATCCGCCTCATCGATAAAACGGAAATATGCGGTTGAGGTGCACTCCTTGTCGCGGGTCGAGCCTTTTATATCTGTGAAAGTGAAGGTTGTGCCGAGCATGGATGAAGCCTGCGAATTGATTTTCGGTACAACTGTTTTGATTATTCCGCCGAAAAGCCAAAGATTTGAAAGCGGAAAACGCAGGGGGAGAGAAGCATAGGGTGCAAGGTCGGTCAGCATTGTTTTTACAACCGGATAAAGCGCGGTTTTGAAAATCTTTTTTCTGTTAACCTCAGCAATAAATGATGCCATACGAACAACGGGCGTTTTTTTCTCAATGGTGAATGCTTTGCCGGCGCCGTTTTGTTTTGCGGTGCAGATTAAAGTGTGTCTGCCCTTTTCGTGAGTTGCAATCATGGCGCATTTGCAGTCGATTCCGCCGAGGGGAGGGTCAATAATCCCGCCGCCTTCGTCAAGCACGGTTTCAAATTCGATACCCTGTTTTTTGAAATATTCAACAGCAAGGGGGATACCGTTGCCGAAAATTTCTTCGTTGCACGATGAACCGATATAAAGATTGCATTCCGGTACAAAGCCTTCGCCCAAAAGCTCCTCCAGCGCCTCGAACTCGGCAAACAGAGAGGTTTTGGTATCCACAGTGCCTCTGCCCCAGATTGCGCCGTCGGCAATTTCGCCGCTAAAGGGCGGATGCTTCCATTCACCCTTTGCCGCAACAACGTCGTGATGCGACATAAGCATGATGTTTCGGGTTTTGTCTCTGCCCTCGAGCTTATAAATCCAGCAGTCGTCGCCGAAAACCATTCTTTCCGTCTTTTTGTGAACAAGCGGAAAAAGCTCTTCAACGGTTTTGCGAAGCTTTGCAAATTCCGTGTCGTCATAACTGCCTTTTACGGAAACAGTTTCGCATTTTATCATTTCGGCAAGCTTTTGTGCGTATTCAATTTGTTCGTTTTCGGAGCAGTGAATTTTTTCTGCACCGAGTTTTCGTGATTTTACCTTGTATTTTACAGTGTTAAATACAAGCACAGCGATAAAAACGGTAAGGATAATTAAGATGATTTTCATGTTCGGTTTCCTTATTAATATAAAGTCTTTGAAAGAAAGAAGCATATCCAGAGAGCAACCACAAATGCAGATTCGGCAGGTATTGCAAGCTTTGTGTAGGGGCATTTCCACCCTTTGTCAATGCAAAGGAAAATTGTTCGGGTTACAAGCACGGTTGTTGAAAAAAACAAACCGCCAACAAGAGAATAAACAGGCGTTTTGAGCGCAAGAGTAAGATAAAGCAGAAATGCACCCAACGCAAAAGAAATGCCGCCGTAATAAACGCGGATTTCGGTTTTGCCTGCATTGTCAACAGGTTTAACGGCAAATTTTTCAGCGTTTTTAATCGGGCTTGAGATAAAGACTATTGCCATGCCGAAAAAGTAGACAACCAGACCGATAACAGCAATTCCTGCGGGGAGATTGGAGAAAAATATTTCTTTCATAAGAGTGCTCCTTTCAGAATAAATATTTAAAATTTGTTTATATTATACAATATCGGCTGTGTGTTTTCAATAGAAATGAACGCCTGCCGAAAAAAGAAAAAAATATGAAAAAATGTTAAAATTTATATTGACATTTCAATCAAAGCGTGTATAATATATATCCGTAGCCCACACGCGAGTTACATTGGGGAATAGTGTAACGGTAGCACGACAGACTCTGACTCTGTTTGTTGGGGTTCGAATCCCTATTCCCCAGCCAATAAAGACCTTGTCGTTTGACAAGGTCTTTTTTCAACTGTTTTGTGGAGGGATTTTATGAAAAATCTGCTCAAAAAAATACTGAATGTCAAAACAAGGCGAAAAATTCTTGCTTTTCTTAACAGAGCATGGTGTGCGTTTTGCCGCGCCCTGCCCATTCGTAATGTTGTTTTGTTTTACTCAATTCGTGCCGACGGCAGATTGCTTGACAACGCAAAGGCGGTTTATGATGCGCTTGATGCGAAAAAGGTTGTTTTTGCCCATAAACTGCCGCACTCCGTCAGAATTAAGCCGCTTGCCTATTATTATCTTCTCACAAGCAGGGTTATAGTGACGGACGATTATGTGCGATATATGAGAGCAATCAGGCTTCGCGAGGGTCAAAAGCTGTTTCAGATTTGGCATGCTTGCGGTGCATTCAAAAAATTCGGGCTTGATGCGCCGTCGCTTCTCACCCCCGCAGAAGAAAAGGCAACCCATTCGCAGTATTCCGCAGTTGCCGTAACGTCGGAAGAATGCCGCAAAAGCTATGCGGGTGCGTTCGGTATAAGCGAGGATATCTGCCTGCCAATCGGCCTGCCGAGGACGGACAAGCTCTTCAAGGATGCTCACGAAATGCGCAGAAGTATTTTTGAAAAATACCCGCAGTTTGCAGGCAAAAAAATCTATCTTTATTGCCCGACATTCAGAGAAGAAAACGGTGTAAGGAAAGTATATAACCCCGGAATTGACTGGGGTGAGATGAGCAAAGTGATGAATGAAGATGAGGTTTTTGTCATTCGCCGCCATCCGATGATGGATTACCGCTTTGAAAACGGCGAATATCCCAACGTTATTGACCTTACGGGTGAATCAACCCTCGCTTTGACAGCTGCATGCGATGTTATGATAACGGACTATTCCTCCGTTATTTATGATGCATGTCTGCTTGATGTTCCCACGGTTTTTTATTGCCCCGATTATAAAGAGTATGAGCGCGGATTTTATCTTGATTTTCCCGACGGCTTGCCCGGTGAAACGGTAACAGACGGTGCAGAACTGCTTGAAGCCGTGCGTAGAGTAAAAGAAAATCCGCCCGCTGAGAGAATTGGAAAATTCAGAAGCGAGCAGATTGATGCATGTGACGGTCATTCAACCGAACGAGCCGTTGAGGTTATTAAGAATTGGTTGAAATAATCTTTTCATATATCCTGCGGCAGCTTTCGCAGTCGGTATAATCAAAATTAAATTCCCTGAATCGGCGGAGCTTTTCTTCGTCGGCTCGGGGATTTTTTATTGCCTCGATAACTTCGGAAAAATCCATTGCAACCGCGCCTGGAACATAGCTTTCATAGTCAAAATAGAAAGAACGCTCTTTTTCGTATTCCTCAAGGTCAAACGCAAAGAAAACGCAGGGCTTTGAGAGCAGGGCAAAATCCATGCAAGCCGAGGAATAATCGGTTATAAGCATGTCGCATATGAGCGTTAAATCGCCGATATCGTGGCTTTGTGTAACGTCAACCGTGCCTTCTGCGGTAACGCCCGCATTGATTTGCGGGTGAAGCTTTACAAGCAGGCTGTATTCATCGCCCAATTCGCGATTAAAGGCAGCCATGTCAATGTTGTCAAGAAGCTTTTTGTTAGCTTCGGGGCTGTCGCGGAAGGTGGGAGCATAAAGCACAAGCTTTTTGCCCTTGCATTCGGGATGCTTTTTGTCAAATTCCTCACGCAGAGCAGTAACGTCTTTTTCGGCGAGGAGTGAATCTGTTCTCGGTGCGCCGAGCGGCAGAATTTTGCTTTGTTCAACCCCGAAAGCCTCGGCATATAAAGGAACAACGTTTTTTGATGAGCAGACTATGTATGTAAGCTTTTCGGAGCATTTCTTTTCACGCGCGGCAACCTCAGAAGTCAGCGGAGCAGAAAGCCCGAATTTTTTGAACGCTCCCTCGGCGTGCCAAAGCTGTGTAACAACCGCTTCAGGGCTGAATTTGAGCGATGCCATCGGCATAAAGTTATCATTGAGAAAAACATATTTGGAAGTGGCAAGAGCCTTTGCCTTTAAAGTGAAAAATCCCGCCGCTTTAAGGCAGGATGAGGCAAGGGCACCTATGCCCGAAAAATCAAGCTTCAGGTCCCTTGCGGAGATGGTTACTATATCATATCCGCCTTTTTTTTCAATATAACTGCGCAGAGTGCCCAGCGAATCGCTGTTGCCGCCGTTGTGAGGGGCAACAAATGCAATTCGGTTTGATTTCACGGGAAAAATTCTGCTTAAATTGAAGAACAGAGCGTAAAGTGAATAAAAAAGATTTTTCAAAATTAACACCAACGGTTATTTTTTGATTTTTAAAAACAGCATTGCTCCGAATTTGATTATAAAATTCGGGAATATGCCGAATTTCGGTGAACGCTTCAAAAGCGAAACAACCTTTAAAAAGCGCGTATCAAGCGGCTTTTTGCCGTTTAAAACAACGGTGATTTTGCCTTTTGCCGCCTTCTTCGCAGCTCTTTTGAAGCCATCGTGTGAAAGCTGCTGTATATTTTCGCAGCCGGGCGTGTTTTTGCTTGATGTTATCAATTCAAAAATCGGCATGGACTGCGTATAAAGCGAGCCGATAAATTCCTCGGAGCAATCCTTTGCGATAATGCTGACAAAGGGATTTTCGGCAATTTCGTTTCTGTCAAAAATCGGGCTGCCGAGGTCTTTTTGAGCATTCGCACATTTTTTGAAGGCTTCCGCAGTCATTCGCGATTTTAATTTGCGGCAGCTTTCGCCGATGAATTTCAGCGTTTCGTTATCCGCGCGCCAAAGGATGCGATAAAATTCGTTTATGAGCGCGAAATAGGTTTTGCAAAGGATTTCCTGCAGATAATCGACGTTGTCAGTTACCTTTTCTGCGGCTTTATAAACAATATCAAGCGACTGTAAAAAGTGGCTGACAAGCTCGCCGCTTATGCTCTGGCTGACGGAAAAGCCCTCGCTCGGGGTATGGCGGCGGTATTTGAAAACCGCACCGTAAGCACCCGTTATTTTCGGCTTTGCAGCGTATATAAACTGCATGGTGAATGCGCCGTCCTCGCTGTAGCGCAGGGGAGGAAAGAGGATGCCGCTTTTCTTGAGAAGCTCCGTTTTGAAGCATTTGTTGCTTATCAAAAAATTCCAAAGCAGACGTTTGTCAAAGCAGTCGATAACCTTTTCTTTTGCAAGCGAATCAACAATGGGGTTAAATTCCTCTCCGCCGTAGCCGAAGCGCATCGTGCGGCAAATTGCAAGGTCTGACCCGTTTTCTTCAAGCGAATTATATATCACTTCAAGCGCATCGGGAGAGAGCAAATCGTCGCTGTCAACAAAAATCGTGTATTTGCCCTCTGCGCGGCTTATGCCGTTGTTTCTTGCGGCGGATACACCCGCATTCTCCTGATAGATAGGCAGAATGTTAGCGTTTTTTGCGGCATATTCGGCAATGATATCCGCCGTGCCGTCGGTCGAGCCGTCGTTGACAATTATAATTTGAATATCTTTAAGGGTTTGTCCCAGCAGGCAGTCGAGAGTTTCAGCAAGGAATCTCTCGCTGTTGTATGCGGGAATTATAACCGATATTTTCATAAGAACTTTATTTCTCCCATTTGATAACGGTTTTGCCGAAGTTGCGGCTTATATCAATAGCAAATGCCTTGTGGATGTCGGGGATTGATTTAACCTCAACAACCTCGCCTATAAGGTTTTCAAGATAGGCGGCAAGCTTGGGATTCTTTTCAAGAAGCTCCATTGTGCGCTTGAAATCGTTAACGCCGCTGCGGCTTGAGCCGAAAAGATTAAGCCCTCTTTCAAGCACCATTCTTGTGTTGATGTCAACAAATCTTTCGCTGACACCCATAAGACCAACCGAGCCTTCGGGGTTAATCATGTCAATGATTTGGGCGATTGCAAAGCGTGAGCCTTCACCGCCGACGCATTCAAACGCGTGGTCTATCTTCAAATCGGCGGGAACGTGGTCAACATGATATGTGCCGTCTGCAAAAGCGAAATAAGCAAGCTTTTCATAAACCGTGCCGAAAACATAAAGCTTTGTGTCGGGATAAAGAGCCTTTAAAACGAGCGCGGTTATGAATCCTACGTTGCCGTCACCCCAGATTCCGATTGAATTTTTTCTTTTGTGAGCGAATTTTTCAAAGCGTGTTACCGCGTGCACCGCAACGCTGATAAGTTCTGCAAAGGAAGCAATGCGCAGGTCAACGCCGTCAGGAACCTTGACAAGCCTGTCGGGGGATATGTCAATATAGTCCCTCAAAAAGCCGTCGTATCCGCTGGAGCAGAATCGGCTTGAAATGCGGTAGTTTTCCGCAATAACCTCGTCCTCCTCCATGGGAGTGTTGGGCACGGGAACAACCAAGTCGCCGGGCTTAAAGTTACCCGTCGGGTCAAAAACAACCTTTGCAACGCATTCGTGGATAAGCGCCATGGGCAGCTTTGCTTTGAGTGCTTCGCGGCTTCTTCTGCCAAGATAATAGCGCTGGTCCGCCTTGCAGACTGAAAGGTAAAGCGGGCGCAATATTACGCTGTTTTTAATGTCCGGCTCCGTGCAGGCAACTTCAATCATACCCGGCGCGATGAGCCTGTATACTGAATTAATCATCTGAATCCTTGCCTTTCAAATTAATCGGCAGTTCCCAAAAGAGTGTGAGCTACCTTGAGGTCATAGGGATAAGTGATTTTGATGTTGAATACCTCGCCCTGAACCATAAAAACATCTTTGTTTTTGATGGAAAAGATTTTGCAGGCGTCGGTGAGAATTGCTTTTTCATCTTCCGTAAGGCTTGAAAGAACTCTTGCAAGCTCCTTTAAGCGGAAGGACTGCGGGGTCTGACCCTGATACATTTTGCTGCGGTCGGGGATGACGGAAATCATATTGCCGTTTTGGCTTTCAACGATTGTGTCTGTTGCGGGGATAACCGTGTCGCATGCGCCGTATTCAAGCGCGGCGGCAACATTTTCCTCAATAATTCTGTGGGTGAGGAAGGGTCTTACCGCGTCGTGGGTAACAATAACGGTTTCTTCGTTTGTTTCATAGTTTTTCTCAATGAAATCAATCGCATTTTCAAGGGTGCCGTTTCTTGAAGCACCGCCTGCGATAACCGTTATTTTTTTGCCTTCGGGCAGGTGCTTTTTAACTAAATCCTGCGTATGCGCAACCCATGCCTTGGGGCAAAGAACAATAATTTCGTCAATTTTATCGTTAACAAAGAATTTTTCTATTGTGTGAATAATAACGGGCTTTGTGCCAAGCTCAAGATACTGCTTCGGGGTATCGGAATTACCCATTCGGCTGCCGATACCGCCTGCAAAAACTGCTGCAAAAACCATTTATATCATCCTTTCGGTATTATTTGCCTTTTACCATTTCGTTATATTTGGCGCAGATTTCCTTGGCATCTCCCTGCGCGATAAGCTTGCCGTGGTCAAGGATAATCGCCTTGTTGCAGATGTTGAGCACCTGCTGTGTGCTGTGGGAAACAAACAAAACTGTTGTTCCTTTGCTGAACATGGAGCGAACCTTTGCCTCGCTTTTTTGCCTGAACTTTGCATCGCCTACCGACAAAACCTCGTCCAAAATAAGGATTTCAGGTTCAACTGCGGTTGCAATCGCAAAGCCGAGCCTTGCGCGCATGCCCGATGAATAGTTTTTCACGGGGACCTCAATAAAATCGCCAAGCTCCGAAAATTCAACTATTTCATTGTATTTTTCTTCGATGAATTTGCGGGAATAGCCCATTGTTGCACCGTAAAGAAAAATGTTTTCTCTGCCCGAATAGTTAAGGTCAAAGCCCGCGCCGAGCTCAAGCATCGGGGCAATAACACCGTTAACCTTAACACTGCCCTCGGTGGGCTTCAAAACGCCTGCGATGACCTTGAGCAGAGTGGATTTGCCCGCGCCGTTAAAGCCGAGAACACCTACTCTTTCGCCCTTTTCAACCGTGAAGCTGATATCCTTGAGTGCCCAGAATTCGGTGAAATGGAGCTTCCTTGTTACAAGCTTTATAAAATATTCTTTTAAATTATCAACCTTTTCTTTGTTGAGGTTGAACATCATGCTCATATTCTCAACAACTATTGCCGGTTTACTCATAGTCTTATCCTCTCAATAAGGTGAATGGAATAATGCGAACCGTGATTTTCACGGGCGTATTTCCGCTCACTCATCGTTAAAATACTCGTTAATCCGTCAGGATTAACTGTGTTTTGTGCCGCGTCTGAACAAAAATTCGCTCTTTTAAAAATCTTTGACCTCAAAGAGAGGAGATTTTGGGGGATTTTTATTCGATTTAAGCGAAGCAAGGCTGACGCCTTGCAAGATTAAATTGGGTAAAAAGCGCCGAAATATGCCGCTTTGAGGCGGGTTCGGGTTTAACTGCTCACCCTAGGGAACAACCTCAAGTGTTGTTC
>JAZSGU010000081.1:0-4289 GCA_045532895.1 Acutalibacteraceae bacterium | reverse complement strand
CGAAATTAGGGCGTACAAACGCCTTCTCTCGGCGGAAATAAGTGAAAGGTGTTTTGCCCTTCACTAAAAAATAAGGAGTTGATGTCTATGATTTAATATCCGCCGAAAAGCAAAATAAAACCACGGCTTTGTTCGTGGCATAAGTTTTAGCGTGCAATGGATTTGTGCACTCAAATCCAAGATAGCGGATTACAGAACAAAGCTCGCAACAATGAACACTGTTCAGCAAAGCGGAAATATGTTTCTGAAAGCGGTTAGAAAAGTGATTGAAGTTGCAGGTCAGCTATATACCGAGAGCATTACCCAAAAAGTGTAACGGCATAACAAAACAGAAAAGGTCGCAGACCCAAACAGTCTGCGACCAAACAAAAAAACTCTTTTTAAGCAAAAAATTGAGTATTCACAGGTCAAATACCTTATGAATACTCAATATGGTTGCGGAGACAGGACTTGAACCTGCGACCTCCGGGTTATGAGCCCGACGAGCTACCAACTGCTCTACTCCGCGATATCTGTTTCTTAAGTGCTTTATAATTATACACGCTTTGGCGAAAAAGTCAATAGGTTTTTATAAAAAAATGGGCTGAAATTAAAATTTGTTTTTATCTGATTTTATTATATCGCAATTTGCATAAAAATATTACCTGTTTTTTGTGAAAAAACTAAATCATTTTTCGGCTGATTGACACCGTTGTTAAATCTATGATATCATTAATTAATATGTAATAGATATATAAGGAAAGAGAGTGATAAGATGCCGAACGAAAACAATGTTGCTGTTGTGGAAAAAGATTTGCACAGAGAAACAAAGCGCCTTGTGCGCCCGCGTGAAATTGCTGCTTTTGCGCTGACATCTTACGGAATCAACAACCTGACAAGCTTTATCGGCTCCACAAAGCAGTATTTCATGATGAGCTTTTTGGGGCTTTCCGGCAAGGAATTCGGCTTGCTTGGCACGGTTTCAACAATCTGGGATGCTCTCGATGACCCTATTTCCGGCATAGTTATTGACCGCTGCCGTACTCGTTGGGGCAGGCTTCGTCCGTTTTTGATTTTCCCCATGCCGTTTTGGGCGATTGCGTCAATTCTGTTTTATATGGTGCCGCAGTCTTTTACGGGCGGGCAGAGATTTATATATGCACTTGTTGCAACAATCATTTACGGAATAGGATTTTCGTATTTAAGCGGCTGGGAACTGTTGCTATACAACATAACGCCAAATACCAACGAGCGAAGCACGCTGATTGCGACGCAAAAATTTGTTAATCTTTTCACATGGCTTCCGTCGCTTGTGCCCGTTTTTGTTGACTTTGTTCCCGGCGTTACATCCAACAAAATCACTCAGCCCGAGGTTTATTCAGGCTTTTCGGTGTTCTTCGTTGTTGTTGCTGTTTTGGGTGCGATTTACGGCTTTTTCACCATGCGCGAAAGAGTTTCAATCGCAACAAAAGAAGAAATGCAGAATACCGGCTTCTGGAAGTCTGCAAAGTCAATCATAACCTGCCGCCCGCTTGCGGTTTTGCTTCTTTCCAACTTTTTCGGCGGAATCAAAGGCGTCGGCGGTGCATCGGAGGATTTCTTCTGGCTTAACTGCACGGGCAGACTCTCCAACCGCCTGCTTTGCAGCCTTTTTACGGGCATTCCGAACTACGTCATAACTCCCGTTGCGCCTTCGATAATCCGCAAATTCGGGCTGCGCACAACGGCTGTTTCTGCGGGGCTTTTCAGCGGTATCGCCTATACCGTGCTTTATTTCATCGGCTATAAGCCGACGGGTAATTATTGGCTCGACTTTGCTATTGTTACCGTCGGACTTACCGTATGTGGCTTGCCCAACCATATTATGGGTGTTTGCGACCCACTTCTCAAGGGCGATATGTACGACTATCTTGAGTGGCAGACCGGCATTCGCAACGAGGGTATCGTCAATGCCGTTTCAAGCTATGTAAACAAGCTTTCGTCCAGCGTTCACGCTCTGCTTTCGGGCGTTGTTTTTGACTGGATTAAGTTCACTCCTCAAAAGGATGCGTTCGGCAACGTTGTTCCTCACAGCGACCCGAAAGTTCTTCAGGGCATTTGGGGTATTTTCTGCCTTGCGCCTGCAGCGGCAAGATTCGGCTACGGACTTTCGCTTTTGCTGTTTAATGTTCACGGCAAAACAAAGGAGCGTATGCTCATTGAGCTTGAGGAGCACAGAAACTCCCGTTCCGAAGCCAAAAAACTTGAACTGACGGAGATAGAAAATGATTGATTTTAAGAGCTTTAATATTTATTTTGATACTGAGATTTCAAAAAAAGCCGCAGGTCTTTTTGCTGACGAAATTTCAAGCAGAACAGGTGCCATACCTGCATTTTGCTCCGAAAAAGAAAACTCAAATTTTGCTTTTTTAACAAATTCAAGCATACCCCGCGACGGCTTTGACATTGCCGTTGAGGCTTCCCGCGTTACCGTTTCGGCAAAGGGAATAAGGGGTTTTATATACGGATTTGGAATGTTTTTGAGAAAAATTGTGTCGGTTTGCGGTGTGCCTGCGCTTACAGAGGATATATCGGGCACCTATCGCCCCGACAAAATGATAAGAGGTCATCAGGTGGGCTACAGAACAACGCCCAACACCTATGATGCATGGAGTTATGACGATTATCGCCGATACTATCTTGACATGATGTTTTTCGGCTCAAACACGGTTGAGCATATTCCTTATGAAAAGGGTGTTTCCCGCCGCAACAGGCTTATGAAGTATGATGAGGAGGAATTCCTTGTCAAGGCATCGGAAATGGCGGAAGAATTTGACCTTGATGTTTCTCTTTGGCACCCCAATAACGATGACGAAACGGTTGAGCAGGCGGCTGAAAGGCGCGGCAGGCTTTATGAAACCGTGCCGAGGCTTGATGTAGTATTCCCGCCGGGAGGCGACCCCGGTGAATTTTATCCCGATGAATTTATTTTGAGATGCAAGGAAATTTCAAAGGCACTCAAAAAGTCGCATCCCAATGCTCAAATGTGGCCCTCCGCGCAGCAACCGCATTCAATCCCCACATGGGGCGAGGAATTTATTGAAGAAATGGAAAAGCTGCCCGAGGAGATTGACGGCGTTATTCACGGCCCTAACCATGCGTTTGACCTTGAAACTCTACGCCGCAGGCTGCCGTCGAAATACCCTATAAGGCTTTACCCCGATATCACCCATAATGTACGCTGTGAATATCCCGTTCATTTTGACAGGGACGACTGGCATTTCGCCCTCACAACGGGCCTGAGCCGCGAGTGCACCAACCCCAGACCGCGCGAATACCGCCGCATTCACCGCCTGACCCGCCGCTATGTTGTCGGCTCCGTCAGCTATTCCGAAGGTATAACCGACGATGTGAATAAGGCTGTTTGGGCGGATATGGATTATAACCCCGACTGCGATTTAAGAACAACCCTGCTTGACTATGCGCGCCTGTTTTTCTTTGGCGCGGATGCCGAAAAAATTGCTGACGGCATTTTTGCTCTTGAGCTTAACTGGCAATGCGACCCTGCTGAAAATCCGACCATTGACAGAACCCTCGAAACATTTGAAAGCCTTGCGGCAGATTATCCGTTTCTTAATGAAAACTGGCGTTTCCTGCAGCTTCTTATGCGTGCAAAGTGCGATTGGGTGCTTCGCCGCAGACGCATTTTTGAGCTTGGCTTAATCAAACTTGCCGAAAAGGAAATAAGAAACGGCAGTCTTGAAAACGCAAGAAAAATCCTTGAAACGGATTTTGATGCGGAATATAAAAAACAGCGTGCCGATATAACCAACCTTGCGCAAAAGCTTTTTGAGCTTATCGGTCTGCAAAGTGATATCGAAAACTACTGCGCCGATAACTGGGAGAGAGGTGCAATCCTCGAAACCATGGATTTGCCCGTTACCGACAGAAAGTGGCTTCTCGGCAGACTTAACATAGCAGAAAACGCCGAAACAATGCAGAGAATAATTGACCGCAACAAGGTAAGAAGTGATGAATACTATTTTTCTGTTGCTCTTAACGGGCTTGCTGAATGCGGTGTTGCGCAAACAGGCGAGGTTTATATGGATTTTCAGGGCGACAGACCAAATGTTAACACAGGCGCAATGCCTACGGCAATGTTTAAGGTCTTTGATAATCTGACCTTTAAATGCAAGGTAGGCGGTTTGGACTTTGACGGCGACTATAAGCTGAAAATATCCTTTAAAAGCAAGAAAAATGCCGCACTCAAGGGTCACAAGATAACCGCAAACGGTGAGGTTATATACAAGGGTGAGCAGTTTGGCGGCGAG
>JAZSGU010000101.1:0-2286 GCA_045532895.1 Acutalibacteraceae bacterium | reverse complement strand
AGCAGGCTCAACAAAAGAGCGCAAGCGTATCGGCCGCGGCCCCGCATCAGGTCAGGGCAAAACAGCCGGTAAGGGTCATAAAGGTCAAAAGGCACGTGCAGGCAGAGGTATGCGTGCCGGTTTTGAAGGCGGCCAGATGCCCCTTCAGAGAAGAATCCCCAAGAGAGGATTCAACAACATCTTTGCAACAGAGATGGCAATAACAAATATTGCCACACTTGATAAGTATTTCGAGGACGGTGCTACCGTTACCATCGATGCGCTTATTGAGAAAGGCATCGTTAAAAAGACTTTGGACGGCGTCAAGATTTTGGGTAATGGCGAAATTTCGAAGAAGCTCACCGTTCAGGCAAATGCTTTTTCAGATAGCGCTAAATCAAAAATCGAAGCTGCCGGAGGAAAGGCAGAGGTGATTTAAGCATGCTTCAGACAATCGTTAATGCATGGAAAATCGCTGACCTTCGCAAAAAGATGATTTTCACAGCACTTATCGTGCTCGTCTTCAGAGTAGGTTCGGCAATCCCTGTTCCTTTCACCAACATTGGCGAAGCGGGTATCATCGCTGACCCCAATGCAGGCACATTCATGAACTATCTTGCTATGATGACCGGTGATGCGTTCACTTACGGAACAATTTTCGCAATGTCCATCACCCCCTACATCAACAGCTCGATTATCATGCAGCTGCTCGCAGTTGCAATTCCCGCCCTTGAAAGACTCCAGAAGGAAGGCGAAGAAGGCCGCAAGAAGATTGCTTCCATCACTCGCTTCGTAACCATTGCTCTCGGTGTTCTCCAGAGTACGGCTTACTACTTCTATCTCCGTTCACAGGGCTATCTCGTTGAAAGCGCTTCGGGCAAGGGTGCGGCAGCTGTTTTCGCAGCATTTGTTATTATCCTTTGCTTCACCGCAGGTACCGCACTTATCATGTGGCTCGGTGAACGCATCAACGAAAAAGGTATCGGCAACGGTATTTCAATCATCCTCTTTGCCGGTATCGTTTCAAGAATTCCCACTCTCATCGCAACACTCTTCGGAAAAACGGGTTATTTCAGCCACGGCGGACCCTACTACTTCCTTTCACCCCTTGTTGCAATTATCCTTATCCTCATGATTGCTTTCATCGTTTGGATGGATAACGCAGAGAGAAGAATTCCCGTTCAGTATGCCAAGAGAGTTGTCGGCAGAAAGATGTACGGCGGCCAGAGCACACATATTCCCATCAAGGTTAATATGTCAGGTGTTATGCCCGTTATCTTCGCTTCCTCAATTCTTTCACTTCCTCCCACAATTCAGATGTTTGTTTCATCAAAGCTTTCGGAGGACAGCGGCTGGAATACTTTCTTCAAGATTTTCACCGCAGAGCATTGGGCATACGGAATCATTTACTTCGTATTCATCATTGCTTTTGCATACTTCTATGCAAGCATTCAGTACAACCCCATTGAAATGTCCAAGAATATCCGCGATAACGGCGGCTCAATCCCCGGAATTCGTCCCGGCGAGCCCACATCGAGATATATCGGCAAGATTATCAACAGAATGACTCTTCTCGGAGCTCTTCTCCTGAGCGTTGTTGCTCTCTTCCCGATTATCTTCTCGCAGGTAACAACCTTCTTCCTCAACATGTGGCAGGAAGGCGCATCAATGAACGTTTCACTCGGCGGTACATCAATCATCATTCTCGTTGGTGTTGCACTTGAAACAGTTAAGCAGCTCGAGAGCCAGATGATGATGCGTCACTACAAGGGCTTCCTTGATTAATCAGCCCTTGGCAAACCGAAGGGTTTGCATTTAACGGAGGATTAGCATGATAGTGCTCAAAACAACAAGAGAACTCGGCCTCATGAAAGAGGCATGTGTTATCGCTGCAGGAGCATTAAAGGCAGCGGGTGAGGCGGTTGAGCCCGGCGTAACAACTGAGGAAATTAACCGAATTGCTCATAACTTCATCACCAAAAGCGGTGCAATACCGACTTTCAAGGGTTATCAGGGATATCCCGCTGCTGCATGCATTTCCATAAACGATGAGGTCATTCACGGCATTCCGAGCAAGAAGCGCATAATCAAAGCGGGCGATATCGTCAGCATTGATGTTGGCGCAACCTTCAACGGCTATGTCGGCGATAATGCCGCCACTTTTGCGGCGGGTGACATTTCACCCGAAGCTCAGCGGCTGTGCGTCACGACCCGCGAGAGCCTTTATGAGGGCATCAAAGCGGGTGTCGCACGCGGCAGAATCGGCGATATAGGCTCAACAAACCAAAGGTATTGCGAGGGAAGAGA
>JAZSGU010000071.1:0-32705 GCA_045532895.1 Acutalibacteraceae bacterium | reverse complement strand
CCGTGAAAATTCTTCGACCCAAAAGCGAAGGATTTTCAGCCGATTTTTGGTTGTTGAGGTTGCAGGAAGGCTGGCGCCTTTCAATGCCGAAACTCCGAAAAGCGGCGAAAAGACTCGCTTTAGGGCAGGTTCGGATTACTCCATTCACCTTAAAAACTAAAATCGTCAAGTTTAATGTAGCTTGTTTCTTTTTTCTCAAAGCTCATTGCGCCGCCGTTTTCAAGGCGAAGAGTGATTCGGCTGCCGTCGAAATCCTCAAGCACGCCCGAAAACTCTCGCACGCCGTCAATCGCTCTTATCATTTTAACCTTGATTTTTTCGCCCTTGCAGGCTTCAAAATGGGTTTCGCGGGTGAGCTCTCTTTCAACACCGGGGGATGAAACCTCGAGGCAGTAGCTCTGCTCAATCGGGTCTGCATCGTCGAGAGGCTTGTCGATTGCACGGCTCATGTTTTCGCAGTCCGTAATGCCTACACCGCCGTCTTTATCGATGAAAATGCGCAAAAACCAGTCTGCGCCCTCTTTAACGAAGCGGATATCCCAAATCTGAAGCCCGAGCTGCTCGGCAATAGGCTCCGCAATTTCCCAAACGGCAGCCACCGTGTTGCCGCCCTTTCCTTTTGCCATGGGGTCAATCCTCCTTAAATTTCTTTTTGTGAAAAAAGTTTTATGCATAAACAAAAGAGCGGGTCGCCCCACTCTCATGAAAAATACATAATCCTACTGTCGTTAGTTTAACACATATCTTTATAAATATCAAGCATTATTTTTAAAAAAAGCATTAATTATTGATTTTAGATATTGATATAGCCGTTTTTTCGGTGTAAAATAGTAAAAACATTTAAAAAACAAGGTCGGATATCATGATTATAGATTTTCACACGCATTGTTTTCCCGATAAAATCGCCGCAAAGGCAATGGAGCAGCTATGCCTGCGTTCGGGAATAACAAGACCTTTCCACAACGGCACGGTCAGCAGCCTTTTGGAGCTTCAAAAGAAAGACGGCGTTGACTGCTCCGTTGTTCTTAACATTGCAACCAACCCTCGCCAGCAAACAAACGTCAATGATTTTGCTATATCACTCAAAGAGGTTGACGGCGTAATCCCATTCGGCAGCGTGCACCCTAACAGCCCCGATGCGCTTGACGAGCTTGAAAGGCTCAAGGCAAACGGCATAAAGGGCGTTAAGCTCCACCCCGATTATCAGGGCTTTTTTGTTGACGAAAAAAAGATGCTTCCCATATATGAAAAAATTGCTTCTCTGGGCATGATAACCCTTTTTCATTGCGGTTATGACATCGGCTTCCCCGAGCCTGTTCACTGCACGGCAAAGGCCCTTGCAAGCGTTTTGCCTGTTTTCGGCGGAGCACCCGTTGTTGCGGCGCATTTCGGCGGGCTGTGGACAATGCCCGAAACGCGTGAATATCTTGCAGGCAAAAACGTTTATCTTGACACCGCCTATTGCTACGGCGCGGCAACACCGCGGCTTGCAAAAGAGATTATCGATGTTCACGGCGTTGACAAAATCCTTTTTGCAAGCGATGCGCCGTGGAACGCTCCGTCGCAGGATATCGAGCTGATAAAATGCTTCGGGCTGAATGAGGACGAAGAAAAAGCAGTCCTCGGCGAAAACGCACGAAAACTGCTCAACTTGTAATATGCAAGTGAAAAGTTTCGGATAGGCTCCGCCTGTGACCGAATATATTATGGGTGTGGGCAACGCCCACCCTTAACTCTTCACTTTTCATTCTTCACTACCTAAGCTCATCCAACGTCAATTCATACGCGGGCAAAAATTCTTCAATAAAAACCTTTGCTTCGGGCACATCAAGCTTTTCAACGGCTGCCTTCAAGCCCTCGCCCGCCTTAACAAACTCGCTGTTGCCCGCTTTCTTTTCTTCGATGCATTTGATAAGCGCGCTGATTTTATCCGCCGCTTTAACAAGCTTCCAAAGCTCGGCATCGGCTTCCTCGGGCAAGAATGCCGCGCGGTAATCCTCCCTGAATTCCTCGGGGAGCATTTCAACAAGGCGCTTGCAGGCGTTTTCTTCAACCGTTTTATACGCAAGGCGGACTTCGTCGCTGTAATATTTAACGGGGGTGGGCATGTCGCCCGTCAGAGTTTCGGGTGTGTCGTGATAAAGACCCAGAAAAGCCGCCCTTTCGCCGTTAAATTTTTTGCCGAAGCGCTTGTTGCCGATAACCGCCAGCGCATGGGCGATTGACGCAACCTCAAAGCTGTGCTCACAAAGATTTTCACTGTGTTCATTTCTCATAAGAGCCCAGCGATTTATATATTTCATGCGCGAAACCATCGCAAAAAATCCGTTTTTCATACTATCACCTTTGACTTTAATGTAAAAATATAATAGCATATTTAAAAGTCCATTGCAACTTTAAAAATTATTTCGTTGAAAGGAGGCGGCAACCGTGAAACGCTGTATATATTGTTTGAGTGAATGCGGCGACGAGGCGCAGGCGTGCCCCGTATGCGGCTTTAACGAATCAACCAAAAAAGAGCACGAAAGCTGTCTGCCCGTTGGCACAAAGCTTGCCGGCAGATATCTGCTGGGCGGAGTCTGCTCCAAAGACAAAGCCTTTGTTACTTATTTTGCGCTCGACTGCCAAACACGCGGACGCGTTAAGATTGCGGAATATCTTCACGAAAAGCTTGCTTACCGCCTTCCGGGTGAACTTATAATAAAATTCCGCGACGAAAAATGCTTTGCAAGGGCAGATAAGGAAATCTCCGCTTTTTATTCCCATTACCGCAAATTTTGCGCTGTTTCAGAAACAAGCATTCTGAATTTTACGGACTGCTTTGCGGAAAACGCAACGATATATGTTGTCAGTCCAATCGTAACGGGCACTCCGCTTTCCTCTCTCATAGGCAACGGGAAGGCAATGCCGTTTCTATCCGCGGTTTCGCTTCTCAAGCCTGTTATCGAATGTGCAATTCAGCTTGAAAAGATTGACAAATGGCACGGCTCGCTCTCACCCTATTCCGTAATCACCGAAAACGGAAAAGTAACCGCACTGACGGGCTATTCCTACCCGCCGAAAAGCCTTTATTCGCCGTTTGACGCTCCCGAAAAGCAGCTCGGTGCAAAGGAATGCGGCTCTTTCACCGATGTTTATGCAATCGGCGCAATGCTCTATGAGGCATCAACGGGCTGTTTGCCGCCGCAGGGAGAAAACAAAAAGCTGCGCTTCCCCGCCGATTTCCCCGAGCATACCCGTGCAATTATCGAAAAATCGATGAATCCCGAGAAATCAGAAAGATATCAAACAGTTTCCGAGCTTTTTGCCGCAATCAAGGGTAAAAAAGAAAAACTGCCGCGCTCGGAGATTATGCGCAGAATTACCCTCGCTGTTGCAAGCCTCTGCCTTGTCATAAGCTCCGGCGTGTTAATTAATCATTATATATTGGAGCCTATTAAGGAAAGCAAGCAGGCGTCGCAGCTTGCATCAATGGTTCAGACAACGCTTGCGGATAACAAAAACGACCCCTGGAAAGAAATACAGCAAAAATACCCCGACGTTGACTTCCCCGCGCAGATGAATCCCGCGTTTGCAGACCTCTATGCGCTCAACCGCGATTTCGGCGGCTGGATATCCATTCCCGAAATGGATATCAACTTTTCGGTTGTTCAGGGTGACGACAATAAATACTATGAACGCAGGGACTTTTACGGCAAAAGCACCTCTTACGGCGTTCCGTTTTTCGATTACCGCAATTCCCTTAAAACACTTGACCGCAACACGGTTATTTACGGCCACAACATGCGCCATGACGACAAGCTTTTCGGCACTCTGGAGCAATACAGAAGCATCGACGGCTTCAAAAAAGCTCCTTTAATCGGCATGAGCACGATTTACGGCGACTATACTTTCAAAGTTTATGCCGTTTTTATTTCCAACAGCAAAAGCGAGGATAATAACGGCGAGGTATTCAACTATATTTTTACCACCGCATCAAACGAGAATTTTGCCAACTATATCCGTGAAGCAGACAAGCGCAAGCTTTATTCAACGGGCGTTGACATCAACGAAACCGACAAAATTCTGACCCTTTCCACCTGCTGTTACGATTTTTCGGATGCAAGGCTGGTTGTTGTGGGCAGGCTTCTGCGTGCGGGTGAAAGCCCCGCGGTTGACACCTCGCTTGCCAAAGAAAATCCAAGCCCCAAATTCCCGCAGGCTTACTATGATGCAAAGGGCAAGGATAACCCTTATAAAAATGATATAAATGTTTTTAATCAGTGAAAAGTTAAAAGTTAAAAATGAAAAGTTTTGGACGGGCTCTGCCCGTACCCGAATTTAAATGCGGCGCAGCCCCGTAACTCTTCACTTTTCACTCTTCATTTTTCACTTTAATTAAGGAGAATAACCATGAATTTCTTGATTGTTGTTGACATGCAAAACGATTTTATTGACGGCGTGCTCGGCACAAAAGAGGCCGTTGCAATTCTGCCCAAGGTCAAAGAAAAAATCGAAAGCTTTGACGGCAGAGTGCTTTTTACGCGTGACACGCACGAATCGGATTATCTTTCCACGCAGGAGGGTCAGAATCTGCCCGTTGAGCATTGCATGAGAGATACTCACGGCTGGCAGATTATTGCCGAGCTTGATGCACTCCGCAAAGAAGAGCCGATTGACAAGCTCTCATTCGGCAGCGTTGCCCTTTGTCAGCTTCTCAAGGCTTATGACACATATGAGGAAAAGATTGAGAGCATAACACTTGTCGGCGTTTGCACGGATATCTGCGTAATATCAAACGCGATGCTCATAAAATCATTTTTGCCCGAAACCCCGATTTTTGTTGATGCCGCCTGCTGTGCGGGCGTTACGCCCGAAAGCCATGAGCGCGCTTTGGACGCTATGGTAGTTTGCCAGATAAAAGTGTTAAATCGCTAAATTTTTTCAAAAAAGTATTGACAAACGCTTTTTCGAGTGCTATTCTATAGCCAACAAAAGAACTTGAGGTTGTTTATTCATGACTAAAAACGTTTTCACAGCTGCATACTTCTACTTTTACTTTATCAATTAATTTGATAGGGTCTTGGTAGGTTTTGCTGAAAACGGATATTAAAGGTTTAAATTTAAACCCCGCAGTGAAATTTACACTGTGGGGTTATTTTTTTCGGAGGTAGCAAAATGATCGTATCAATTAAAAAAGGAACGGACGAAGCTCAAATTCAAAATCTTGTTGAATGGCTTGAAAGCCTCAATCTTCAGATTCACCGCAGTAACGGTCAGTATGATACAATTCTCGGCCTTGTGGGCGATACAAGCCATGTTGACATTGACCTTATCAGCGGACTTAACATAGTTAACAATGTTGCACGAATCAGCGAACCTTATAAAAAATCAAGCAGAAAATTCCACCCCGATGACACGGTTATCGATATTTGCGGCCACAAAATCGGCGGCGGCAATTTCCAGTTTATAGCAGGTCCCTGTTCCGTTGAATCGCCTGAGCAGATTTGCTCCATTGCAAACGACATCAAGGCAGCAGGCGCAAACCTTCTTCGCGGCGGCGCATTCAAGCCCAGAACTTCACCTTATGCATTCCAGGGCATGAGAGCAGAGGGCCTTGAGCTTCTTCGCGAGGCAAGAAAGGCAACGGGTGCACCCATCGTTACCGAAATCATGGATTTGTCGCATTTGCCCCTTTTCGAGGATGTTGACGTTATACAGGTCGGCGCACGAAACATGCAGAACTTTGAGCTTTTGAAGGAGCTTGGCAAAACCGACAAGCCCATTCTTCTCAAAAGAGGTCTTTCCGCAACAATGGAGGAGCTTCTTATGAGCGCGGAATACATCATGGCGGGCGGCAACAGCAAGGTTATGCTTTGCGAAAGAGGCATACGCACCTTTGAGCACTACACAAGAAACACAATGGATATTTCCGCCATTGCTCTGCTCAAAGAAAAAACACACCTCCCCGTCATTGCTGACCCCAGCCACGCGGCAGGCATTGCAAGAATGGTACGCCCCCTTGCCCTTGCGGCTGTTGCGGCGGGCGCAGACGGACTTATGATTGAAGTCCACAACAACCCCGCAAAGGCTCTTTGCGACGGTCCTCAGGCACTTCGCCCTGAAGAATTTGCAGAGGTTGTTCGCGAAGCAACCGCAATCAGAGAAATTGTTATGAAATTTTAAGGTGATATTATGAAAATCGGAATAGCAGGGCTGGGGCTTATAGGCGGCTCGCTTGCAAGAGCCTTGTCCGAAAGCGGCAAACACGAGGTTTTGGGGCTTGACCTCAACAGAAGTTCGCTTCTCGCGGCAAAGATGGTTGAAGCAATCAGCGGGGAATTAACAGCGGAAAACATCGGCGAATGCGATATGATACTCATTGCGCTTTATCCCAAGGCAACGGTTGAATTCGTTGAAAGCTACGCATCAAAAATCAAAAAAGGAGCGATTGTTGCTGACTGCGGCGGCGTTAAAAGACCCATTTGCGCTCCCTGCGAAAAGCTTGCGGAGGAAAACGGCTTTGTTTTTATCGGCGCTCACCCCATGGCGGGCACCCAGTTTTCGGGCTTCGGCCACACAAGAGCCAATCTTTTTAAAAACGCAACAATGATTGTAACGCCCAAAGAAAACACCGATATCCGTATTCTGCAAAAATTCCGTGATGTGCTTACGGATGCGGGCTTCGGAGAAATTAACTTTACAACCCCTGCAGAACATGACAGAGTGATAGCGTTCACATCGCAGCTCCCCCACATTATTTCAAACGCCTATGTCAAAAGCCACACAGCGATTAAGCAAAAGGGCTTTTCGGCGGGCAGCTACAGAGATTTGACCCGCGTTTCAAAGCTGAACGAAAAAATGTGGACAGAGCTTTTCTTTGAAAACAAAGATAATCTTTGCGCTGAAATCGATTTTTTGGTTGAAAGGCTGCAGGAATACAGCGCAGCTCTCAAATCAGATGACAGAGAAGGGCTTGTTTCCCTTCTTAAAGAGGGTACGGACAGCAAAAAACAGGCAAAGTAGGGATAAAATGAAAGTTATCAACGTAAACGCATCCAAAAATTATGATGTTATTATCGGCGACGGTATTTTAGACTCGCTCGGTAAAAATTGCGTTTCTCTTTTCGGCAAAAGCAAGGCGGTTATCGTAACCGACAGCAATGTGAAAGAGTTTTGGCTTGATGCGGCAAAAACGAGCCTTCAGCTTGCGGGCATTGACGCCCTCGCTTTTGTGTTTGATGCAGGTGAGGACTCAAAAAACACCAAAAACCTGCTTGAGCTTGTTGATTTCATGGCGGAAAACAGATTGACCCGAAGCGACTTTCTTGTTGCCCTCGGCGGCGGCGTAACCGGCGATTTGACGGGTCTTGCTGCTTCGCTTTATCTGCGCGGTATCCCCTTTGTTCAGGTGCCGACATCCCTGCTTGCGGCGGTTGATTCCTCCGTCGGCGGCAAAACCGCGGTTAACCTTACCGCAGGCAAAAATCTTATGGGCGCATTTTATCAGCCCTCGCTCGTGCTTTGCGACACAAGCACCCTGTCCACCCTTCCCGAAAAAGAATTTGCCAACGGCATGGCGGAAATCATAAAATACGGTGTTATATTTGATAAGGATTTGTTTAACAAAGTCCGCGGCGGCAACGTGAAATCGGATATGGAAAATATCATTGCCCGCTGTGTCGAGCTTAAAAGAGATGTTGTTGCAAAAGACGAATTCGACAAGGGTGAAAGACAGCTTCTCAACTTTGGTCACACCCTGGCGCATTCCATTGAAAAATGCAGTAATTTTGAAATCCCACACGGTGCCGCAGTTGCAATCGGCATGGTTATCGCCGCAAGAGCATCCCATGCGCTCGGCTGGAGCGAAGAGGACTGCACGGCAGCAATTATCGAAGCAAACAAAAACAACTCTCTTCCCGTTGAATGCGGATTTTCCGCCGGGGAGCTTGCGGATTCCGCCCTTTCCGACAAAAAGCGCACGGGCGGCACAATCAACTTCGTTGTGCCCAAAGCAATGGGCGAATGCGTGCTTAAAAAAGTGCCGATTGATGTTCTGTATCAGATTGCGGAGTGTAAATAATGAATATTAAAATCACCCCTGCCCCGATATCGGGCAGCATTGAGGCAGTTGCCTCAAAATCCTTTGCTCACAGAGCATTAATATGTGCCTGCCTTGCAAAGGGTAAAAGCAAAATCAGAATAAACACTGCCTCCGCCGACATAGATGCAACGGTTTCATGCCTGCGCTCTCTCGGCGCGGGGATTGAAATAAACGGCTCGGTTTATTCGGTAGCACCGATTGCTTCGCCGCGCCGATTTGCGGAAATTGACTGCAACGAAAGCGGCTCAACCCTGCGTTTCCTGCTCCCCGTTATCTGCGCACTCGGCACAAAAGCCAAAATCAGCGCCTCGGGCAGACTGCCCGAAAGACCCCTCTCCCCACTCAAAGAGGAGCTAATCCGCATGGGCGGGGAAATCTCCGACAAATTTCCGCTTGAGGTGTCAGGCAGTATTTCAGCAGGGGAATTCACCCTGCGCGGCGATGTAAGCTCGCAGTTTATAACGGGTCTGCTCATGGCTCTCGCCTTTCTCGGCGGCGGCAAAATCAATCTTCTTGAGCCCGTGCAGTCCCGACCCTATATCGCCATAACGCTCCGCGTGCTTCACACCTTCGGGGCGGATATTAAAGAAGAAAATAATACATTTTATGTAAATAGCGCTCCCCTTACGGGCTGTGATTTCGCCGTTGAGGGCGACTGGTCAAACGCCGCATTCCCCCTTTGCATGGGCGCCGAGGTTACGGGTCTTAACCCCGATTCAACCCAGGGCGACAAAGCGATAGTCGATGTGCTGAAAAGCATGGGAGCAGGGGTTTCGCAAAACGGCGAAGGCTTCAAAGCAGACGTTTCTGCCCTGCACGGATGCAGGATTGACGCGGCTGATATCCCCGATGCCGTGCCCGTTATCGCGGCAATCGCGGCAACGGCAAACGGCGAAACCGTGATATATAACGCTGAAAGGCTTCGCCTTAAAGAAAGTGACAGAATTCAGACCGTCTGCGAAATGCTCCGCTCGCTCGGCGCGGATATCCGCGAAACCGCCGACGGAATGGTGATAAACGGCAAAAAATCGCTTTCGGGCGGCGAAACTCAATCATATAATGACCACAGAATAGCCATGGCAGCGGCTGTTGCGGCTGTTAAATGCAAAAACGCCGTGATAATTCGCGATGCCGAGGCGGTCAACAAATCATATCCCGAATTTTGGAACGATTATAACAAGCTGGGAGGTAACGCAAGTGTCCTGTAATTTCGGAAACAACATAAAAATAACAGTTTTCGGCCAGTCCCATTCCGAGGCAATCGGCGTTGTGATTGACGGACTGCCCGCGGGCTTTAAGATTGATACGGAAAAGGCCGCGGCTTTCATGTCAAGGCGTGCCCCCGGTCAAAACAACCTTTCAACCCCGAGAAAGGAAGCCGACGAGGTTAAAATTATTTCGGGCACCGTTGACGGCGTAACCTGCGGCGCTCCGCTTTGCGCGATAATTGAAAACACCAACATCCGCTCCGACGATTATAACAAGCTGCGCCTTGTGCCCCGCCCCTCTCACAGCGACTTTGCCGCAATGATGAAGCACGGCGGCTTCAATGATATCCGCGGCGGCGGCAACTTCAGCGGCAGGCTGACCGCTCCCCTCTGCTTTGCGGGCGCGGTGTGCATGCAGATGCTTGAAGAAAAGGGCATTTTTATCGGCGCGCACATTGCTTCAATCGGCAGGGAATGCGATGAAAAATTTGACCCCGTAAATGTTAATAAATCAGATTTTGAAAAAATTGTTTCAAAGCCCTTCCCCGTTATCAATGATAAGCAGGGCGAGCTGATGAGAAAAGAGATATTTGACACCAAGGCTTGCGGCGACTCTGTTGGCGGCACGATAGAGTGCGCGGTTGTCGGATTGCCCGCAGGCATAGGCGACCCCATCTTTGACGGACTTGAAAACCGCATAAGCGCGGCTGTTTTCGGAATACCCGCGGTCAAGGGAATCGAATTCGGCTCGGGCTTTGAGGGCAGCAAACTGCGCGGCAGTCAAAATAACGACGCCTTTACCGCCGAAAACGGCGAAATCAAAACCCTAACCAACAACCACGGCGGTATTCTCGGCGGCATTTCCTCGGGCATGCCCGTTGTTTTCCGCTGTGCAATAAAGCCCACTCCGTCAATCGGCATTCAGCAGAAGTCCGTTAACATCGAAACTCTTGAAAACGAAGAGCTTGTTATCGGCGGCAGGCATGACCCCTGCATCGTGCCGCGAGCGGTTCCCTGCGTTGAAGCGGCAGCGGCTGCAGTTATTGCAGACTACATTTGTAAGTGAAAAGTTAAAAGTGAATAGTGAAAAGTTTCGGATAGGCTCCGCCTATGACCGATTTATATTGGGTGTGGGCAACGCCCACCCTTAACTCTTCACTTTTCATTCTTCATTTTTCACTTGAATTGAAAGGCTATAATCCTAATAAATGAGGTATTAATCATGGACATAAAAGAACTCCGTAACAACATTGACAGAATTGACGGCGAGCTGACAAAGCTTTTCCAAGAGCGAATGGAAGCGGCCGCCGCAATCGGAAAATATAAGCAGGAAAACGGTCTTCCCGTTTCCGACAAAGAGCGCGAAAGAGAGGTTCTCAACTCCGTTACGGGAAGCGTACCCCCCGAGCTTGAGGGCTACACAAAAACGCTCTATCAAACAATTTTTAATTTGAGCCGTTCATATCAGAAAAAGCTCATCAATCCGCAGTCGCCCGTTTCCAAAATGATTGAGGATGTCACCAACAACACCCCCTGCGAAAGGCCCTCCAGAGCGGTTGTTGCCTGCCAGGGTGTTGAGGGCGCATATTCGCAGTTTGCCTGCGACAAAATGTTTGAATATCCCTCCATCGTTTATTGCCGCGGCTTTGAAGAGGTTTTCAAGGCGGTTGACAGCGGTCTTTGCCGCTACGGCATACTGCCCGTTGAAAACAGCACGGCGGGCACGGTCAACAAGGTCTATGACCTTATGGAAAAATACAGGTTCTATATCACCCACAGCTTAAAGCTCTTTATCAGGCATTCACTCCTTGCCCCCGAGGGCGTTAAGCTTGAGGATATCAAAGAAATTTTTTCGCATGAGCAGGCAATCAACCAATGCTCCGAGTTCATTGCATCTCTCGGAGTTAAGGTTACTGTTTGTGAAAACACCGCGGTTGCCTCAAAAACGGTTGCGGAAAGCGGCAGAAAGGACTGCGCTTCAATCGGCTCCAAGGAGGGCGCGGCGCAATACGGGCTGAACATGCTCAAAACGGGCATTCAGAACACGGATAACAACTACACCCGCTTTATCTGCATTTCCAAAAAGCCTGAAATCTATCCCGGTGCAAAGAAAACGAGCTTCATGATGACAATTCCTCATGAGCCCGGCTCGCTTTACAACATACTTTCGCGCTTCTCCGCGCTCGGGCTTAACATGACAAAGCTTGAAAGCCGTCCTATCCCCGGTAGTAACTTTGAATTCATGTTCTATTTCGATATCGATGCTTCCGTTTATTCCGAAAACCTCAAGACTCTTTTCAGCGAGCTTGAAAACGATGCCGAAAAATTCATCTATCTCGGAAGCTATGCGGAAGATTAAATCAAGTGAAAAGCTAAAGGTTAAAAGTGAAAAGTTTCGGACGGGTTTCACCCGTACCCAATTTAAAAGCGGCGCAGCCCCTTAACTTTTCACTTTTCATTCTTCACTTTGTAACAGGTGATTTTATGTTTGGTCTTTTAGGCAGGAAGCTCGGGCATTCCCTTTCGCCCGAAATACATTCCCTGCTGTGCGATTATGAATACAAGCTATATCCCACAGAGCCCGAAAATCTTGACGACTTTTTTTCGGGTACGGCTCTTTGCGGATATAATGTTACAATTCCATACAAGATAGAAGCCTTTAACCGCTGCGATGAGCGAAGCGAAACCGCCGAAAAAGTCGGCAGCGTTAACACGGTTATCCGCCGCGCCGACGGCGCTCTTTACGGCGATAACACCGATTATTTCGGCTTTTCATATATGGCTGAAAAATGCGGCTGCGATTTCAGAAACAAAAAAGTCCTCATTCTCGGCTCGGGCGGCGCAAGCCTGACGGTGCGCCACGTTGCCGCCGATAACGGTGCGAAAGAAATCGTTGTTGTTTCGCGCTCGGGCAAGGATAACTATGAAAACATCAGCCGCCACCGTGACGCGGATATAATCGTTAACACAACTCCGGTGGGTATGTACCCCAACAACGGAGAAAGGCTCATCGACCTTTCAAAATTCACAAAATGCAAAAAGGCGCTTGATTTGATTTATAACCCCGCGCGCACGGTGTTTTTGCTTGATGCCGAAAGGCTCGGAATTGACTGCATCAACGGGCTTTACATGCTTGTTGCGCAGGCTCTGCGTGCCGCCGAAATTTTCACGGGCGAGAGCATACCGCTTTCAAAAATCGACGAAATCTATAACACAATTCTTAACAGACAAAAAAACATAGTCCTTGTCGGCATGCCCGGCTGCGGCAAATCAACCTGCGCCGCCCTGCTTTCAGAGAAAACGGGCAGGGAGTGCATCGACACCGACAGCATGGTTGTTGAAGCCTCGGGCGAAAAAATCCCCGATATATTTGCAAAATACGGCGAAGCGGAATTCCGCCGCAGAGAAACCGAAGCTGTCCGCCTTGCAGGCAAGGGAGCGGGCAAAATAATCGCCACGGGTGGCGGCGCAATCCTGAAAGAAGAAAACCGCATTGCCCTGCGCGAAAATTCAACCGTTGTTTTCCTTAAAGCTCCCGTCAACACGCTTGCAACAGACGGCAGACCCCTTTCAAAAGATGCCGAAGCGCTTCAAAAAATGCTTGAAGCAAGGCTTCCGTTTTATCTTGATGCCGCGGATATAACCGTCGAGGTTGACCCCGACCCCGAAATAACAGTCAGGAGGATTCTTGAATGCGTATCCTTGTAATAAACGGCCCGAATATTAACATGCTGGGCATCAGAGAGCCCGATATTTACGGCAAAAACACCTATGCCGACCTTTGCAAAATGATTGAAAACTACGCCGCCGAAAAGGGCGTAGAGGTAAAGCTTTTTCAGTCCAACCACGAGGGCAGCATAGTTGACGAAATTCAGGCGGCTCTCGGCAAATTTGACGGCATTGTAATCAACCCCGCCGCATACACTCACACAAGCGTTGCAATCCTTGATGCACTCAAATCCGTTGCCCTGCCCGCGGTGGAAATCCATATTTCCGACGTTTCGGCAAGAGAGGCTTTCAGGCAGATTTCCTATGCAGGAATGGCATGCGAAAAATCCTTTATAGGCATGGGCTTTGAGGGATATTTAAGAGGAATTGATTATTTGTTGAACAGATAAAAAAGCACCTGCCAATCGGCAGGTGCTTTCGCTTTTATTCTTTAAATTCAGCTTCTTCAATCATGTCGCAGACCTTGAAATCGGTCAGCGCAAAAACGCGTTCGCCCAGCGAAATATAAAACTCGTCGTCATCTCTGTCGCAGAGCATTGCATAGTTTTTGCCTATGCTCTCCTCCGCATTCCTCTTGTTTCTTACCGAAAGATAATAGAAGGTGAACGATGAGCCGTCCGAAATGTTGGCAAACAGACCGGGGGATTTTTCGCTGATTTCAGCATACATCGCGTTGACTGCCTGCGATGCAAGCATTGCGTGCGGCAAATATTTATGCAGAGATATCTGCACCGAAAAAATTATCAGCGCGCGCAGCTGGCGAAGCTCGTTTGTTTTGAGCTTCTCGGCATCCTTGGGGCAAAGGTTTTCAGGCTTGAGCTGTGCAAGCTTAACGCCCAAATCCGCCGCCTTTTGCATGTTGCCGTTGCTGCGGTAGGTATCCATCAGCAAAGCAAGCTCTGCCAAATCACCGCCCGCTCCGTCCGTTTTTTTCGGGTGAAAAATCTTAATGTCTTCGTCGTTAGCTTTCATTTTTATTTATTCTCCGTTGCTGCTTTTTTCTTTTTCATTTTTGCCTTGTAGCCCATAAGAGCTTTAACGCTTGCTTCGGGGGTTGAATATTCGCCAACGCTTATCGGGCTTTGCGAATACATGCCCTTGAAATCCGTACCGCCGACCGTGAGCAGGCTGTTTTTCTTTGCAAGCTCCAGCAGCTTATGTTCAAGCTCCGCATCGTTTGCGGGGTTCCAAACCTCTACGCCGTCAAGCCCCTTGGGAATAAGCTCCTCAATGATTTCAAGGCTTTCGGCGCTGCCCGGGTGGGCAAAAACAGCTATGCCGCCCGCCTCGTGAATTGCCTCAATAACCTCTGCGGGCTCGGAGTAGCTGACCTTAACAAGCACATTTTCGGGGCTTTCGGGGGAGAAAAGCTCGTGATAAAGCTCGCCGTAAATTTTATCCGTTAAGCCGCATTCGAGCAGAGCATGCATGATATGCTGCTCAAAAACAGCCGTTGAACCCGTTGCACACTTGAGAACAAGCTCGGGTGTTATCGGATATTTGCGGGCTATTTTAAGAGTCATGAGCTGGCTTGCTTTTTTTCTTGCAACAATGTTGCGATGGCAAAGCCCCTCGAGCCTGTCCGGACTGTCGCTCAAGTAGCAGATTATCTCAACATATTTGCCGCGTTTGGAGTCATAAGCAGATATTTCAACGCCGGGGATAACGGTTATGCCGCGGCGCTCTCCGATTATTTTACCCCTGACCGTGCCCGCCTGGCAGTCGCGGTCCGTTATGGCAATGGTTGTTATTCCTCTCTTCTGAGCAAGCACAATAAGGTCATCAATACCCATTGAGCTGTCAGAAAGTTTAGTGTGGCAATGCAAGTCAGCTGACATAATTTTAACCTCTTTCAAAAAATGGCGCAGAATGCTCAATATACATCAATTATATACTATTTGTTAATTTTGTGCAAGCATTTTTTGAATTTTAAATGCTCTTTTAAAGGCATTTTCCCCTTGTTTTTTCTGTATTTCTGTTTTAAAATGAATTATTATGTGATATAATAAATTTCTGATCCGAAGGGAGGGATTTTGTGAAAAAAATTGCAATCGGTTTAAGCGGCGGCGTTGACAGCGCGGCGGCGGCTCATATTCTGCTTTCGCGCGGTTATGACGTTACGGGCATCATTCTGCGGTTAAAGCCCGATGAGCTTGCCGACGGCGATATAGCTGACGCGCAGAGAATCGCAAATCACCTCGGCATAGAGCTTCGCGTGCTTGACAGACGCGACTTTTTCAAAAAATCCGTTATTGACCCCTTTGTTTCGGAATATCTTGCCGCAAGAACGCCAAACCCCTGCATCGAATGCAACAGCATGATAAAATTCGGCGCAATGCTCGACTATGCGCTTGAGATTGGCTGTGACGGCATTGCAACGGGGCACTACGCGGCGATTGAAGAAAAAGACGGCAGGTTTTTGCTCAAACGCTCACAAAGCAAAAAAGACCAGAGCTATTTTCTTTACAGATTAAATCAGCTTCAGCTTTCCCATGCAATTTTTCCGCTGGAGAGCTTGGAAAAACCGCAGATAAGAGAAATTGCGGAAAAAGCGGGGCTGCCCGTTGCCGAAAAGGGCGACAGTCAGGAAATCTGCTTCGTTCCGAATGACGATTACATCGCCTTCCTTTCTTCGCTCGGAATAACCTCGCCAAAGGGCAATTTTGTTGACATTGACGGCAACATTCTGGGCACTCATAACGGAATTATCAACTACACGGTAGGTCAGCGCAAGGGGCTGGGCGCTTTCGGCAAGCCCATGTTTGTTACGGGCATTTCAGCCGAAACCAACACCGTCACCATCGGCGAAAACGGCAGCCAATACAGCCGCGCGCTTATCGCCGACAGAATAAATATGATTGCTTTTGAAAAGCTTGACGCTCCGATAAGAGCCGATGTCAAAATCCGCTTCCGCGCAAAACCCGAGCCCGCTTTGATAACCCCCAACCCCGACGGCACGGTTACTGTTGTTTTTGACGAGCCGCAGCGCTCCGTAACCCCGGGTCAAAGCGCGGTTTTCTATGACGGAGATGTTGTTCTCGGCGGCGGAAGGATTATTGCTTCGCAACAGTGAAATACGTCTTACGATATGCGATATATCCCCATACCCTCTTATCAAAGCAGGAACGCTGTATGGGCGATTCACGAATCACCCGTAAAATTTGCGCAAATTCAAAGCGGGCGGATAATATCCGCCCCTACCCGAATTCAGTTGCACTTCAGTGCGGCGCAGCCCCTTAACTTTTCACTTTTCATTTTTCGCTCTTCACTTAAAACTCCGACTCAATAACCTTATCGCTCTCCGCGGGCGAATAAACCCAGCGGTCTATATGACCCGAGTTGATAAAGTATTCGGGCGGCTCAACGGGATAATCCGCATCAAACGAATCAACAATAATGAGCTTGATTTTCATTTTTGACGGAATAATGCTTTTGATATATACCCCTGCGTGGCTTCCCGGCTCAATGCCGTCCGAAAACTCGGCAAGCCCCGCAAGATTCGGCGAAAGTTCAACAAAAATGCCGTATTTCTCAACGGAGCGCACTATTCCCGGCACGGTTTCACCAACGGAAAACCGCTCGGCGTTTTCCTCCCATGTGCCGAGAAGCTCCTTGTGGCTCAATGTGATACGCCCGTTTTCATCAATGCCCCTGACAACGGCAAAAATGCTCTGACCGGGCACAAACCTTGCGCTCGGGTGCGGAATACGCGAAACGGAAATGCTGTCTATCGGCATAAGCGCGCTCAAGCCCGCTCCGATGTCGCAGAAAACGCCGAAGCCCTCGATATGGGTCACGGTGGCGGGTATAACATCGCCCGCTTTCAGGCTTGAAACATAGCTTTGAGCGCATTCCTGCTGAACTCTGCGGCGGCTGAGCATGGCAAGCGTGTTGCCGCTTGAATCCGTTCGGAATCCCGTAACCACAAAAACAACGGGCTTGTTGACCCGCGATATAAGCGCGATATCCCTGACAGTCCCCTCCTCAATGCCGACAGCCCCCTCGTTTCGGGGAATTATGCCTTTCATGCACCCCAAATCAACGTGCAGATTGTGCTCGCTGTCGCATCGGGTAACTCTGCCCTCAATGAATGCCTCGGAATAAAACGCATCGCGCAGGGCAAACGGGCTTGAAAGATATTTTTTGTTTTCCTCGGTTGATATTATCTGACCCTCGGGTTTAAAAAGTTTCATTTTTAACCACCCTTCCGCCGCATCGGCTTGATTTTTTCACTTTAAACATATGGCAACGCCAAAAAATTTATGCATGCCATATACTTTTTAAACAATTCATGATATTATAAGTTAAGAGTGAAAAATGAAAAGTGAAAAGTTTCGGATAGGCTCCGCCTATGACCGAATATATTATTGGTGTGGGCAACGCCCACCCTTAACTCTTAACTTTTAGCTTTTCACTATCAGTTTATCAAGGATATTATTAACAAATTTTCGGAGAGATATTTATGGATGTCAGAGTAGGCGACACTCTTGTTATGAAAAAAAAGCATCCCTGCGGCGGCGAGCAGTTCGCGGTTTTACGCATCGGGGCAGATTTTCGCATAAGATGCGTGAAATGCGGCAGAGAGGTTATGCTTGAAAGAGTTAAGGTTGAAAAAAACATAAAAAAAATAATCCGCGAAGAATCGGAATAATTCGGAGGCTTTATGCTCGATAAATTAATCAAAGTTGAAGAACGTTTTGAGGATATCAACAAAAGGCTTTGCGAAAGCGATGTTGTTGCCGACATGGCGCAATATAAAAAGCTTATGCAGGAGCTCAAGGTTTTAACCCCGATTGTTGAAAAATACCGCCAGCTTAAATCCGCGCAGGCAACAAGGCAGGAAGCAAGAGAAATGCTTGATGCGGGCGGGCTTGAAAAGGATTTCCGCGAAATGGTGCAGGAAGAATATGACGATGCGGGGCAGAACATCGAAATTTTTCAGGAAGAATTAAAGGTTCTTCTTCTCCCGCGCGACCCTAACGACGACAGAAACGTTATTGTTGAGATACGCGGCGGTGCGGGCGGCGAAGAGGCCTCGCTCTTTGCAGGCGTGCTTTACAGAATGTATTCAATGTATGCCGAAACGAAGGGCTGGAAATCGGAAATACTCAACTCCAACCCCACGGAGCTTGGCGGATTCAAGGAAATCAGCTTTATGATTGAGGGCGAGGGCGCATATTCGCGCTTCAAGTTTGAAAGCGGCGTTCACCGCGTTCAGCGTGTGCCCGAAACGGAGAGCCAGGGCAGAATACACACTTCAACCGTAACGGTTGCCGTTTTGCCCGAGGCGGAGGAGGTTGACGTTGAGATTAACCCCGCCGATTTGCAGATTGACACATATCGCTCAGGCGGCGCGGGCGGTCAGCACGTTAACAAAACCGAAAGCGCAATAAGAATAACTCACCTGCCCACGGGCACGGTGGTTGAATGCCAGGACGAGCGAAGCCAGCATAAAAACAAGGACAGAGCCATGAAAATCCTGCGCTCCAAAATCCTTGAAGCGGAGCAGGCAAAGCAGCACGATGCCATTGCGGGCGAAAGGCGCGCGCAGGTCGGCACGGGCGACAGAAGCGAGCGAATCCGCACCTATAACTACCCTCAGGGCAGGGTCAGCGACCACAGAATCAATCTGACTCTTTATAAAATCGAAGCCATTCTCAACGGTGACATTGACGAAATCGTTGATGCGCTTGTAACCGCCGACACAGCAGAAAAGCTGAAAGCGGATACGGAATAAACTAAATGAAAAGTTAAAAGTGAATAGTGAAAAGTTTCGGATAGGCTCCGCCTATGACCGATTTATATTGGGTGTGGGCAACGCCCACCCATAACTCTTCACTTTTCATTTTTCACTATTCACTTCATATAAGGACTAACAATGAAAACTCTACATCTCAATTCACAAGATAATAATGCAATAAAAACCGCCGCCGAAATTCTGAAAAACGGCGGCTTGGTTGCCATACCCACCGAAACGGTATACGGTCTTGCGGCAAACGCGCTTGACGGCGAGGCGGTTAAAAAAATATTCATCGCCAAGGGCAGACCCAACGACAACCCGCTGATTGTTCACGTTTCTTCCCTCGAGGAAATCGAGCCGCTTGTTGAAAAGGTTGACCCGCGCCTTTATAAGCTTGCGGAAAAATACTGGCCGGGTCCGTTGACGGTTATATTAAAAAAATCCGCACTCATACCAAACGAGGTCAGCCCAAATCTTGACACGGTTGCCCTGCGCATGCCGTCGCACGAATGTGCGCGCAAAATCATAAGGGCGGCGGGTGTTCCGCTTGCCGCACCCAGCGCAAATTCGTCGGGCAGACCCAGCCCCACAAAGGCGGCGCACGTTACCGAGGACCTTGACGGCAAAATCGATGCAATCGTTGACGGCGGTGAAAGCGATGTCGGCGTTGAGTCAACGGTTGTAACCCTTGCCACCGACCCTCCGACTCTGCTCCGACCGGGTGGAATTACCCCCGAACAGCTTACCGAGGTTTTGGGCGAAATTCAGATTTCCTCCGCGGTTTATGAAAAGCTTAAAGAGGGCGAAAAGGTGCAGTCGCCCGGCATGAAATACAAGCATTATGCGCCCTCGGCACAGGTTACGATAATCAAGGGCAGCTTTGAGCAATATAAAAGATTTCTGCTTGCTCAAAAGGACAAGGTTTGCGCCGTTTGCTTTGAGGGCGAGGGCGTGCATTTTGAAAATTATATCGAATACGGCAAAGAAAACGACGATGCATCGCAGGCGCACAAAATTTTCGACGCTCTGCGCGAGGTTGATGCAACAAACTGCAAGCGCGCGTTTGTGCGCTGTCCCGTTTCAAGCGGAGTCGGGCTTGCGGTTTATAACAGACTTCTTCGCTCCGCGGCATTCAGGGTTATTGACCTTGACATAAAAATTCCCGTCATCGGCTTGACGGGTCAGACGGGCGCGGGCAAAACAACCGTTGCCAACATACTCAAAAATAAGAATTATGCGATAATAGACACCGATTTGCTTGCGCGTGAAGCGGTAAAAAGCCCCGAGGTTATCGGAATGCTTTGCGAAAAATTCGGGAATGATATTATAAAAGACGGCACTCTTGACCGCCGCGAGCTTGCAAGGCGCGCATTTGCAACCAAAGAAGGCTCACTCGCGCTGGGTGAAATCACTCACCCCGAAATAACCCGCCTTGCCATTGAAGAAATACACAAGGCTCGTGAAAACGGCGCAACGGCGGCAGTTATCGACGCGGCATTGCTTTTTGACAGCTGTCTGACGGCGTTTTGCGACAAAACGGTGAGCGTTATTGCCCCCGAAGATGAAAGACTTGAAAGAATAATAAAACGCGATTCTCTTTCAGTTGAAGATGCAAAGCTGCGAATCAACGCCCAGCCGCCCGCAGAATATTATATCGAAAAAGCAGATATAATCATTAATAACGGCGCGGATGACGATTTGGGTTCCCAACTTTCTCAAATATAGCGGTGATATAATGACTTTACCCAAACGAAAAAACAACAGGCTTAAAGGATATGACTATTCATCTGCTGGTGCTTACTTTTTAACTGTTTGCACTTTCAACCGTAAATGCTTGCTGTCCGATATCGTTTTAAACACCGACTTTCTGCCTGCGGAATTTTTGAAAAATTCGCCTTCTGACTATGTAGGGGCGATTCACGAATCGCCCGAATGCAAGCCCGAATTTATATATGAAGCGGCAGAAAGCAAGCTTAAATCATACGGAATAATCGCTGAAAAAGTCATTGAAGATGCGGGCAAAAAATATGATGTTGAAATAAGTGATTATGTGATAATGCCCAATCACATTCATTTGGTTGTTTTTATTGATGAGAAGCGGGCGATTCGTGAATCGCCCCTACAAAAACGCTCGCTTATTTCAAAATTTGTGGGATATATGAAATCTTCTGTTTCAAAAAGAATCCATGAGTTTTCCCCCGAAAAGGAAATCTGGCAACGCGGATATCACGACCATATAATCAGGAACGATGAAGAATATTTAAAAATAGCGGAATATATACACACCAATCCCGGAAAATGGAAAGAAGACAGATACTTTACCCATTCTCCACAATTATAATTTTAAAAAGGATGATTAACATGAGCGAAAAAACACAGGCAGAAATTCTGAAAGAAGAGCTTTTCTATTCTCCCGAGCATGCGGCATATGCCTGCGAGAATGAAGAAATTGCAAAGGCGGACGCTTTTTGCGAGGGATATAAGCAGTTTTTGAACGCATGCAAAACAGAGCGCGAGGCGGCGGCTTTTGTTAAAGAGCTTGCCGAAAAGAACGGATATGTTCCCTTCGACCCCAAGGCATCCTACAAAGCAGGCGACAAGGTTTACTCCGACATCCGCTCAAAGGCACTCATTCTTTGCACCTTCGGCTCGGAGAGCCTTGAAAAGGGCGCAAAAATCGTTGCTTCCCACATCGATTCACCCAGACTTGACTTGAAACCCAATCCGCTCTATGAGGAAGCGGAGCTTGCTCTTTTCAAGACACACTACTACGGCGGAATCAAGAAATATCAGTGGACCGCAATCCCGCTGGCTCTTCACGGCGTTATCTATCGCCGCGACGGAAGCTGTGTTAAGGTATGCCTCGGCGAGGACGAGGGCGACCCGCAGTTTGTTGTTACCGACCTTCTGCCCCACCTTGACAAAAAGCAGGCAAGCCGCCCCGTGAGCGAGGCTATTGAGGGAGAAAACCTCAATATTCTTGTCGGCAGCCGCCCCTTTGCAAAGGATAAGGGCAGCGAAATGGTGAAGCTCAACATCATGAAGCTTCTCAACGAAAAATACGGCATTGTTGAAGCGGACTTTTTGAGCGCAGAGCTTGAAGCCGTGCCCGCTTTCAAGGCATCCGACATCGGCTTTGACCGCAGCATGGTCGGCTCCTACGGCCATGATGACCGTGTTTGCGCCTATCCCTCCGTTATGGCGGAAATTGATAATGTTATGCCCAAATACACAAGCGTAACAGTTATCACCGACAAGGAAGAAACCGGCTCTGACGGCAACACAGGTCTGCATTCGGCATTCCTCAAGCATTTTATTGCGGATATCGCAAAAACACAGGGTCTTTGCGGCAGAGATGTTCTGCGCGCATCCGAATGCCTTTCGGCTGATGTTAACGCGGGCTTTGACCCCACTTATCCCTCCGTTCACGACAAGCTCAATGCCGCTTTCATTAACCGAGGCATAGTTGTTACAAAATACACCGGTTCACGCGGAAAGAGCAGTACCAACGACGCAAACGCCGAATTTATGGCAAAAATCCGCACACTGTTTGACAATTCAAAGGTTGCGTGGCAGATTGGCGAGCTTGGCAAGGTTGACGAGGGCGGCGGAGGAACCGTTGCAAAATATGTTGCAAACCTCGGGGTTGAGGTTGTTGATGTCGGAGTTCCCGTGCTCTCAATGCATGCCCCGTTTGAGGTTGTTGCAAAGCTTGACGTTTATATGGCTTACAAAGGCTTCAAGGCATTTTTGGAGCAGTAATTGCACAAATTCAAACAAAAAAGTTTTTAAATGTCATTTGTTTACAATTTGTTCACATTTTTACAACAAAAATAAAGCAAATATGCAATATTATACAAGCATACAACAAAGTGTAATATTTTTGTTGGCTTGTTTTGACAACTTCTTTTTTCATTTTTATTTTCTCTTTCCCCATGCACGGCCGAATGCTGCACACATTCGGCCGTGCACCCTTTTTATATGAACAATACCGCGCTCATTGACGAAACAACAAAGCATGTCATATCCGCAAGAAGCGCCGCCGGCACGGTGATGCCGGTTTTTTTTATGCCCACAGAGCCGTAATAAACGGTAACGGCATAAAAGGTTGTTTCCGTTGACCCCATTATTATCGAAGCAACGCGCCCCTCAAACGAATCGGGTCCGAAATTTTTAAGTATCTGCTCAAACATGGTCAGCGACCCGCTGCCAGAAATCGGGCTTAAAACCGCCAATGGCAAAACGTCAACGGGAATTCCGCTTATTTGGGCAAGCGGATAAAGCATTTTTGTTATAACCTCCAGCGCACCCGACTCCCGCAGCATCGTCACCCCGAGCACCAAGCCCATCAGCGGCGGCAAAAGCCCGATTGCCGAAGCAAGCCCTTTTTTGACCCCCGCGGCAAAGCAGTCAAAAACATTTATCCCCTTTGCCAAGCCGAAAAGAACAATTCCCGCAGTTATAACGGGCAGAATGAAAGACGTTATTTTTTCCACCTTATCCCCTCCGTAAGCTTTATGAGAATGGCGGCAGCAGTCAGCCCGACAAGAAGCGCGGCGGCTGATGAAATCCAAGATGCGGGCATCATGTCAAACGGATTTTTGCAGCCGTAATCCTGCCGAAGCGCGGCAACGGTTGTCGGAATCAAATGAAAAGCCGCCGAATTCATAACGACAAATTTCATCATATCCGCGCTTGCTCTGTCCTTTTCGCCGTTTTCTTCTTGCAGCCTTCTCATTGCTTCAAGCCCCAAGGGCGTTGCCGCGTTGCCCAGCCCAAGCAGATTTGCGGTTACGTTCATCGAAATCGCCCTTGCGGTTTTGCCCTTCATATCCATTTTCGGAAAAACGATTTTCAAAAATGGCGAAAGCACGCGGCAGACTGCACCCGTCAGCCCCGAAGCCTCCGCAATTTCCATAAGCCCGCCCCAAAGGCAGATTGTGCCGCCGAGCCTTATGCAGAGAGCTACCGCGTCGGATGCGCTTGAAATTATTGCGTTTGAAAGAGCATCCGCATTGCCTGCGAATATTGCGGTAATCACCGAAAATATAACCATTAACGCCCAGATATAATTAAGCACCGAACCACTCCTTTTTAAAAGATATATTCAAAAAATCGCAAAATATTACTTTTTTCGTTGACTTTTATGTCAAAAAATGGTATAAATTAATCATTGTATTGGAGGTGTTGTTAATGTTCTCCGGATTTGTTCGCGAAATTGATGAAATGGGCAGAATCGTAATCCCCAAGCAGTTCAGAAAAGAGCTTGGCTTGCTTGACCCTCACAGCAGATTGGAGATTTTCTCCGACGGCAAGCAGATAATCTGCAGAAAGGCTGTTGCCGACTGCATTTTCTGCAAAGCGGAAAACGAGCTTCAAGAATTTGAAGGTAAATATATTTGCAGAAGCTGCCTTGAAAAGCTTAAAACAAAATAATTCCAATCCCCTCACCCGCGTGAGGGGATTTTTTTGCCCTTTGCCGAATATATATAATTTGACAAAAACACGGCGGAAAGGGAGAGAAAAATGGATTGGCATTCCGTATCGGCACCGCAGGCAGTGCAAAAGCTCAAGTCGGATGTTGACAAGGGGTTAAATGAGCAAACGGCAAAAAAGAGGTTGGAGGAATCGGGCGAAAACAGGCTTGCGGATAAAAAGAAGCCTTCGATTCTGAAACAGTTTTTGGCGCAGTTTTCGGATTTTTGCGTTATAATTCTGTTCATTGCCTGCATCATCTCTTTTTTAACGGGGATTTTGGAAGGCAACGGCGATTTTGTTGAACCCATTGTAATTTTATCAATCGTTATTCTGAATGCCGCGATAGGCGTTTATCAGGAGCGGAGAGCAGAAAAAGCGATTGAGGCTCTGCAAAAGCTTTCCGCTCCCTCGGCATGCGTTAAGCGCGGCGGCAAGATAAAAAAAATCCCCTCGTCACAGCTTGTGGCGGGAGATATAATATTTCTTGAAAGCGGCGATATGGTGCCCGCGGATGCAAGGCTGATTTCATGCAGCGGCTTAAAGGTGCAGGAAAGCGCGCTGACGGGCGAATCCGAGCCGTGTGAAAAGGATGTGGGGGCAGTTTTCCCCGCCGAATGCGCACCCGCGGACAGAAAAAACATGGTTTTTTCATCAACCACAGTTATTGCAGGCAACTGCACAGCCGTTGTAACCGAAACGGGAATGAGCACGCAGGTCGGCAAAATCGCGCATCTGCTTGCAAGTGAGGCTTCGCCTCAAACTCCGCTCCAGCTTCGTCTTGAAAAGATAGGCAAGGCTCTCGGCATCGGCGCGTTGGTAATTTGCGCTTTTGTGTTTATACTCGGAATTTTCCGAAAAAGCGGGCTTCTGCCGTCATTCATGCTGTCGGTCAGCCTTGCGGTTGCGGCAATCCCCGAGGGCTTGCCCGCGATTGTTACGATTGTTCTTTCAATGGGTGTTCAGCGCATGGCAAAAAGCAACGCAATTATCCGCCACCTGCCCGCGGTTGAAACGCTCGGCGCGGCAACCGTTATCTGCTCCGACAAAACGGGCACCCTTACGCAAAACAAAATGAGCGTTACACAGATAAGGAACGCTCGGCAGGAAATACTTCAAAGCGGCGACGAAGCGCGGCACATGCTTTTGCTCGGCTCGCTTTGCAACAATTCACGCGCCTCAAAAAAAGGCAAAAGCGTTGTTTTCAGCGGTGACCCGACGGAAACCGCAATTCTGAGCGCAGCGCATTCTGCGGGCGAAAACATTTTTGCACTTGCGGAAAAATATCCGCGACGGTATGAAAACCCGTTTTCCAGCGAGCGCAAGCTGATGTCAACCGTAAACACCGTCGGCGGCGAAAGCGTGCTTATCGTCAAGGGTGCGCCCGATGTTGTTGCCGCAAGGTGCACGCGGGTGAGCATAGGCGGCTCGGTTTTGCCGATATCCGCCGCCCTGCGCCGCAGAATAGACGAGCAAAACGAGCAGATGGCGCGGGATGCGTTGAGAGTTATCGCCGTTGCATACCGAAGCGCATCGGACGGATTTGAAGAAGATAATCTTATATTTCTCGGGCTTATCGGAATGACCGACCCTCCGCGACCCGAGGCGGCAAAAGCGGTTGAAACATGCAAACGCGCGGGTATAACCCCCGTTATGATTACGGGTGACCACATCGTAACCGCCTGCGCCGTTGCAAAAAAGCTCGGCATTTTTGAAAATGACAGCCGCGCAATGACGGGAGCACAGCTTGACACCATGAGCGACACACAGCTTGCGCACGAAATCGGCGATTGCCGCGTTTTTGCAAGGGTCAGCCCCGAGCACAAGGTCAGAATTGTCAAAGCTTTCCGCGCGCGCGGCGAAATTGTTGCCATGACGGGCGACGGCGTTAACGATGCACCCGCGCTCAAGGCGGCGGATATCGGCTGCGCAATGGGCAAAAACGGCACGGACGTTGCAAAAAATGCCGCCGATATGATTCTGACAGACGATAACTTTGCAACCATAGTAAAAGCCGTTGAACAGGGGCGCGGGATATATGACAACATCAAAAAAGCCGTTCATTTCCTGCTCGGCACCAATATCGGCGAAATTCTGGCGGTGTTTGCCGCTTCGCTTCTCGGCTTTGCACCGCCGCTGATACCCATACAGCTTTTGTGGGTTAACCTTGTTACGGATTCCCTGCCCGCAATGGCACTCGGCACGGAAAAAACAGAAAAAACAATTATGACCCGAAAGCCGATTTCGCCGAACAAAGGCTTTTTCTCTGATGGCTTATGGCTTGATATTTCTCTTGAGGGGCTTGTTATCGGCGTTTTGACCATGCTCGCCTATTCAATCGGACTTTTCATGTTCGGAGCTGAAAATATTGTTTTGGGCAGAACAATGGCATTCTGCACCTTAAGCTTTTGCGAAATTTTCCACTCCGTCAACATGCGCTCCTCTCTGCCGCTCTATAAAGCAGGAATTTTCTCCAACAGAATGATGAACCTTGCGGTAATTCTCTGCACGGCGGTGCAGGCGTCGGTGGTTATCATCCCCCCGCTTGCCGATATTTTCGGGGTTACTCCGCTTACACCCATACAATGGCTCATTGTTGCCGCCTTGTCGCTTGTTACTCTTGCGGTGGGGGAAGCAGGGAAAATAATAAATATGAAAACAAAATAAGGGTCGATGTTGGCATCGACCCCTACATAATATCAATTTTGACGGGCGGATAATATCCGCCCCTACTCTTTTTACGGCAAAATCAACCGCCGTTGTTAATTAAAACACCCAAAGTGCCTGACCCCAGAAATACACAATGGTGTAAACCATTGAAAACAGCTCTTTCAAACCGAGCTTGCGCAGGATTGCATCAAAATCGTCGCCGATAAGAATATCAAACGGAGTTGCGGGCTCCGCTCGTCTGAAGCCGCCCTCATCGGCAACAGCCGCGCCGTTGTCAAGGGTAAACGTCTGGCTTCTGTAGCCCGTAGGGGTGATGTTATCCATGCTGTAATAAACGGTTATTGCAACAGCCCTTGCCGCCTCTGCGGGGATTTCGCCGCTGAACTCAATCTCGGTTTTCTCGCCCGGTGCAAGCTTTTTGAAGGGATTCACCTTGAATTTAAGGTCAAGACCCTCGCAGGCAACCGCAACTATTCTTACATTTGAGTTTTGGCAAACATTCTGAACAACAAGCTTCTGCGCATCGCCCGTAATCATGCCCTCGGCACAGCCGCTGAAGGATGCATGCACGGTGTGCGACGGATTGGTGGAATACTTGAACTGCGGGAAGCTTTCGTTTGAATAAACGTCGGTGATATCGTCGGTCAGCAACAGGGTCATCATCAAAACCCTTGTGTAGTCGTCTTTGTAGGTCATGCCGTGGAAAAGCCCGTCCACAAACCAGGTGTTATCGGGCAGATATGCGGTTGAAGCATCAATCGTCATTGAGGGCGAAACCTTGTTTTTGCCGCCGCAGCCGTTAATCTGAACATAGCCGTCGGCAAATCGCTTGCCGTAGGGGGCGCAGGTTGCGCCGGTTGAAGCCGCCGTTGTGATAATGCCATCCGAATCCTCAGGCAGACCCGTAACAATTCGGTTGCCCGTGCCCGCGATGATTGAAATATTCATGCCGTTTTCGATGCATTCGGCAAGCTTTTCGTCCATTGTGGGCAAAAGCTCGTAGTGGAAGCGGTCGCTTATCTCAATAAGCCTTGCGCTTTCTTCCTTATCAAGAAGATTGGCTTTTGATTCTTCATATTTATGAATGGGAATGAAGTCCCAAAGGCTGCCCCAATAGCCGAGGGTGGGCATGATTTTCGGGAAAAGGGAGTTTAGAAGAATGTCAACAAAGCCAAGCTGATTTGCCTTGACAAGCCAGTTATAGTTTTCCTCGGTCATTGTGCCGTTTTCGATAAAGCGGAGAAGGCATTCTTCGTCAAACTCAACCGTTGCGTTCATCGCATCATAGGCAATGCCCGCGCCGCCGATGGCGGGAACGGTTAAAACGGCGTTGTCAACATCGCCCTTCCAGCCGTAAATGTTGAGGTATGTGGCGGTTACCTGACCACCGTGGCTGACGGCGAAAAGGTTAACCTTGTCCTTGCCGCTGTGCTCTTTAACGGACTGAATAAATTCATCCAGCAGACCCGCGCAGTATTCCGCGCCCATTCTGAAATCGCTGCTGAAATTATAGATGTTTTCATAGCCGATATATTCGGCAATTTCGGCGGCAATCTCTGTTTCCTGCTGATATTTGCCGTCGGGAACATTTTCTCGCAGATATGCGCTGTTTTTATCCGCGGCGGCTGTGTAGTCCTGATGAAGCTCATATGCGCTTGTGCCGTCGGGGTTGCAGCGAAGCTTTTCAAAAAGCACGTTCATTTCCTCGGCAAGCACATCGGAAATATATTCCGCATTGCCGACAGTCAGCGCGCCCAGACCGATGCCGAGCTCGGCAATTCTTGCAAAAACGCGGCTTAAAACATGGTCCCAGTCAAGCCCCCACACACTTTCGCCCGTTTCAAGGCTGTCGCCGTAATAGAGGTTGGTTGAGCTGTAGCCGGGCACGATGATAACGGGGTATTCGCTTATCTCGCCCTTAACCTCGCCCGAAGCCGAAGCCATTATCGCGCAGGAAGAAAAGACAACCGCAAGTGAAAGAACGATGCATAAAAACTTTTTCATAATATCAGCCTTTCTGAATTTCTTTATCCATATAATCCAGAACTCTCTGGATAAGCCCGAGGCGGTTTTCGCCTTTGAGCAAACGCACGGAAATCTGCGGCTTGCCGCCGCCCGCGCTGACAACAAACCTGCCCTTGAAATGGGATGACGCAAGCGCAATTTTCTCCATATCGAGCGAGCTTATCTTGAAAATAATTCTGTCGCTCTGCATGGTAATCTCATAAATATCGTGCCTTGCCGCCTTTCCGCGAAGCAGGGCAATGCGTATAAGCCCCTCAACGCACGGCGGCGGGTCGCCGAAGCGGTCCACAAGCTCGTCTATAACATCGGATGCATCCTCATCGGTTTTGATATCCGCAATTCGGCGGTAAATCTGAAGCCTCTGCGGCACGCTTTCGATATAATCATCGGGAATATGAGCATCAATCGGCAGGTCGATAACGCAGTCCTTTTCGGGGGTTGCGGGCTTTTCGCCCTTTTCCTCCGCGATTGCCTGCTCAAGCAGCTTGACATACATTTCGTAGCCGACGGATTCCATATGGCCGTGCTGATTTGCGCCGAGCACGTTGCCCGCGCCTCTCAGTTCAAGGTCGCGCATTGCGATATGGAAGCCCGAGCCGAACTCCGTAAATTCTCTTATCGAATCAAGCCTGCGTGTTGCAATTTCGCTCAACTGCTTTCCGCGGGTGAAGGTGAAATATGCGCTCGCTCTGCGCGAAGAACGCCCGACCCTGCCCCTAATCTGATGAAGCTGGGCAAGACCCATTCTGTCCGCATTTTCAATAATGAGCGTGTTTGCATTGGGCACATCAACGCCCGTTTCGATTATCGTTGTGCAAACAAGAATATCTATTTCGCCCTCAAGCAGCCTGCGCCAGACCTCGCTTAGCTCATCCTCGCTCATTTTGCCGTGACCTATGCCCACATTCGCATCGGGCAGCATGGCTTTGATTTCCGCCGCCTTTTTCTCGATATCCTCAACGCGGTTATAAAGGTAATAAACCTGACCCCCGCGGCGAAGCTCCTGCTCCATTGCCTGAACAAGCACGGGCATGTTATGCTCGATAACATAGGTCTGAACGGGCAGTCTGTCCTGCGGAGCTTCTTCAAGCACGGACATGTCGCGGATTCCCGTCATCGCCATGTTGAGCGTGCGGGGAATGGGCGTTGCTGTGAGGGTTAAAACGTCAACGGCAGGGAACACGGTTTTGAGCTTTTCTTTCTGTGCAACACCGAAACGCTGCTCCTCGTCAACAATAATCAGGCCCAAATCGCGGAACTGAACATCCTTTGAAATAAGGCGGTGGGTGCCCACAACAATGTCAACCGAGCCGCGGCGCAAGCCGTTCAATGTTTTTTCAATTTCTTTTTTTGTGCAGAAGCGCGAAAGCATGCCCGCCTCAATAGGGAAGCCTTCAAACCGCCTCAAAATTGTTTGATAATGCTGTAATGCCAGAATCGTCGTCGGCACAAGAATTGCGCATTGCTTGCCGTCGGCAACGCATTTGAAAACGGCGCGCAGGGCAACCTCTGTTTTGCCGAAGCCGACGTCACCGCAGAGCAGTCTGTCCATTGGATATGGCTTTTCCATATCCTTTTTTATTTCGTGAATGCAGCGAAGCTGGTCATCCGTTTCAACAAACTCGAAGCGGCGCTCAAAATCGCTCTGCATATCAATATCCTGTGAAAAAGCGTGGCCCTGAACCTTGATTCGCTTGGAATAAAGCTCAATAAGCTCCTTTGCCATATCCTTGACCGCGCTTTTGACCTTTGTTCTTGCCTTTTGCCAATCCTTGCCGCCGAGCTTGCTCAATTTGAGCGGCTTGTCGTCGTTTTTCGGTCCGATATATTTTGAAACCTGGTCAAGCTGGGTTACGGGCACATAAAGATTATCGCCCTTGTCATAACGTATTTTAATGTAGTCCTTTGTTGTTCCCGAGGCTTCAAGGGTCTGTATTCCCTCAAAAATGCCTATGCCGTGGGTGGCGTGAACAACATATTCGCCTCTGTGAAGCTCGTCAAGGTTGTTAAACGCATTTTTGCCCCTCTTTGTTGAAGCAACGCGGTTTTTAGTGACCGTTCTGCTTCTGTATGAAATAAGGGTGAATTTTGCGTTCGGATATTCAAAGCCCGCCGAAAACCCACCGGGGATAACGCAAACAATTTTTTGCGGAAGCTCTGCAGGGGGAACGGGGCAGAAAATTGCGGGAATACCCTCATTTTCAAGGTCATCTGCAAGGGTTTTTGCCGCCTTGTCCGTGCCCGCAAGCACGGCGCAGGTGTGACCCAATCTGCCGCGTATTGCGTTCAAATCGTCAACGATAGCCGAAAAAGTTCCGTTCCACGGGCTTATCTGCTTTGCGGTGAAAGTTATAAGCTCCTTAACGGGCGTGTCAAAGCTGCCGCGGGGCAGATTGTCAAGATAAACCGCACCCGTTTTTTCATAAACGGTAAAAAGCTCGTGAAGCTGAATGCCGTAGCGGTCAAACCCCTTGCACAGCGTTCCGTCTTGGAACAACCCCTTGACGGTTTCGTTCATAAGCTGGCAGGCGGCATTGAATTTATCCTTGACCGAAAAGCTTTCGCAGACAAAAAGCATGCAGCCCTTTGCGTAGTCGAAAATGCTTGAAGCTTCGGGATAAATCAGCGGCATATATTTATCGGCGGAGGAAAGCCGGATTCCGTCGTTCATTTTTGCGATGTCATCATTAAGATTTTTGAGTGCCTCGCCCTTTATTTTATTCTCTGCAATATGTTTTTCAATCAGGGCGCAAAGCATCTGCTCCGCGCAAAGAATTTCTCTTGCCGGAGTTATGCGGATTTCGTCTGCGGTTTCTGTTCTGCGCTGCGTTTCGGGGTCGAAGAACGAAATGCTGTCCACCGTGTCGCCCCAGAACTCTATTCGGCAGGGCTGCTTTGAATCGGGCGGAAAGAAGTCGAGTATTCCTCCCCTTAAAGCGAACTGCCCCGCGCCGTCAACCTGCTCCGCGCGGGTATAGCCGCAGGCAACAAGGCTTGTTATAAGCTCGTCGGAGTCATAATCCTCGCCCGCCTCAACGGAAAAGCTGCTGCCCATGAGCCTTTCACGGGGTACGGTCAGCTGCATTGCCGCCTCCGCGGACAGCACAACAACGTCAAAATCACCCGAAAGCATTTTATCCAGCACTTTCAGGCGCGCATGCTCATATTCTCTTGAAACCGTTTCGAGGGTACGGAACGAAAAATCCCTTGCAGGGTAGTGCAGGGCATTAACGCCGAAGCCCTCCAAATCCTGCCGCAGCCTTGTTGCCGTTGCTTCATCGGGAACAAGGGCAACCGCCTTTTGCATAAGGCACATGCACATTGAAGCAATAACATGCGCCTTGTGGATATGTGAAAGCCCCGTCACACCGCAGGGCAGACGGGTTTTGCGAATCGCATTGGCAAGCGACATAAATTCGGGAACGGATTTTGCAATTTCGGAATAACAGTTCATGTTTATTTGCCTTTACGAATTATTGTTTATTATATAATACCACTCTATGCGCTTTTCAGTCAAGCAAGAATAAAGATATTCTTGTTTTTTGTCGTCACCGATGATATAATCGGAACAAGGCGGTGAGAATATGTTTTTTCAAAAACTTTTGTCAATAATTTTTATGATTTGCCTTGCAGCTTCGTCTGCGCTGGGGCTTCCTTTTGCGCGATATGACTCAAAACAGCTTTTCAATGACACCGAGTTCAAAAACGGATTTTCCGTTTTGTCGCAGCAAACGGCAAACAACACATCGGTCAAGCTCGGCAATTTCACCTATCC